>CACYWZ010000001.1 GCA_902778325.1 uncultured Spirochaetaceae bacterium
TACCTCGAATGCCATAAGCATAGCCACTTCTCTGGCCAAATCTCTGAACTCCTTGCTCGTAGTGTTCTTGTCTCTCATCATCGATACCTTGTGCTGAATCAGCGGATGATCGAATACCATTATCTTTCCCATAAGTTCCTCCTGTGTTTCTGTTTATTTACCTTCTATATTATATAGATATTATTAGCTATTATGTGTTCAATTCGTTAAACTTTAGCAATCACTTTTATCTACTTAACGATGTCATAGCCGGCGCTTTTAATCATGCGGTTCATAACGCCGAAGCCCGCACCCTTGGTGTCTATGGCACGGATGAAGATTATGTCATAGCCCTGATTTTCCACAAGTTCGCGGAATGTGTTAAGCACACCAGAAAACAGCGGGTGCGCAAAACCGCGTGCCATCTGAACATCATCATAGATTATTCCGATAAGGTTCGTTCTCTTTGTTGTAAGTCCGCGAGCCATACTGTTCGGCTCATACCCCATCTCGGACGCAGCATTGATGATTTTATTCCTCGTTGCTTCTGTTAAATGTCCCGTACCTGTAAGTGCACGGGACACAGTCGGCGCGGAATATCCCGTGGCTTTGGCTATGTCATATATAGTCGTCATTCTGCCCTATCAAGCCCGTTGTAATCAAAATATTCAAAGCAAGCGCTCTTCTTGTAGAACTCTGTATCAACACAGAACATTCCTACGAATGCCCCCGTAAAGCCCATTCCGCAATACTCGTCAGAAAGCTTTGACGCATCGCCCAACGGTCTTATAGCGCGGAATGTCTTTCCGTCTTGAGACCAGAAGAACTCCGCTTTTTCATGCTCAACTTTTACTCTGAGCCAAACAGCACCCTCCTTGAGAGGAATCTCCATTCCGCGCTCAAAGAAATTATTTGGCATAAGAGTATTGAGCTGCAATATCTTTCCTCGATTCTCATCATAGGTAACCTGCAAAAGATACTGAGTTTCCTCATCATAGCGGTAGCAAAGTCCTGCATACTGCTGGAAATAATCAGGCTCAAACTCCATTTTTGTTTCTGCCGTGAAGCAAAAATCTGTCTGACGACGAGCAATTACACTCTGCTCATAGAACGACCATGGTGACTGACCACCTGTAATCGTAAGATATCCAGGTCGCTTCTTTGTTGAAGCGCGCTCTTCAGTAATTGGAGTTCTGAGTGTCTTGAAATCAAGAAGGTAAGAGTCGTCGTTGAAAGTGTAGTGAACGTGTCCTGCTCCTGGGAAAGACTGCTTTGTGTCTTTTGGAGCGGTAACGTTAACAAATTCAGGCGGAGTATTACTCAAAGAGCCATCTGTTTGCTTTACATACGGCCAATCTTCTTTCCACTCAATCTCTGCAAGACCTGTCTCACGACCAAGAACGCAAGACTTTCCATCAACAGAAAGAGGGCGTCCACAAAGATAGACAAGATATGTTTTTGTGCCATCAACAGAAGAGCACCAACTTCCATGACCTGCTTTCTGCAACTTGAGTTCAGGATGCCCGTAAGACGAAATCAGAGGGTTGTGCGGATGAACTTCATAAGGACCTTCGATATTGCGAGAGCGCCCAAGGCTTATAGCATGCTCATAGCTTGTGCCACCTTCAGCAGCTGCAATGTAGTACCAGCCATTTCTCTTGTAAAGATGAGGACCTTCAACCATTCCAATATCTGTTCCCAAGAAAATCTTATGGCGAGTGTCAGAAAGGCGCTTTTCCTCAGGGAAATACTCTCTCATAACAATGCCAGAGAACTGTCTAGGACCAGTCTTTCTGTAATCCCACTCCATATTGATGTACCAATGGCGACCGTCGTCATCATGGAACATTGAAGCATCAAAGCCCGAAGCATTCAAGAAAACAGGGTCAGACCAAGGTCCTTCAATTGATGGAGCTGTTGTTAGATAATTTGGACAATCTTTCATTGTTCCGAAATCCCAGTTTCTTACGTTTGTGTAAATCAAATAGAAAAGTCCGTTTGAATATGAAAGGCAAGGTGCCCAAATACCACAAGAAAACTTCTCACCATTCATATCAAGGAGGCGTTTCTCTGAAAGTGGAGAAGGTACAGCCGTCCAGTTCACAAGGTCTTTTGAGCGGCTGATTTCAACACCTGGATACCATTCAAATGTTGAGTTGGCGATATAATATTCACCGTTTGCCATACAGATTGAAGGGTCTGGATGAAAACCTGGCAAAATCGGATTATTTACACGAACTGTGTCACTCATTTATTCTCTCCTTATTTTTATTCATTGCGCATATGCATGCATATAACATTCGCATACCTATGCGTATAATCACCTCATACGCATGCGTATAGATATCTCATACTTATGCGTATGAACATCGTATACGCTTGCGTATTTATGGCTTATTCTTTTACACCACCCATTGTCAAACCGCTGATGATGTAGCGAGACATAAAGGCATAGAAGATGATAATTGGCACAAGAGAAACAGCGATACCAAGATAGATTCCGCCGTACTCTGTGCGGTAAATGTCACCGCGAAGCATCTGAACGAGCATAGGGAGCGTGTATTTTTCTGTGCTAGAGAGCAAAACGAATGGTGTCATGAAGTTGTTCCATGAACCAACGAAGCAGAAAATAGCTTGGGTGGCGATTGCAGGCTTAATGACAGGGAGAATAATCTGATTGAAAATCAGGAACTCTCCTGCGCCGTCAATACGAGAAGCCTCAATAAGCTCAAATGAAAGGATTGATTCAAGATACTGCTTCATAAAGAGAACAGTACCAGCAGAAGCAATGCTTGGAATGATGAGCGGAATGAAGCTGTTCATCAAATGAATTTTTGAGATGAACTGACAAAATCCAATGAATGACAAAGAAGCAGGGAGCATGATAAGCATCATTATCAAGTTCCAAAGGAGTTTTCTTCCTCTAAATCTGTAGATATGGATTGCATAAGCTACGAGAGAAGAGAAGTAGACGCACAAAATTGTAACGCAAGCAGACACAAAGAAACTGTTGCCAAATCCTTGCCAAATTTGGAAGTTGCGGCTTGTAAGAATACGCCAGTTATCGAGAGCGTGAGTGCTTGGGATAAGCGACAAACCAGAGTTAATTTCGGCATTATTGCGTGTTGCGTTAATAAGCATAACCCAAACAGGCACTACAGCGATAAGACCGAATATAATCATAGCAATGTGAACTATGGTTTCTTTTATCTTTATTTCTCTTGTATAGGTCATTTTTTCCTCCTAGTGCTTCTTTGGAGCTCTTTCTTTTGTGATTTGGTTGATACACCATGCAAGAATAATCGTGATGATGAACATACCGATAGAAATAGCCGCTGCATAAGAGTAATTGTTTTTACCTTGGAAAGCAGTGTTGTACATATAAACTGCGGTTGTGCGGATTTTGTAATCTGGTTCTCCATGCATACCTGTGATGAGGAACGGAATATCAAACATCTGCATACCACCAACCATTGACGTGATTAAAAGGAAGAACATCATTGGGCGAAGCTGCGGAATAGTAATGTGCCAAGTGCACTGCCATTCGTTTGCGCCGTCGATAACAGCCGCTTCGTAAAGAGATGGTGAAATACTTGTGATAGCAGCCATCAAAAGAATAAGCGTCTGACCACACCACATCCACCACTGAATAAATGCTACGATTAAGCGCATTGCCCAAGGATTTCTATCGAACTGAAAAGCCTCTGATAAAAATCCTATCTTCATCAAGAACTGATTAACAGGACCAATCGGATAAGCAAAAAGGCTCTTAAAAAGGATAGCAACAGAGGTCGCCATCAAAAGATTCGGAAGATAGAATATAGCGCGGAAAAAGTTCTTTCCATGAAGATTAAGTTTTACATCGGTAAGCCATATTGCAAGAACAAGAGCAATACCGAGCTGTGGAACAAAGTTCAAGCCCCAAATGATAAATGTGTTTTTTACAGCTCCCCAGAAATAAGGGTCTACAATTAACTTTTTGAAGTTGACAAGTCCGACAAGATTGAAACTTGTTTTAAGACCTTTCATATCTCCAAATGAAAGCAAGAATGTGTATACTGTCGGCCATAAGTTGAATATCAAAAAGACAACGACGAAAGGCAGGGTAAACCAATAGCCAAAGACGTTCAGACGGTCTTGTGCGCCCTTTTTTGTCATAGTAGTAACTCCTTCTATCTATGATTTTTTTTTGTAAGATAAGCAAAAGGGATTTTTATTTTTTTTCAAATAAGGCATAGCCGTCTTTCCCTATTTTTTTTAAGAACAACTATGCCTTATCTTATTAAAACAGGCTACGCCTGTAAAAGGGGGCTAACCTAGTCAAGCATTGAAGAAACCTGTGCCTTGAAGTCACTCAAAGCCTGTTCCTTTGACTTCTCGCCGTTAGCATAAGCTGCAACTTCCTCAGTGAAATACTGCTCAATCTGCTGGTCTGTTCCCTGAATCAACTTTCCGTCGATACCTTTAGCCATTTCGCAGAAATCTTTGTAGTGATTCTGTCCAGCAAGGTATGGCTCAGAGAATGTATCCTTAATCTTGTTCTGAACATTCAAGTTACCAACTGTATCGCCTGAATCTTTTGCATACTGCTCAAGGAATCCGTCATCTGTTGCGAGATACTTAATCATCTCTTTTGCTGCAGCTGCGTTCTTTGTTCCCTTGTATGCTGCAATCCAAGTACCACCCCAGTAGTAACTAGCAGGACCTGCGCACATAGCCCAATCACCAGATGTTTCAGGTGCGTTTGTCTTCAAAACATAGTGGAGTCCCCATGTTGGAAGGAGGTAGCAGAATACTTCTACAGGATTATCTTTTTCGTCCTTGAGTGTTCCCTTCATACCAGCATACCAACCTTCTGACCACTGAGCAACGCGTCCATCATAGTGGTTGTCATGCATAAGTTTGCACATATCCATGTATTTTTCCATTGCTGGGTCAATAACGAGTTTGTCGTTTACAACCCAAGGGTCTTTTCTTGCACCCTTGTATGGCATAAACATATCACCAGATGAAGAAACGATGTCACAAAGTCCGTCTGATTTCTGCTTCAAAAGCTCTGCTGTCTGAACGAATGTATCGAGGTCTTTTACATACTTCTGTACTTCTGCAGGATCGTCTGTACCGAGATATTTCTTTGCAAGGCTGCGGCGATAGAACAATGCGCCAGGAGCAACCTGCCAAGCCATACCGTAGACGTGTCCCTCATAAGAACCAATCTGCATTGGGTAGTCAGCCATCTTGTCTTTTACCTCTGCATAAACATCATCAAGAGGAAGCAAAAGACCAGATTCGATGTACTTGCGGACAAATGCGTTCTCAAGAGCAAAGACATCTGGACAACCGTTTCCACTCTGAAGAACAGGGTCGAGCTTGTTCGGAAACTGGTCAGTTGGAGTCATTGAGTACTCAACTTTCACATCTGGATGAGCAGGTGTGTAGTAGTTGTCAATCATACCCTTCAGCTCATCTGTGAATGACCAAACAACAAGATTGCTACTATCTTTCTTGCCACTAGTAGAACTTGAAGCTGCGCTAGAGTCTTTTGACCCACCACAGCCAACCACCGCAAAAGCTGCCGCACAAAGAGCTGCAGCCATCAAACACTGTCTTTTCTTCATATCTAACCCCTATATTAGAAATGTTTTTTAAGGTAATCGGTTACCTTAACATTTTCATTATAGGAGTACCTTTTTAATTCTGTCAAGTTTTTTCTTTGCAATTTTTTTCACAAAATATTTCGGCTTATTATGCTATTGCTAGGGGTAGTCATGTGTCTTGGAGCAGTATAGAAGCAGTAATGGAAGTCTGAAGAAGCAATAGAAAATGTTTTTGATTTTTTTGACTTTCGGTATTGACTTTTTTTCGGACATTGTATACTATTTTTAACATACGACGCGGGGTAGAGCAGTTGGAAGCTCGTCGGGCTCATAACCCGGAGGCCGCAGGTTCGAGTCCTGCCCCCGCTATAACAGACCACTCAGAAATGAGTGGTTTTTTGTTTTTAACTGAAGCAAACTGGACCTCAATA
Organism: uncultured Spirochaetaceae bacterium; assembly: GCA_902778325.1. Classification (GTDB taxonomy): domain Bacteria; phylum Spirochaetota; class Spirochaetia; order Treponematales; family Treponemataceae; genus Treponema_D. The sequence continues at coordinate 6,008 of CACYWZ010000001.1, forward strand.
GACAAATAAGACCAAAAATAGTGGCATTCTGCCCTTGGTTACCTACAATATAACACTAGATTTTAAAATTGACAATTCAATAAAATTCATCTGAATTCACTGAAATTCAACTTTTACTTAAACTTCTTACTTTGAGTTCGTGGGCCGTAGGTTTTTGGCCTGCGGGATAAAGCATTTTAGATCAATTTTGCAATCTTTTTTCAATTTTTTACACAAACTTAACAATTCTTTAATTGCAATTTTACTCAAATCATTTATAACTAAGATATGGTTTATATTCTTGAAGACGATGACAACATCCGTAAGCTCATCAATTATTCATTAAAAAGTCAGGGATTTGAAGTTCAGGATTTTGCACTGCCTTCTGCATTTTGGTCAGCTCTTCAAACTAAAAACCCGGATCTACTTTTGCTGGATATAATGCTTCCTGAAGAAGACGGTATTTCCATTCTAAAAAAGCTTCGTTCAAATCCGAAAACTTCTACAATTCCCGTAATCATGCTTACCTCAAAAGATTCAGAATACGATGTTGTTACAGGCCTTGATTCTGGTGCTGACGATTATGTTACAAAACCTTTTGGAATGATGGCTCTTGTTTCCCGCATAAAAGCAGTTCTTCGCCGCTACGAAAAATCAGATTCTCATAAAGAACTTCTTGAGGCTGGCGGAATTAAAATTGATGAAAATCAGCATACAGTTTTTGCAGGCACCCAGCAGCTTTTTCTTACAGTCAAGGAATTCGACCTGCTTGTCCTGCTTATAAAAAATCGCGGAAATGTGCTTACCCGTGAACAGCTTCTTGAATCTGTATGGGGCCTTTCTTCCGAGATAGAAAGCCGCACCGTAGATGTTCACATTCGTACCCTGCGTGCAAAACTTGGTGAATATGAAAAAAATATCGAAACAATCCGCGGAGTCGGATATAAGTTTAATTAGGAATGCAGAAAGCGAAATTAAGAATTGGGCGTGCCGGCAACAAGTTGCCGTCGTGCGTTCCGCAATTCCGCTGTCGCTCCAATGCCTTCGGCATCGCTTCGCGTTGCTCCATGCACTCACGCATTAACATAAAGGAGATTGCTCAACATGAAACCAAAATCACTGACCTTTAGAATCTTCATCAACACTTTTTTTGTTGGAACTCTTATTTATTTTATCTGTGCGTTTTTATTCATTTCAAATATGTACGGATATTTTGAAAAGCAGATTTTTTCAGAACTTAAAACCGAAAGTTTATTTTTGGAAAATTCAGTCTTAAATCAACAATTGGACCATCTTTCCGAATTACAAACAGAAAATCGTATAACACTTATCCACTCTGACGGAACCGTTTATTTTGACAATAAAGTTGATGCTGCCAAACTTGAAAATCATGGAGCAAGACAGGAATTCCTTGAGGCAAAAAACAACGGCTCAATTCAAATTTCCCGTTTCTCTTCCACAATGACAGAAAAAACTCTTTACTTTGCACGGCTTCTTCCAAATGGGGATGTCCTTAGAATCAGCTGCAATCAGCATTCTGTGTGGGTTCTTGTTTTAGGAATGAGTCAGATTTTGTTGATTATGCTGGTAATTGCAGTAATCATTTCAGGTTTGTCGGCTAACTGGATTAGTAAAAAAGTTGTAGAACCATTAAACACAATTGACTTTGAAAATCCGGAAGTTTCAGAAGTTTATGAAGAATTGAAACCATTTACCAAACGCATCATAGAAGAAAATTACGAAAAAGCGCAGAGGGAAGAACTTCGTCAGCAGTTTACGGCAAATGTAAGTCACGAATTAAAAACCCCTCTTACAAGCATTTCAGGCTTTGCAGAAATCTTAAAAGCTGGTGGAATAGATGAAGCCACAACAAAAGATTTTGCCTCATCAATTTATGATGAAAGCCAGCGGATGATAAATCTTGTAAACGACATTATCAGATTAAGCAAACTCGATGAAAAATCCATCAGTCTTGAAAAAGAAGCCTTGAGCCTGAGAGAAATGTGCCGCGAAGCAATTGAAGCTGTTTCTGTTAATGCCAGAGCAAAAAATGTATCTATAAATCTTACCGGGGACTCCGGCTTAATCAACGGTGTACGGCCTGTTATTTATGAAATGGTTTTTAATCTGATAGACAATGCCGTAAAATACAATGTTCCGGACGGAAAAGTAGAAATCAACATAAAAAACTTTATGGAATCAAACCGGGTATTTTTTACAGTCCAAGATACAGGAATCGGAATCCCAGCCGCAGAAAAAGACCGAATTTTTGAACGCTTTTACAGAATAGACAAAAGCCGCTCAAAACAAAACGGCGGAACAGGGCTTGGCCTATCAATTGTAAAGCACGCCGCAAAATATCACGATGCCAGCATTCTTGTAAACAGCGAAGTTGGAAAAGGCAGCACTTTTACGGTAATTTTTCCAATGTAAATTTTACATAAACTTAACAAAAATAATATTCTAAAACTTCACTTCCTCTGTCATATTAACAATATGATTTGGAATGTAATATCTCAGATTGCGGGTTTTATTGGTGCTCTTTGTCTCCTTCTTTTTGGAATGAATATGCTTAGCAACGGTATTCAAAAGGGGGCCGGAAGCGGGCTGCAGAAGTTGCTTGGAAAAATCACTGGGAACCGTTTTTATGCGGTGCTTACTGGAATCGGGGTTACTGCCATTATCCAGAGTTCAGGAGCTACGACTGTTATGGTGGTTTCCTTTGTAAATGCTGAGATTCTGACTCTGGAACAGGCAATCGGCGTAATTTTTGGTGCAAACATTGGCACTACAGTCACCGCCTGGATTGTATCTTTTTTTGGATTTAGTTTTTCCATAGCGGCTATGGCAATTCCTCTTTTTGGATTGGGCTACATCATTAAATATTTTAAGAAATTCCGAATTCACAATTTTGCTGAATGTTTTATGGGGTTTGCTCTTTTGTTTATGGGGCTAGGGCTTCTTAAAGAAAGCCTGGAACTTGGACCTGCTGCTACAAGACTTTTTACAGCAATAAACAGCTGGGGAATTGGAGGAATCTTTTTAGGCGTTCTGATTGGTGCCATTATAACAGCTCTGATTCATTCAAGTTCCGCCATGACTGCAATCGTTCTGACTATGGCTGCCAATGGAAGTTTAAGCTGGGAACTTAGCGCAGCAATCGTTCTTGGAAGTAACATTGGTTCAACGGTAGATGCGGTAATGTCCAGTTTTGGTGCCAGCGTAAATGCCCGACGTACAGCCCTTGTTCATGTGGCATTCAATGTTACGGGAACAGTCCTTGCCCTGCTAATTTTTAAACCTTTTCTTCAACTTATAGATTTTATTGTCCCACTTAAACCTTCTGAAAATATTACAACTCACATTGCAATGCTTCATACAGTTTTTAATATCTGTGCGACTTTATTGTTTATCCCTTTTGTTAATCAGATTGCAATAATTGCCCGTAAAGTCATTAAAGAAACTTCAGAAGAAAAAGACGAACATTACCATCTTCCTGCAATTCTTCCTCATTCAAGAATCAGTGCAGATTTATATTCCTACCAGATTCAGACTGAAATTACAAAAATGAGCGCAAAAGTTATAGAGATGTTTGATTCTGTGTGTAACAGTTTTGTAAATCCACAAAAAGCAGATGAAGAAAACGACCATGTAAAATATCTTGAAAACTACATTGATGAAATGAACGCCGCCATCACCGAATTTTTGCAGAAATGTTCGCGTCTTCCAAATGCAAATCATAACGATCGCCAGCATTTTTCTTCACTTCTGCATGTAACTGATAATCTTGAGAATCTCAGCGATGAGACCTGTTCTTTGATGCATACAGTCCGAAAATATGTAACTGACACGGAATACAAAACGGATTCAAAACGCAGTCACGAAATCATGGATTATGTTGAAAGTGTCCGCATTTTCTTTGAACAGACTTGTGTCTACTTCACAATCGGTTCCTCAGCCGAAGAACGACTTTCCGGTGAAGCCATTGAACAAAAGATTGACAGAACTAAAAAAGAGCTTAAAAAGGCCAGCCGTAAACGTCTTGAATCTGGTGCCGATGTAAAGGAAGAACTTAATTACATGGATATGGTTCGCAAAATTGAACGAGCCGGCGATTGTGTTTATTCGATTTTGCAGTGTTTGTAAAATATGGTCGTTCCCTTGTGTTCGCTGCCCTCTATGTTGCTACTAACGGAGGAAGGGGCATCAGGTAAAAATTACCACCTAAAACTACACTTTCGGGTAATTTAGGTGGTAATTTCCAGAAAATCAGTGGTCTGGCCTCTAGTCTTTCACAACCTTAGTAAGTTTTGCCATTTTCTTGTAGATTTCTGTGTTGTCGTAGAAGCCTTTGAATTCTTCCTGACCTGCACCTAAGGCAAATACTGGAACTGGCAAACCTGTATGACTGTTTGAAGTCCAGCCCAATCCTGCCTTTGCATTCAAAATGTGAGTGATTGTAATTGTAAGTGGCTCGTAAGTTCCGTACAAATCATATTCCTGCTGATTTCGACTCTTATCGTTTTTGATTGTCTTCTCGTAAGCTGTCTTGATACGTCCAAGTTCGTAGTCTGTAAGAACAAGTCCGCCATTTTTATCAGAACCATTTGAACCTGGAAGTTTAAGGCCAAAGAGTTTTTCTACATCCGCCATAACAGTTTCAAAACTTGTACCGTTCTTTTTGTAAGACGAAACATAATCTGAATCAAACTTTGCGTATGAGATTTTCTGTCCGTCCAATGTTCGGAAGAACAAGTTGTAATCTGTTCCAGCATAGCCGATTGTAAGTCCCCCAGTTTCGTGATCTGCAGTTACAAGGATCAGTGTCTCTTTAGGATGTTTATTATAGAAAGAGATTGCTTCTTCTACGGCCTCGCTCAAAGCCAATGTGTCTGCAATTGAAGAACGGGCATCGTTAGCATGGCAAGCCCAGTCAATTTTTCCGCCTTCTACCATCATGAAGAAACCTGTTTTGTTATCTAGAATTTCAATTCCTTTGCGAACATAATCCCGAAGCGACCACTCTCCAGATTTTCGGTCGTTGTCATAGCTCATGGAATCTGCATCAGCCAATGTTTCCGCAACAAGGATTGCCTTGTCACCATTTTTAAGTGCATCCGCTGATTTTTGATCAAAACAAACTTTGTAACCTGCCTGCTTAGCAAGCTCATAAATTGAAGTTTTGTCTTTGTTTTTGTCCTGAGGTTCCATTAAAGCACCACCAGCAAAATAGTCAAAGTTTGAAACAACAAGTTCTTCACCAATTGCATAGTTTGATTTCCGGCTTGCCTGATGAGCGTAAGTTGCTGCGGGTGTTGCGTGATTCAAGTTTACTGTAGAAATTACACCAATCTTGTATTTTTTCTGATCCCGAAGCTGTTCTGCAATTGTGCGGTACTTAATCTTTTTTGTAATGTCCACATTAATTGAAGAAGAATGAGTTTTGTAGCCAGTAAAAATTGATGTGGCAGTTGAAGCCGAATCTGGTGCAAAAGAAGTTGCATCGTAAGTGCTTGCCGAACCTGCTACAGGAAACTGATAAAAACTTAAAGCTTTCATTTCTGGTGAATCAGATGGATTTTCTGATTTTTTTACAACATCAACAATTCCTGCTGCATCTTTACCTGCATAGTAAGCAGCACTCTGAATCTGTGGATAGCTCATTCCATCCCCTACAAAAACAAACATGTATTTTGGAGTCCCTTTTCCTGTAACTGGAGCAGTAATTTTTGCTTCTGCATGAAGGCTTGCAGAAGCAACCAGCAATGTAGCCAAAACTAAAGCTGTTTTTTCTAATTTTTTCATAAAAAATCCTTGTTACCTGAAATAGATTTAATCATCTGGAACAAATGATTTTTTCAGATAACAAGGTCAATATAAAATATGTGTATTAAGCCTTAATGTAGGATGTGTTAAGCCTTTGTAAAATTGTCTTTGTTTGTAAGAAGAATTCCAGAAATAAAGGCGGTTAATGGAGCTGTCATTGCAAGTCCAAAACTTCCTGCAATTGTGTTGATGATTTCGGCGGCTACCACATTGTTATTCAGAATATTGTAAACTGGAGTTCCCTGAGCCATAAAAGTCATAAGAAAAGCGATGCAACTTCCAGAATATGCCAGCAAAAGTGTAGTTGTCATTGTTCCCATGGCGGCACGAGCAACTGCAAGTCCTGATTTTATGGCTTTTTTTGTTGAAATGTCCGGACAATTTCGTACAACTTCAGACACAGCTGAGGTAATATCAACACTAAGATCCATTACAGAACCGCTGGCCCCAATAAAAACAGAGGCCATAAAAATCTGAGTTAAGTTCAAATCGGCAAAACCTGAATACAAAAGTGCCTCAGAATTTGCCATTACCGCTCCGTGAATATGAAAAGCTTTACTACAAATTATTGAAAGAATCATGGCAAAAATAATTCCGCTCATTGAGCCAAAGAATGAAGATAAAAGCCGTTTATCAAGCCCGTAAACAAAAAGAAGAATCACGAAAGTCATTATGGCAACTGCAACTAGTCCAACAAAAATCGAATTATAACCTTTTAAAAAGAGCGGAACTAAAATTTTCCACAAAACAAGAATCGTGATTACAAAAGACAAAACCGAGCGAAGACCAACACCACGAGCAAAGCAAATCAGAAATAGTGCAAAAGCAATTGCAAGAACAAGTTCGCCATCAAGGCGGTAGTAATCAATTAGATTGATAGAAATTATTTCTCCTTCGTCATGATGTACAACAGCCTGAGCTTTATCTCCTGGTCTAAAAAGTTTATCCTGAGAAAGAGAACCTCCCAGCATATTCCAGCCAAACGAGGTCTGTCCCTCAAATCTGCCAGTTAAAAAACGAACTTTGCAAATCTGTTGACCGGTGCGAATTAATCCTGTATCAATAAGGCTTGAATTATCCACTTCTTCAACAAGCACTTTGCATTTTTCAGCATCCTTAAATTGAAGAGCACCTTCAAAACCGGTAGGAAGAAATATTAATACTACAATAACTATCGAAATTCCAACCAAAAAAGAAAATCGATGTTTCATCCTCTCTCCCCAGTCAACGCAAAAATTACCCATTCTGCAATATTTGTAGCGTGATCACCGATACGTTCTATGTATTTTGCAATCAAAAGATAATCAAGAATTGTTTCTCCTTCTGTCGTTTCACGAATCTTTTCAACTAAGTCTTTTTTTATTACGTGGTACAAATCATCAATTACATCATCGTGAGCAATTACATTTTTTGCTTTGTTAAAATCTTTGTCTATGTATGACTGCACCGCATCGTGAAGCATTATGATTATTTCAGAACTCATCTCGGTTATTTCATTCATTTTCCCATATTTACAGTCAGGAACATTCAAAACCAAATCTGCCACATCAGCCGCGTGGTCCCCGATTCGTTCCATATCCGTAATCATTTTTAATGCCGCTGTTATCATTCTTAAATCTGTTGCCATTGGCTGCTGCTGGAGCAAAAGCTTCATGCACTGAGCTTCAATTTCCCTTTCCATTTCATTTATGGCTTCATCATTCTGACCTACAGTTTTTGCTGCTTCAGTATCACGTCCCATTAGTGCAATCATGGAACTTTCAATGGCAATTTCTATCATCTTTCCCATATTGATAATAGCTGAGTTCAGCTTCTTTAATTCCTGTTCATATTTTTCTCGCATTTTTTTTTCTCCATCAACCAAAACGTCCGGTTATATAGTCTTCCGTCTTTTTCATCTTAGGCTTACTGAAAATCTGTTCGGTATTACCTGACTCGATAATTTCTCCCAACAGGAAGAAAACAGTTTTATCGCTTACACGAACTGCCTGCTGCATATTGTGGGTAACAATTACAATGGTGTATTTTTCTTTTAGTCCAAGAACACAGTCTTCTATTTTTGAAGTTGAAATTGGATCCAGAGCCGAAGTTGGTTCATCCATAAGCAGGACTTCTGGTTCTACTGCAAGAGCACGTGCAATACAAAGCCGCTGCTGCTGACCTCCACTTAATTCCAATGCTGATTTTTTCAGGTTATCTTTTAATTCATCCCAGATTGCCGCATTCTGTAGGGAAGTTTCAACAATTTCATCTAAATCGGCTTTCCGCTTAATTCAGTGAGTTCGTGGTCCATAAGCAATATTGTCATAAATGCTCATAGGAAAAGGATTAGGTTTTTGAAATACCATTCCCACATTTTTACGAAGCCGGTTTACGTCGGTGGATTTTTCGAGGATATTCCAGAAAACGGAGTGTTGCGGGGTGTCCCCGCTAGAGAGGATAGGACGCAACGAAGTGCGGCCGTAAGGGGAAACTTTCCAGCCATTCCTAATTAGAATCTCCCCATTGATTTTACATCCTTCCACCAGATCATTCATACGGTTTATGGATTTAAGCAAAGTAGATTTTCCGCAACCACTTGGCCCAATAAACGCCGTAATCTGATGCTCGGGAATTTCAAGATTTATTTTTTTAAGGGCATGAAAGCTGCCATAAAATAAATCAAGATTTTTAATTTCTATTTTATTCATATCGTCTCTCCATTATTTTTTGACTCTTTTTGCTACCACATTTGCAAAAGCATTAATCCCCACAACCATTGCCAAAAGCACAACAGCCGTAGCAAAGGCCTGCCCGGTATGAAGTCCTTCCGAACTCAAAACATACATGTGAATTGCAAGCGTTCGTCCAGACCCAAACAGATTTTTCGGCACCTGAGCTACAGTTCCCGCAGTGTAAATTAAGGCAGCAGTTTCACCTGCAACGCGCCCGGTTGCAAGAATTACTCCACTCAAAATACCTGGCACAGCACTTGGCAAGATTACCTTAAACACCGTGCGTAATTTTCCGGCTCCAAGTCCATAGCTTCCTTCCCGGAATGAATCTGACACCGCAAGCAAAGCTTCTTCTGTAGTCCGCATAATTGTTGGAAGAATCATTATTGCAACAGTTGCGGCTCCAGCCATCAGCGAATATCCCCAGTGCAAAAATTCCACAAACAGCAGCATTCCAAAAAGTCCATAAATAATAGAAGGAATGCCTGTTAAAGTTTCTGTAGTCATGCGAACCACATTCACAAAGCGGTTTCCTTTACGGGCGTATTCCACAAGGTAGATGGCACTTCCAATTCCCAAAGGACAAGCAATCAACAATGCAAGCAGCGTTATAATCAAAGTGTTCACAAGAGCCGGCACCACCGAACAATTTTCCGAATTGTATTTCCAGCTAAAAAGTGATGAAGACAAATAAGGCACGCCTTTTACAAAAATGTAGACAAGCATATAAATCAAAACTGCAAAAGTGATTCCTGAACAAAAATAAACACCAGCTCTGACAAATCCAGATTTTGTTTTTATGGAAGTTGCGCCCGCAAGCGGTCGCCGGACTTTCCTCACTTCGCTTGCGCTCATCGTCCTCGCCTCCACTCCGTTCCGGCTGCGGTCGACTAAAGGTGCTCCAATCCCTAACTCAATTTTCATCATAAGCGTCCCCTCTTTTTTACAAGATTAAAAGTCAAATTAATCAGCAGAATAAATACAAACAAAACAACACCAGTCGCAATAAGAGCATCCCTGTGAAGGTCAGTTGCATACCCCATTTCAATAACGATGTTCGCTGTCAAAGTTCTTATGCCTTTCAAAATTGAATCCGGGATTCGAGCTTGATTTCCGGCAACCATAATAACCGCCATTGTTTCACCAATTGCACGACCAATTCCTAGAATTATTCCAGCCATAATTCCAGATTTTGCTGCAGGCAACATAGTCTTAAAAACACTTCGTTCATGGGTTGCACCAAGAGCACAGCTTCCCTCGTAAAAACTTTGAGGAACAGCATTCAAGGCACTTTCAGAAACAGAAATAATTGTTGGTAAAATCATCATTCCGAGAAGAATACTCGCTGTAAGAATAGAAGAACCATTTCCTCCAAAAACATTTCGGACAGCAGGCACAATTACCATAAGTCCAAAAAATCCGTAAACTACACTTGGAATTCCCGCCAGTAAATCAATTGCAGGTTTAAGAATTTTATGCAGCCATTCAGGACAGAACTTTGACAGAAAAACTGCAGTCATAAGTCCAACTGGAACTCCAACAATAACGGCTCCTGTAGTTACATAAAAACTTCCAAGAATCATGGGAAAAATGCCATAAAGATCGTTTCCCGGTTTCCATTTAGTTCCAAACAAAAAATCTGCAACTCCAATTTTTTGTATAGCCGGAATGCCATTTGCAAATAAAAACAGACAGATTAAAATAACAGCAAGAAAACTGAATCCCGCCGCCAGGAGAAAAATAATTTCCCAGAATTTCTCTTTAATTTTCATGGCTCTAATTTAAATGAAGATTGTTAAGATATAAGGAAGGATTTGTTAAGATTATGTTAAAAAAGAAAACCTCCAGTTTTTTAGCTGGAGGTTTTCAATTATTTGGGGGATAATTCAACGTAGTGTGCCTTGACTCGTCGTATTGCCTGTTGATTATTATTTTACTTCATTCCACTTCAAAGTTTTTCCAGTAAAAATCTGTTCTACCTGGGCTTTTGAAAGGTTTTCTGTTGGATTTGATTTGTTTACAATTACGGCAATTCCATCAATTGCAATTGTAACTTCCTGAACGCCCTTTGATTTTTCTGAATCTTTAAGACTGCGACTTACCATTCCAATATCGCAGGTTCCGTTGATTGCGTTTGTTACCCCAGTTGTACTATCGGAAGTCTGAAGTTCGATCTTTGCATTTGGGTTTTCGCTTTTGTATGCTTCAATCAATTTTTCCATAACTGGTGAAACTGAAGATGAACCTGAAACTACAATTTTTCCGCTGGCTTTTGAAGAAATGTAAGACTTAGCTGCAACTTGAATATACTTGTTAGCAGCAATAACTTTTTGTCCTTTATCACTTAAAATAAAATTAACGAAATCCTGAGCAACAGGGGTAAGCCCCTCTTTTACTGCAATATTGAACGGACGACTAATTTTATACGAACCATTATTGATGTTTGAAACAGTTGCATCTGCACCGTCAATTTTTACGGCTTTTACAGAATCATTTAGTGAACCAAGTGAAACATAACCAATAGCATAATTATCACCGGCAACACTTGCAAGCATTACTGCAGTTGAATTTGTAATTGCAGCTTCGTCAGTTGTGTAATCAACTTTTTTACCTGATGTATCTTTTTTTTCAATACCAAAAAGTTCAATAAAAGCACCCCGCGTTCCAGATCCGTCTTCCCGACTCAAAACTGTAATTGATTTCTTGCTGTTAAATTTTGGAGCAGCATAAACCGAACAAATCGATGTAGCCAAAATTGCTCCAAAAATCATTTTCTGTAGATTGATTTTCATAATAACTCCTTGAGATTTTAGTCTCTTTATTAAGATGTCCTAAATCTACAGGAGTTGTGTTAAGTTCCAATGTAAAAATTGTTAAGAACATGTAAAAAAATAATAAAGAGTCCAGAGAACATCGGTCTTTGGCAGAAAATCCAAAAAGACAGAGTCTTGTTGGCGGAGGATTAGAAAGGGCAACGTTGCCCTTCTCGGGTTTCCAAAGGGCAGAGCCTTTTGGTGGCTATGAAGTGGAGAAAAAAAGCGGTGAAAGTTTCCTTTTTGGGAAGCTTTCATTTGCCCGCGCTTTTCGGAACGGAAGAGACAAGGGGTCGAGGGGATATGCCCTCGCACAATAGAAATTTGTTCGCAGATTTTTGTAAAAAACGTGGGCAAACTTCTATTGTGTTAGAACTTGGCCACAAGTTCTGGGGGAGTGCCGAAGGCTTTTTTTTCATGCCTTTACGGCTCATTTTCTGTAAGGGAAACGGTGCGCTAACTAAAAAAAACGCAATCAAGCAGTATTGCAAGATTGCGTATTTGTTGAAAACTGGAAGAATTACCGCTCAATGTCGTAATTACGCGAGCGGATTTTTTTTCTGCGTTCCTGAACTTCTGGAATTGCTTCCTTAATTTCACGAACTTCCTTAATCTGGCTGAGTGTATTTCCTCTCATGCCTTTTTCGATGTACTCTCCGAAATTGCTGCAGTAGCTTTGCCTCATGTCTTCCGCAACAATCATCAGTTCATCTGGTGTCTTGTTCCAGAAGTGTTTTGCAAAATACTGCGCCTTATGAAGCCATCCGCAGAACTTTTCTTCAAGACCGTTAAACCATTCGCAAAGGCCTTTTCCATCTCTTCTTCTTGCCATAAGTCTTGCATCGTCAAACTTTATGTCATCTGCAAAAGTGAAGTATGGGGTAGCCGCATTGTTGTTGACTTTCTCGGCCCTTTCTGCGAGTTCCTTAGTTTCCCTCAGAATCTGGTCTAAGGCTCTGTCTTTTTCTTTTACCTCCTTCTTTTTCTTTTTAAGTTTCTGCACGAACTTGTGAAGGGATTCGGAAGCATGTTTTCTGGCGTTCGCTAAGAAAGTCTCTTTTTTTGCAACATTTTCCTCGCGCTCTATTAATTCATCTTCCCTGTCGCTCAGCTTGAATTCCCTGCTCTTAAAGTCGTACTCCTTCTGTTCAACATACGCGTTATGCTCTTCCTTTTCTTTTTCAAGGTCCTTTGCCTTCTGCTTGTTTTCTTCTGCTTGTTTCTGGTTGTCTTTTTCCCATTCAACATTATCAGCCGATTCTTTATCAACTGCCTTTACATTTTGAAGAAGCTTTTCTCCAAGTGCGTAAACTTCACTTTTAATGCTCGGGTCTTTTGAATAAATGTAATCTTCCGTTGTAAGATGGTCTCGCTTTTCATTCGGATTCTCTATTTCAAGGCCATGCTCACGTGCGATTTTTACTAAAAGATTCCTCTGCGCATTAGTCCATTGAATCAGGTTTGTTACCATGCGCGATTTTGTGGTTTTCTCGCCTTCGGCTTCTGCTTCTTCAGTCTGTTCTGTTTGCACTGGCTTATCTTTAAGACTTTCAAAACATTTCATACGCTCGTTCAGCGGAACTTCTTCAAGCAAAGGCTCTTCCTTCTTTTTTCTGCGTGGTTTCTTCCTCAGACCGTAGACTTTCTCTGCGACTTCCGGATCAATCTCTATGTTCATGATGCCTTGTTCAAGTAAAGCACCGTTCATGGAGTTTTGAATCTTCTGTCCGCGCTTGCAGTTGTAGGATATGGGGATATAGTCTAAGTGCATGTGGGGCGCACCTTTTACAAAACCACCGTTTCCGTCCTTCCGCATTTCATCCGCATGGTAGTAAGCACCGATTACCTTCATGTTTGGATTCTGCTTCTGGAACTCTTCCAGAAAAGCCTTGTAAATTTCCTTCTGGACTTCTGGATCTGGCATCTGTTCAACGTTGCCGATTGTAATAAGGGCTTCCCTTACGGGTACAAGGTCTTTTGATTTCTTTACCTTTTCCCAATAAGAATTGAACTGACGTTCCTTCTTTCTCTGCTTACCGTTGTATTCTCTGAAAGCTTCTCCGAAAATCTGCTCGTAGGCTTGTTTTGGGGGAACGTCAATCCATGTTTCGTGCAGTCCGCCTTTTACAATGTGGTCTTGCTTTTCACAATATTTGGGGTCTCTGATATTGTGTTCTCGGCAAGCCTGATAAAGCTTCTTGCGTTTTCTCCCGCTTGAATCAATTCCATCTTTTTCCATTCCGCCGTTGTGGAAAGATGCCGTATAGCTTTCGCTCACTGTTGTACTCCTTTGGGCAGGCACTTTCGCTTTTGGCTTTTGGAACAAAGGCCCTGGGAGTAGCCCTTGTTTCCGTTTTACCTTGTATTATGCGCTCAGAGATTTTTCAAGATCTTCAAGGCTGATTCCTTTTCTAATCTCACTGATTGCGTAACGAACACCTTTTGCAAAGGCTTCATCCGTCTTTGTTTTGGATACTGACTTTGCAGTTGATTTTTTTGCTACAGGCTTTGCTTTCACTTCTTCAGCTTTAGCTTTTGCCTCCGCTTCTGACTCAGGCTTTGGAGCTGCTGGGGAGACAGTCTCTTTGTCGGACTTTTCTTCAGACTTTGGCTCTGGCTTAGGCTTTTTCTTGTCCTGAATCTGCTTGTAAACCTGATTCATGCTGATTTCATCTTTCTTGATGGCTTCCAGCTGCTCAGGGCTTGCTTCCTTCAAAACAAGTCTTGTTTTTTCAACTGTTTTTGCTGAGACTCCAATCTGCTTTGCGATGATTTCAGATGCCTTTCCCTTTTCACCGACTACGTTTCCTTTACCTTTCTCAAAGTTGAAGTTTGCGACTGCATCTAAAAGAGCTTGTCCGCTTAAGTTTCTGCGGTTTATCTGCTCTTTGATTGCAAAAGTCTTTGCTTCTTCGATGTCTGCAAAGTTGTGTATGATACAAGGAATTGTCTTGTTTCCCAGAGATTCCCATGCGCACTTTCTTGTGTGGCCGTCAATCAGAATGTTTTCCTTTCCGCGCTTCCAGATGTGAATCTCATGTCCTGACTTGAAGCCCTCTTCTTTCATCGACTGTTTCATTTTTTCGAGAACATCTTCTTCCATGACCAGAAGTTTCTGGAACTCTGGAATGAGAACAATGTCTTTGATTTTGAGAATTTTCTTCTCGCTGATTTTCTGTGTGGTGTCTTTCACCATGCTGATAATATCGTTAAGTTTCATATATTTATCCTTATGTGTTGTTTGTGTTTGTTTTTCACTGACAGTCAGAAAACTTCCGGACTGCCAGTGCCGACTTCTAAGTACTTAGGCTGATGTCTGTAAGCGTTCAACGAATGCCAGAACATCAGAATTCTTGTACTTTCTTCTGCGTCCATCTTTGAAGGCCCTTTCTTTCAGCCAGTCATAGCGTTCGCAGGAATGAAATGAAGAAGGTGCGCATCGTAAGTATTCGATGACTTCCTTCTGGAGCCAGAGTTTATCTGGTGATGTTTCATTTTTCATGTGCTGCTCCTCCAAAAGATAAAGTTTTAACTCTCTCCGATTATTCTCAAGCTCCTGCCTTCTCAGGTAAAAGCTTCAGTGCATTTTCTTCTTCATCCTTTATGACATAAACTGCATCCGAGCTAAGTTTTTTAAGGATTGGTGAAAACAAATGCTCCGTACTTTCTGCAATCTTATTCAGGGCAATTTCTTTCTGAATATGATTTGCATAATTGTTGAATACACTTTCAGTTTTATGGCCTGAACCAATCATACAGATTCTCTGGTCGCCGATATCAGAAAGTGTATTTGTACACCATTCATGACGGAAACTGTGGAAGGTAATTTCTTTGGGATTCGGATACCCGATTGATTCCAGAGCCCTTCTGAGATATCTGTTGAATCTTTTAGGTGACAAAGGCTTATCGGGACTTTGAGGACTGAAGAAGATAAACGATTCAGGTCCTGTTCCCCACGGATTAAAGGACGCCTGATTCAATATCATGTCTCTTAATTCAGGCGGGATTCTGAATTCTCTTTCTTCTCCGTTCTTTGGAGATTTGAGTCCTTCATAAGGGCTGTATGAATGGCGGATAAAAATTCTGTCTTCACCGATATCACGAATCTGAAGTGCAAGAATTTCTCCCTGCCGCATTCCAGTAAAACAGGCAATAACGCATGCAAGTTTTACACGGTCGTTATCCCATTCAGCGTTGAAGAGCTTTATAGTCTGTTCAAGTGAAAGAATAACTTTTTTCTTTGGAGTGCTCTTAGGAAGAATGATTCCTGAATAACAGTTGTTTTCCGTCATTCCGTTCAGGTGTGCCCATTTCAGGGGAATTGTCACCGCCTGAAGAACTGCCTTTACAGTTTTTGGTGAAAGTTTCTGAGTGGACTCAGCCATAAAGATTTTCTTCACATCATCTCTGGTAATTTCTCCAAGAAGCTTTTCTTCCAGAAGAGGTTTCCAGTAATGCTTGATAATGTTTCTCATGTTCAGGATATGGCGGTTTGTTTCAGAATGACCTTTTAATTCCATTTCACGAAGATAAGCAGATTTATCCCGCGTCCAGAAATCAATAAGGTATTCCATTGCATCACAGTCACCTTTTGCATTTGTCCGTACAGCGGCTTGAATGATTTTTCGGGCTTTCATTACCTCGATAAGATCATTAATTTCCTGCTCAGACAAATCATTCGTCCTGAGATAGTTGAGAATAGAAATAAATGTGAAGGATTGTTTGCCGATTGCTCTTCCAGTTCTGGATGTTCGTTCAGGTACACAGCCTTTTACGACCCATTCCATTACCGTACGTTCGGCATCAGTTTTGTTTTCTTTTCCCGTACTTTTGTTGCGGGAAATTGTTCCGTCTGGGAGACGGACTTGAGCATACCAAAATGGTGAATGCTTTGTTTTGAATAAAAGATAAGGTTTATTCAAGTTCCTTTTCCTTACCTCGGGCAGGCAGAAAAGGTATTTATACTTTATCATTATGGTTTCTAAATGTAAAGTACATTCTGACAAATACGCGTATTTTTAATCCTTATCGTTTACTTTATATTCGAATTTTCAGTTTTAAGCCCCTGAAAACAGCAAATATAAGTAAAGCTAATTCCTTATACTATATAGAATTAAACCATCCGGATTCTAAGTGGCATAAAGAGGGCCATCAAGGTTCGAGTCCTGCCTCCGCTATAGCAAACCACTCAGAAATGAGTGGTTTTTTGTTTTATAGACTGAAATTAGCTGAAAATCAGATTTCTACGACATAGCGCTAAATAAAAAATAAATCAGAAGAACTCATAGAAGATTTTGCGAAATTCCTTCAAAACTTAAATTTATGCTATACTGTTTTATTCAAATTATGTAATCAAGAATTATTTTTAATAGTGCCATTATTCGACACTATTATGTATATTAGACGTATGGAGTTTTTATAAATGGCAAAATCAAAAAAACAAGTCAGCTTCGAAGACGCTCTTTGGGGAGCTTGCGATAAACTTCGCGGAACAGTTGAACCAGCAGAATATAAACACGTTGTACTTAGTCTCATCTTCTTAAAATTCGTAAATGATAAATTTGATGCCCGCCGCGCAGAACTAA
Source organism: uncultured Spirochaetaceae bacterium (assembly GCA_902778325.1). GTDB lineage: Bacteria > Spirochaetota > Spirochaetia > Treponematales > Treponemataceae > Treponema_D. Next base: position 22,925 of record CACYWZ010000001.1, read on the forward strand.
AGGATGAAGGCAAAGAAAAATATATCGATGTTCAGTCATTCTACACAATGAAGAATGTTTTCTTTGTGCCGGAAGAAAGCCGCTGGTCCTTTATCATGCAAAATGCAAAACAAAATGATATTGCTCTCAAAATCGATACAGCGCTCAATACAATAGAAAAACAAAATCCGTCTCTAAAGGGCGCGCTTCCAGATAACTATTATTCCCGCCTCGGAATTGATGTTTCAAAGCTTGCGGCGCTCTTAGATGAAATAAACAACATTCAGACAAATGCAGATAAAGAAAACGACATAATGGGCCGTGTGTACGAATACTTCCTTACAAAGTTTGCCCTCCAGGAAGGCAAGGGTAAGGGAGAATTCTATACGCCAAAATCTGTTGTAAATCTTATTGCAGAAATGATTGAACCATACAAGGGAAAAATCTATGACCCCTGCTGCGGTTCCGGCGGTATGTTTGTTAGTCACTTAAGTTTATAGAAAATCATGCAGGAAACTCAAAAGATATTTCTGTATATGGTCAGGAAGGAACAACTACAACCTATAAGCTTGCAAAGATGAATCTTGCAATTCGCGGAATTCCTTGCGACCTTGGCGATAAAGCAGCTAACACTTTTACAAACGATCTTCATAAAGATTTACGAGCCGATTACATTATGGCAAATCCACCATTTAATCAGAAAGACTGGCGAGCAGAAAATGAACTTGTAAACGATGCCCGCTGGAACGGCTATACAGTCCCTCCAACAAGCAACGCAAACTACGCCTGGATTTTGCACATGGTTTCAAAACTCAGCACTAACGGAACCGCAGGCTTTCTTCTTGCAAACGGTGCATTGAGTGGCGAAGGTCAGGAATTAGAAATCCGTAAGCAGCTCATAGAAAACAATCTTGTAGAAGCAATTGTAATTCTTCCAAGAAATCTTTTTTATACAACAGATATTTCCGTAACGCTTTGGATTTTGAACAAAAACAAAAAGAGCCGCACTGTTGAACAAAATGGAAAAATCAAGAATTACCGCAACCGTGAAGACGAAGTTCTTTTTATGGATTTGCGTCAGATGGGAAGTCCTTTTGAAAAAAAATACATCGAGCTGACTCAGGAAGACCGCGACAAAGTAACATCAACCTTCCACGCATGGCAGCAGGCCGGAGCAAACGAAACTTACAAAGATATCCCGGAATTCTGCTACAGCGCAAACAAAAAGGAAATTGTCGAAAAAGGCTACAACCTTGTTCCAAGCCGCTACATTGAATTTGTAAACCGCGATGAAACACAAGATTATGATTCAGCAATGAAAGCTCTTCAATCAGAATTGACAGACCTTCTTAAACAGGAAGAAGAAAGCAAAAAAGAACTACTTGGTGTTTTCAAAGATTTGGGTTACGAGATTAAGCTGTAGGAGTACGAAATATGACAGAAAACACACAGATAAAACTGTTTGAAGATAAAAAAGTCCGCACCCTTTGGGATAAAGAAAGCGAAGAATGGTATTTTTCGGTTGTGGATGTGGTTGCTGTTCTGACGGAAAGCCCTAATCCACGAAAATACTGGAGTGTATTAAAAACTCGTCTTAAAGCAGAAGGAAGTGAGTTGACTACAAATTGTAGTCAACTGAAAATGCCATCATCAGACGGTAAAATGTACAAAACCGACTGCATGAACACCGAGCAGCTTTTCCGCCTGATTCAGTCAATTCCTTCTCCAAAGGCTGAACCATTTAAACTCTGGATGGCTCAGGTTGCAAAAGAACGTCTTGATGAAATGCAGGATCCTGAGCAGGGAATTCAGCGGGCTTTGGCAGAATACCGGGCTTTAGGATACTCGGAAAACTGGATAAACCAGCGACTCAAATCTATAGAAATCCGCAAAGACCTTACTGATGAATGGAAAAAGCACGGTTTAAAAGAAGGCGTTCAGTTTGCCACTCTTACTGACATTATTTACAAAACATGGGCAGGCAAAACTGCTAAAGAGTACAAAGAATACAAAGGCCTCAAAAAAGAAAATCTTCGTGATAACATGACAAACAAGGAACTTGTCTTGAATATGCTGGCGGAACTTTCTACAAAAGAAATCTCTGAGTCCAACGACCCTAAAAATTTTAGCGACCATGTAAAAAATGCAGTTGACGGCGCAAGTATTGCAAAAAATGCCCGCATTGAACTTGAGCAAAAAACTGGAAAAAAAGTCGTAACGCCACTCAATGCAAGAGACGGCATCGGTCTTACAGAAGATACAAAGGCCTCTGTTTTTTTGGAAGATGAGGAAGAAAAGTAGATGAGTGCGAATTATAAAAAACTTGGGGATTATATACAGCCTGTTGATGTCCGCAATTCTGATTTGAAAGTTTCTCATTTGCTTGGGTTAAGCATAGAAAAATGTTTTATCGAATCTATTGCAAATACAATCGGAACAGATTTTAGACCATACAAAATTGTCAAAAAAGGACAGTTTGCTTATGGCCCGGTTACTTCTCGTAATGGTGATAAAATTACAATTGCTCTTTTGAAGGAAGCTGATGTTTGTATCATTTCAAGTTCCTATTCTGTTTTCGAAATCACTGACACAACAAAACTTCTGCCTGAATATCTTATGGTTTGGTTCAGCCGCCAAGAGTTTGACCGATATGCCCGCTATAAATCTCACGGAAGTGTCCGCGAAATTTTTGATTGGGATGAAATGTGCCGAGTTGAACTTCCAGTTCCCGACCTAAAAGAACAAGAAAAAATCGTAAACACCTACAACGCCATCACAAAACGCATCCAGATTAAGCAGAAGATAAATGAAAATCTGGAAAAAACGGCACAGTGTTTGTTTGATGAATTATTTATGGGTAATAATGATGATTTAATTGAGTTGAATGAAATTATTGAAGTGAATCCTGAACGAACTCTAAAAAAGGGAGAAGTATATAAATGCTTTGATATGTCTTCATTACCAACTAAAAATGCAATCCCATTTGAATACGAATTAAAAGAATATAATGGTGGAATGAAATTTAGAAATGGTGATACCTTGATGGCTAGAATTACGCCATGTCTTGAAAATGGAAAAGCAGCATATATAAATCTTCTTGATGAAAAAGAAATAGCATTTGGCTCAACTGAATTCATTGTTTTATCAGCTAAAAGAGATTTTCCATCATCATTTAATTACTTCTTGGTCAGAAATACAGATTTCATTACTTATGCAATAAAACACATGAATGGTTCTAGTGGAAGACAAAGAGTTTCTGGTGAAGATATTGGTAGATTTATGATTCAGAGACCAAAGAATGAAGATTTAGAAAATTTTAATCTGTTAGGTAGTGAAGTATTGAGGGAGATGAAAGAATCTTCATTGGAAATCGCTAAATTGCAAGAATTAAAGCAGCTAGTAATTTCTCGCATAAGCGGAATTTAAGGAGAGAAAATGAGCAAAATTGAAGAAATAAATATAAAAAATCTTGCTGTATTTAAAGATTTTGTATGGAAAAACAGCGTAAAAACAAAAGATGGGCAAAATATTTTTTTGTCAGATATAAATATTTTTTATGGGCGTAATTATTCTGGAAAAACAACACTGTCTAGAATTTTTCGAGCATTTGAAACAGGTGTAATTTCGGATAAGTATCAATCTCCAGAGTTTTCATTAAAAATAAAAGGCGAAAAAGAGGAAATAACACAAAAGAATATTTGTAATAAAAGAAATATTCGCGTATTTAACGAAGACTTTATAAAAGAAAATTTATCATTTATTGTTGATCCTGATAAAGAAATAAAATCTTTTGCAATTTTAGGAGATGATAATAACCGAATAATTAGTGAAATAGAGAGATTAAAATCTGAACTCGGGGAAAATGAAGAGGGAAAACAAAAAACTGGGTTATATAAATATCAAGAAGAAGCACAATCTCAATTTACGGATGCAAATTCTGAATATATTAGAGTTTCTCAGAATTTAGAAGCCCTGCTAAAAACAGAAGCGACAGATTCAAAAAAAGGAATAAAATACCAATCTGATTTGTTTGGTGACCAAAATTATACAATTGCAAAACTAAAAAATGAAATAAATAAGGTTTTAGACAATTCATATAAACAAATATCTTCGGAAGAGGAAGAAAAACTGAAAGCTCTGTTAAAAGAGGAAATAAAATCAGTAATAAGTAAGAAAACGGATGTATTAAACTATATTTCTTTGTCTGCATCTGTAAAAGAATTAGTTGAACGAAAAATTGAAGCATCACAAAAAATTCAAGAATTGGTTGAAAATTCTCTTCTAAATGAATGGGTAAAACGAGGAAAAGAAGTTCAAAAAGGCAGAACTATCTGTGCATTTTGTGGAAATCCGATTTCATCTGAACGTTGGAATTTGTTACAGAAACATTTTAATGAAGAAGTTGATAAGTTGGATATAGATTCAACTTATCTAATAAATAAATTGGATGCGGAAATATCCCATATAGAAAAAATTTGTACAATAAATGAAAATAGCTTTTATACTGAACAACAAAAATCTTTATTTGAAATAAAAAATAAGTATTCAAATTTTTTAGATTTATATAAGAAAGCAATAACACAACTCAAAGAAAAAGTTAACTATAAATGCAAACATGTCTTTGAGACTATAGAATTTTCAGATTCCAATAATTCAATAAGTGATTTTGATATTATTAAAGAAGAATACAATGCATTGGTTTCTGAAGCGAATGACTATGCGAAAGAACTAGATAGTAAGAAGAAAAATGCTCAAGAAGAATTACGCCTTAATGAAATATTTAATTTTTTGCAAACTATAAATTATTCAACACAAAAAGCAGATATTGACTCAAAAAAATCGATCGTTAATGAAAAGCAGTCGATGTTAGATGATATAAATACAAAAATTAATAATCTGCTTGTTTTACTTTCTCAGAAACAAGAAGAGTTAAACGATGAAGAAAAAGGTGCTCGAAAAGTTAATGAATATCTTTCCAATTTCTTTGGAAATAATTCCCTTCAACTAAAAGCTGTTAGAAAAAAGGATATTCAAGCAGATGATGATGAAAGACATCTGTATTTTGAAATCCAGCGAAATGGTGAAAAAGCATATAATATGAGCGAAGGAGAGTGTAGTCTTGTCGCATTTTGTTATTTTATGGCAAAACTTGATGATGTAAATACAAGTGGTATAAAACCTATTATTTGGATTGATGATCCAATTTCTAGTTTGGATAGCAATCATATATTTTTTATGTATTCACTTATTTCAGAGAAAATAGCATTAAATAATAATTTTGAACAATTATTTATTTCGACTCATAATTTGGATTTTTTGAAATATTTGAAAAGATTACGTAATACTTTTATCGAAGCAAAAAGTATGAAAAAATGGAAAGGAAATGATGTTTACATTCAGAAAGAAGCCCAAAAGGAATATTTTTGCATAACACGAAATGGATTATACTCTACAATAATTCCTATGCCTTCCTATATGAAAGAATATGTAACAGAATTTAATTATCTTTTTAATGAAATTTATAAATGTGCAAATATAGAAAATGCTACAGATGATAACTATCCTTCTATTTATAATTTTGGTAATAATGCACGAAAGTTTTTAGAGATATACCTCTTTTATAAATTTCCAGATTCTTCAATTCCAGATAGAGAGAAACAACGTTTATTTTTTAATTCTGAAGAATTACCTGTAATTCTAAATGAAAGAATCGATAATGAATATTCTCATTTAAATGGTGATATAGAACGTGCAACATTACCGATAGAAGTTCCTGAAATAAAAAGAGATGCACAATTAATTTTAAATAGATTAAAAGAATTAGACTTAGAACAATATAATGCTTTACTGAATAGTATAGGCGTCACTGTAGAATCTACAGCTAGTTAATTAGATTTTAGGGGCGTTGCAGTGGTGTCCCCCGCCTAATAAATGGAGAAAAATATGGCAGAAAATAAAACTGGCGAAATAGTAATTTTTAAGACTTCTGATGATAAAGTTTCTATTGATGTTAGATTTGAAGGAGAAACTGTCTGGCTTACTATTGACGATATGGCTTTTCTTTTTGAGAAATCGCGTTCAACTATAAATGAGCATATTCTGAATATTTTTGAAGAGAGCGAGCTTGAAAAAGAAAACGTAGTGAGAAAAATCGGAAATTCCGATTTTTCTACCAAGCATACAAATTACTACAACCTTGATGTAATAATTTCGGTTGGGTATAGGGTTAAGTCTTTGAGGGGAACTCAGTTCCGCCAGTGGGCAACAAAGCGGCTGAACGAATATATCCGTAAAGGCTTTACTATGGACGATGAACGGCTGAAAGAAGCAGGTGGCGGTGACTATTGGAAAGAGCTTTTGGCTCGAATCCGCGATATCCGTTCTTCTGAAAAAGTTATGTATCGGCAGGTTCTGGATTTATATGCGACAAGTGCGGACTATAATCCTAAATCGGCTGAATCTGTTGCATAACGTAATGCACATGAGTGATTATGGTGAGCAGCTTGACAGCAAAAGAATTGAATAAGATTGAAAATAAGGAGAAGTAGTATGCAATTCACAGAACACAGTCTTGAACTTTCGATAATGGAGCTCTTTGAAAACGAAGGATATACTCACCAGACCGGGCAGGATATTCATCGCGAAAAGACTGATGTTCTGCTGCCTGAATTGCTTGCAACATTTTTGCGCCATCGCTATGCGGCAGATTTTTTGACTGAAAGTGAAATCTCTTCCATTATTACTCAGCTCAAAAACATAAGCGGCTCTGATTACGATGCCAACAAGCGGATGCTGGACTTAATCTGTAATGGCTTTACGTTCCGCCGCGAAGATAAAAATCAGAAAGACCTTTTTATTCAGCTTATTGATTTTGAAGAGCCTGAACGAAACTTTTTTGAAATTGTAAATCAAGTAGAAATACAGGGGCGGGAGCAGCTTAGAATCCCAGACGGAATTGTTTATATAAACGGACTTCCTCTTGTAGTGCTTGAGTTTAAGTCGGCAATCAAAGAAAATACAACAATTGAAGATGCTTATAAGCAGCTTACAATCCGCTATCGCCGCGATATTCCGGAGCTTTTCAAATACAATGCTTTTGTTGTAATCAGCGACGGAGTGAATAATAAGATTGGTTCGCTCTTTAGCCCTTATGAATATTTTTATGCCTGGCGTAAAGTTGAAAGCACAGACAAGGAAGTTGATGGAATCTCCTCTCTTATAACAATGGTAAAAGGACTTTTCCGCAAAGACAGGCTTGTAAAAGTTATAAAGGATTTTGTTTACTTTCCTGATTCCAGTGATAAAGAAACAAAAATTGTCTGCCGTTATCCTCAGTTCTTTGCGGCTGAATCTTTGTATAAAAGTATTGGCTCTGCAATCCGTCCTAAAGGAAATGGTAAAGGTGGAATTTACTTTGGAGCTACTGGCTGCGGTAAAAGCTACACAATGGTTTTCTTGAGCAGGCTTTTGATGAAGTCCCGCGAGTTGAACAGCCCGACAATTGTTGTAATTACTGACCGAACAGACCTAGATGCCCAGCTTAGTAAAATCTTTGTTGAAAGTAAAAACTATATTGGCGATGAAAATGTTGAATGTATAGAAAGCCGTGCCTTGTTGAAAGAAAAACTTGAAGACAGAAAAAGCGGTGGTGTCTTCCTTACGACCATTCAGAAATTCTGTGAGGATATAAAGCTGCTTTCTGAGCGTTCAAATATTATCTGTATAAGTGACGAAGCTCACCGCAGTCAGAATAATCTTGAAGAAAAAACTATAATTACAGATAACGGCGTTGAACACAAATACGGTTTTGCAAAGTATCTGCATGATTCACTTCCTAATGCAACTTATGTCGGCTTTACTGGAACTCCAATTGATGAAATGGCTCAGGTCTTTGGTGATGTTGTTGAATCCTACACAATGAAAGAATCTGTTGCCGATGGAATCACAGTAAATCTTGTTTATGAAGGCCGTGCCGCTAAAGTAATTCTTGACCAGAAGAAAGTGCGCGAGATTGAAGAGTATTACGCTCAGTGCGAGGAAGAAGGTGCAAATGAAGCGCAGATTGCTGCAAGCAAAAAGGCTGTTGCAAATCTTGATGCAATTATTGGCGATGATGATGTAGTTGCAGAAGTTGCCCAGGATTTTATTAATCACTACGAAACTCGAGTTCGCGAAGGTGCAACTGTTGAAGGTAAAGCAATGTTTGTCTGCTCAAATCGTGAGATTGCTTATAAGCTCTGGCAGAAGATTGTAGAGCTTCGCCCTGAGTGGAATGAGAAGAAAGACTGCGGAGATAAAGATTATAAGCCAATCGAAAAAATCAAAATGGTAATGACTGAGAACAAGGCAAAAGATACAAAAGGTCTTTTTGAACTTCTTGGTAATCACGAATACAGAAGAGAACTTGACCGTCAGTTTAAGAAGGTAGAATCAAACTTTAAGATTGCAATTGTAGTTGATATGTGGATTACAGGCTTTGACGTTCCTTCTCTTGATACAATCTACATTTACAAGCCATTGCAGAAGCACACTTTGATTCAGACAATCAGCCGTGTAAACAGAACTTACAAAGGCAAAGACCGCGGTTTGATTGTAGACTACATCGGAATCAAGCGGGCAATGAACGAAGCTCTCAAAAAATATACCGGCGATGACAATGAAGAGTTTGAAGATACAGACAAAGCCGTTGCAATTGTAAAAGACCAGATCAGTGTTCTGGATGCAATGTTCAATGAGTTTGATTCTTCTGACTATTACAATGGAAGCCCGCTTAAGCAGCTTGAATGTTTGAATAAGGCTGTTGAATTTGTTCAGGCAAGTGAAGAATTAGAAAAAAGATTTATGGATGCTGTTCGCAGATTGAAAAAGGCATTTAATCTTTGTTCTTCCAGTGAATCTATCACAAAGAATGATAAAGACAAAATCAACTTCTATATTGCAATTCGTTCAATATTATTCAAGCTTACAAAAGGCGATGCTCCAGATATTACAACAATGAATCATCATGTTGCACAATTAATTAATGAAGCAATTAAAGCCGACGGAGTAGAAGAATTGTTCCAGGTTGGAAAGAATGTAAACTTTGACATCTTTACACCAGAATATCTTGAAAAGATAAATGCTATACAACTTCCAAATACAAAAATCAAAATCTTACAGCAGCTGCTCCAGCAGGTAATTGCAGATTATAAACGCACAAATAAAATCAAGGCAATGGAATTCAGCGAGAGAATGAAGAAGCTTGTTGAAGAATATAATAACCGCCACCTTGATGATTTTACAGTACAGGTTCTTGATGAAGTAACAAAGCAGTTGAATGAATTACTCAATGATATTCAGAAAGACAAAGAACATTTTAAGGAATTAGGAATCAGCTTTGAGGAGAAAGCTTTTTACGACATTCTTGTAAGCTGCGCAAAGAAGTTTAATTTTGAAGACCAATATCCTGATGACAAAATGAAAGACCTGGCAAAGAAAGTTAAGGCTCTTGTTGATGATAAAACAAAATACACTGACTGGGACCAAAAAATAGACATAACCGCAGAAATGGAATGCGATTTAATGATGTTGCTTGATGATAATGGTTATCCACCAGTTCCAAGATATGAAGTGTATCGGGAAGTATTTGAACAGGCTGAGAATTTTAAGAAGTATGCAGAGTAAGGAGAAAATATGTTAAAAGAAGAATTTACAGAATGGGCAAATAATGGCGGAATTCGTTCACAGGATTCAGGTTATATTAGTCATGCTATTAATATTAGAATGGTGGTTGGATTTAAAATTACCAAATGCTGATGTTGGCAATCTCTTTCGTTATGAAACATTAGCAGAGTTTGAAGAAAAACTTAAACAAATAAAAAATGACGTAGATTTTTACGAGGTAAATAAAAAAGACCAAAGAGGTCGTCCTCAGGCAGCACTCAATAAATATACTGAGTTTCTTAAAGGAAGAAATTACATACCAGTTATACATGAACATAATGAGGTAATAAGAAATATGAAAGATACAGAATATTATAAGGATCTTCTTGTAGAAAACAAAAATATAATTCTTCACGGTGCACCTGGTACAGGAAAAACTCATCTAGCAAAGAAAATTGCAGAAGCCATGGGATGTACTGAAAATGAAATTGGTTTTGTTCAGTTTCATCCAAGTTATGATTATACAGATTTTGTTGAAGGATTGCGACCAGTTGAAAATTCAAATGGTGAAATTGGATTTGAACGTAAAGATGGAGTATTTAAAAAGTTTTGTGAAAAAGCAATTCTTTCATCAAGTGATACAGAAAATATATGGAAGGAGTTAAATGATAATCCTACAGTTTGGAAAGTTTCTCTAGAAGGGAGTGGAGATAATCCAACGCGTACAGATTGTATGACAAACGGATATATACGAATAGGTTGGCCTGCATATGGAGAAGTTGCTGACTTTTCAAATTTTTCTGGATATACAGAAGACGGTGGAAGCGTTATTCTTGTTGCCTTCCAATCAAAAATGAAAGTTGGAGATATTGTATTATCATGCTATTCTGCTACAGAAATTGATATTGCTCCAGAAACTCTATATTCGGAAAGTTATAAATATTCCAAAGAAGAATAAATCATTTTGAACCTTTCAGTTAGTGGTGAACATTTTGAAAAAATTCCACCACTAAAATAATGCCCTTTACTCAATTCCCATAATTCAATTTCTTCCAGACTTTAATAAGCCATTTCTGATTTTCTTTAACCCAGAAAACAAGTTCATCGCAAGTCTGGAACTGTAGTTTAGGTAAGTTTCTTAAAACAATCATATCAACAAAATCATAAGAATAATGCGGTTTATTCTTGATTGCTGACTGATAACGCTGCCAGATATTTTGAGGTTCATGTCTCCAGTTACTTTCCAATCCAAAGACTTCTGAATTGAATTTAGTTCGCAAACTAGATTCTGTTTCCATCAAAAAACTTCCACCATCACTAGCCCATGACCATTTATCAGCATATCTACAAGAGTAATCTACTCCTGCCACAATTTTATCTGTTGGTAAATCATCGATAGTTTGATATGGACAATAAACCCAATCACCAGAACATATTTCTTCGCTGAAAAGCATGCATTCTAAACAAAAATTCGATTCTCTTTCGAAAATCTGTTGTATCTCATACTTTTTACAAAGTTCGTAACAATACTTCTTGTCTGATCGCCTTTTGCTTCGATGATAAACAGATCGAGAATACTTATCAGAACCTCCACAGTAAGAACCGCCCATGTGCTTTTTGTAACTTCTACTCATTTAATCCTCCACGCATATTAGTTATCTACATGAAGTCAAATAAAAATCGTTTATAATCCATTTTTTATTCTCCATAATTTATATAATTCAGCTGTCCGAAGAAATCGGACAGTTGATTTTCTTTTACTTCTGCTTCAAAAGGTAATCGTTATTTATCACCTTCATCGAAAGCGGACCTTCAAGAATTTTGCTGTAAACCGGTTCAATCGGCCTGATAACAATTCCTTCCTTGTGATTACCGCTAGCATACTTTCCCTTTGCCCTTTCGATGAACTCTTCCACACTTTTATAAGGAAGGTGATCCCCAGTTTCTTCAACAGGAACCATGTTCAAGCCGGCAGCCTCACAGAAAGCCTGCATCTTTTGAAGCCCCAGTCTCTTTCCCTGATCCATATCCCGCAGAGTAAAAACGTACCATTCAGCTGTCACAAGCTTGAGCGGATTCTTCTGTATACCTTCTCCACAGAACTCACCCTGAACTGCTACATTTTTCAAACCTATAGCCTCAGCTCCCTTTTTAATTTTCTCAATCACATTATGCTTATGAACGAACTTCCATGCCGGGCTAGTCTCATCATCAGCAATTTCGTAATTCCTTGAGCAGATCCCAAAATCACCGTCAATCAAATACATAGTCACGCTGGTTCCATCCATCTTGGTTGAGATGTAATATGGAACGCCCTTGAACTCATCAATCAAGCCTGGTTCTGCATGAACTCGGATTTCGTCAGTCTTTGGAATGCCGTGTGGAAAGTCCCCGATAACTCGTCCGCTACCAGTTGCGATTTCTGCAACTTCCCATTTCTTTACGCCAAGCTGTTCGCTTACGATATCCCCCGTCTTCCAGGCAAGACCATCAAGTGGTTCGATACCGTCCAGAATTGAAAGCGGCAAAACAAGTCCCTGTGAAACCTGTCCACGGAAATTTCTTGTCTTCATCAAAAATCCTTCGCTATTCAAGTCATTGCTTCTGTAACATCCGTCTCGCAGAAACTCAAACTCAGGCTTTACCGGCAAAAATGCATCCACTTCAAAGTAAACGCATAAATCATATTTTTTAAACTCTCCCTTCTTGGCAACACATTTCCATCCCAAAACGGAAACGACTTCTATCCTGTCAGCCCCTTCTATCGGCTGCACGTCCCAGATAGTCTGGACACTTGCTAATTTTCTCATGATATTTTCCTCTGATTACAATAAGGGCGTAACGGAACCCTTTTTATTTGGTAGCGATGATTTAATTGTATGATTGGAAGTTCAGTCTGTCTGTAAACCTCTGTAAACCATTAATTTAAAAAAATGACTTACAGACATAAAAAGACTAGGCACTCAGGCGCAATTTGCAATCGTTACAATTCTTGTTGCAGAGCTTTTCAATCTTGTTTGAAACGCATGAAACTTCGACTTCAATCATGCGCTGAATTACAATCTCTTCGACTGTTGCATCAAACAAGTGTGCAAGCACCAGCAAGTTGTCGATTGTTGGAATTGACTTTCCACTTTCCCAAGCATAAACAGACTGCGGATATTCAAAACCGAATACAGCTTGAATATCGTGGACAGTGTATCCACTTTTGATTCTGAGTGATTTGATTTGTGCACCGGTTGCTTTCAGATCAACAACCGGCCTTTGAATAGTTACAGTTCTCATATGATTTTTCTCCATTAACAAAAACTCCATTATCTTTTATGTCTGCACTTAGCAAGCCATAAATCCAAGGTGTGCGTAGAATTGTCGAATAGCATCTCTTTTTGCCTGTCATCGCACGAGATAATTTTGTAATGTCAAATGTGTCTGTGCTCATTACGCACTCCTTTCATAAAAGATATTTTTACGCCAACGGCGCAGCGGGTTTTTGTCTCAGGCTTATAAAACCAATGAGACACGGCGCTCGGCTTCTTAGGGCCAGCGACTTTAATTTGTGTTTTGTAGATTCACTTTAGCAAATAAATTTTCATTTGTCATTAAACTGTTAGTTTAAAATTGCGAGTTTTCGACCTAGTAAACTATTAGTTTAAATTTGAAGTTCTTCTCGAATCTCTTTCATCGCCTGTTCAAAATCCTGTGCCCGACCTTCTTCAATATCTGCCAGCCCTTCAAACAATTGATTAGGGCGTAAAGACAAACGTGCTTTTCTTTACCCGCGGAAAAACAGACAAGAACAATACAAAAGAAGTATGGTTCTATGACCTTCGCACCAATATGCCGAGTTTTGGCAAAACAAACCAACTCAAAAAAGAGCATTTTGCCGACTTCATCAAAGCCTACACCGCAGAAGACCGTACTTCTGTTAAGGACGAACGCTGGAACTGCTTTACCCGCAAAGAGATTGAAGAAAAAGGAAACAGCCTTGACCTTGGGCTTATCCGCGACGAAAGCATTCTGGATTATGAGGACCTTCCCGACCCAATCGACAGCGCAGAAGACGCAATCGAGCAACTTGAGCAGGCAGCAGATTTAATAAAAGATGTTGTGCGGGAGCTGAAAAAGACGGAGATAACTGAGGATTAATTCTCTTCTGTCATTGGAAAACTTGTTTCGGTGCTTCGACTCCGCTCAGCAACCGCGGTCATTGAGCATAGTCGAAATGCGGTCATTGAGCGGAGTCGAAATGAATGCAGCGAAATAAGGAAAGGCACGCACGCGGATGCTGAAACAAGTTCAGCATGACGGGCACACGAACTTCCACGAAATAAGGAAAGCTGACTTTGATGAAAGACGAGTTTCCTCAAAATAAGGAAGGCTGACTTTGTTGAAAGATGGGTTTCCTCAAAATAAGGAAGGCTGACCTTGCTGAAAGCGAGTTTCCTTAAAATAAGGAAGGCTGACCTTGTTGAAAGATGGGTTTCCTTAAAATAAGGAAGGCTGACTTTATCGAAAGCGAGTTTCCTTAAAATAAGGAAAGGTACGCGGATGCAGAAACAAGTTTGAGCATGACACACACGCACAAGAATTGTCACGGGAGAACTTACTTCGACTACGCTCAGCAAGCGAAGGTGGTGAATGAGAATTACTCTCCTCTTGATAAAATGAAAAATCTCATTCAAAATGCTTTTCAGCGAATACGCTAAGGAGTTATTTTATGATTAGACTAAAAAAGATAATTGCCGCATGTGCAATTATGACGGTTGCAGTTGCAGCTTTTGCGGAGACACGCGAGGCGCTTTCAAAAATCGCTGTGAACAAGAAAGGCTCAAACTTCCAGTATTGGACAAAGGATTCTGCTGCTCTTGAGTCGCTCAAATCTTATGTGAAAGACGCAACAAACAAAAAGAGCGCAAACTTTATCCCTGTTGAAGACCGCATTGCTGTTTTCGATATGGACGGAACGCTTCTTGGTGAGCGCTCACCTTGCTACTTTGAGTGGATGATGTATCTTGAGCGCGCTCTCAATGACGAGTCATACACGCCGTCAGAAGAGGACCGCGCTTATGCGGAAGTTGTCAAAGACGCGATTTACAACAGCGGAATTCCTGGCGATATGGAAGGAAAAGAGGCTCGCTCTCAGTCTTCTGTTTTTGCGGGAATGACGCAGGAAGAATATGCAGAGTATGTGAAGAAGTTCATGGAAACAAAGGCTGAAGGGCTGACAAACCTCAAGCGCGGAGAGGAGTTCTATCTTCCGATGCTCGAAGTTGTTTCATTCCTCAACAACAACGATTTCACGGTTTACATCGTTTCCGGCTCTGACCGCGACGCAATCCGCATTCTTGTTGACGGTGTTCTTGACGTGAAGCCGAATCACATTATTGGAACAGACGCGATGATTCTTGCAGAAAATCAGGGCGACAAAGACGGCTTGGATTACACTTTCAAGAAGGAAGGCGAAAAGCTCGTTCGTGGTCAGTTCTTGCTCAAAGACGTGAAGATGAACAAGGTGCTGAACATCGCTCAGGAAATCGGAAAGCGCCCGGTTCTTGCTTTCGGAAACTCTTCAGGAGATTCATCAATGTTCAACTACACGATTTCAAACCCGCAGTACAAGGGTTTGGCGTTCTCGCTTTGTTGCGATGACCTTGAGGACGACCTCGGAAACACTGCGAAGGCTGACAAGATGAAGGCAGATTGCGAGAAGAACGGCTGGATTGCTGTTTCAATGCGCGATGATTGGACAACGATTTACGGTTACAACGTAAAGGTTGAAAAGTAAAGTTTAACAACTTTACTTTCTTTCAGGACTGAATGTGCTGTTTATGCGCTTTCAGTCCTTTTTTTGTGTGGGCGTGTTTTGCTATTTTCGGCCGATTGTGTCGCGCTTTTGCCCCGAAAGGTCAAGGAAAATCTCAACGTCGTGAAAGCCGTTCTCGCGAAAAAGCGCGGCTGTTTCATCAGCGTTGTACTCTCCGCTTTCAACGATTAGCGTTCCGTGCGGGGCAAGGTGGGAAAATGATTGGGGAACAAGAGAGCGCATAATGCCAAGACCGTCGTTTTCGGCTGTCGCGTTCCCAAATAAATCAACATCGCCATCGAGAGCAAGAATCGGCTCGGCTCTCCCATCGTCAAGGAGCGAAAGCGCTTCGGCGTGCGGGATATACGGGGGGTTTGACAAAATGATGTCGAATTTCAGCGGAAGGGCGGCAAACAAGTTGCTCCTGACAAAGCGGACTCGCTCACGATATTCGCTTTCGATGAGAGCCTCAGCGTTTTTCTTGGCGACTTCGAGAGCCTTTTCGCTTATGTCCACAAGAGTGAACGACGGAAGCATTTCGCGCGGGAAAATCTTTTGCTCAATGCACTCCGCCAAGAGCGAAAGACCAATGCAGCCGCTTCCTGTGCACATATCGCAAACGTTCAGAATGCGATTTGTTCCTCGAAGGCTCGAAAGTTCTTCAAGCGCCTTTTCAACGAGCAATTCAGTGTCTGGTTTTGGGATTAAAACATCGGGGGTGACAAAAAAATCGCGGGCGAAAAACTCCTTTTTTCCTGTTATGTACGCGATAGGAAGCCCTGTTTTTCGTTTTTCGATGAGTGAAACAAATTGCGATAATTGGGTGTCAGGAAGCTCGCTGTCTTTTTGGAAAAGAAGCTCTGTTTTTGTCTTTCCGCTCACAAATTGAAGAAGGCACTCGCTGTCAAGGCGCGCTGATGGCGATGAGGTGAGATTTTTTGCGCCGAAATCTTTTGCTTGTTGTATTGTCATAAAACTATTATCGGTATTTTCTTTTCCAGCATAGTGCTAGCGACTTTCAAATCCACTTGCTTGAGGATAAAAAATCCCCTCTCCAAAATGGCGAGGGGGTTGGGGGGTGAGGTCTACAAAACAGCTCTCGGCTGTTATTTTACTACCACGTTGACCAGTTTTCCTGGGACAACGATAATCTTTGCGACTGTCTTGCCCTCGGTGAACTTCTTAAAGCCCTCGGTTTCTTTTGCAAGAGCCTCAAGTGTTGCGCTATCGGTGTTTGCCGCCGCTTCGAACTTGGCGCGGAGCTTTCCGTTAATCATAACAGGGAACTCCTTTGTATCGTCTTTGCAGAACTCTTCGCTAAAGGTCGGATAGCTCTCATATGCCAAAGTCTTGTCGTGTCCTGCCTTCTGCCAAAGCTCTTCGGCAAGATGCGGAGCGTAAGGCGCGATTAAAAGCACGAAGCCTTCCCACATTGCGCGAGGAAGCGAATCGAGCTTTGAAGCCTCGTTGACGAAAATCATCATCTGGCTGATTGCTACGTTGAAATCGAGGTTCGCTGTGTCTTCGCTGACCTTCTTCACGGTCTTTGCGTATGTCTTTCGAAGAGAAGAAAGAGCCTTGTCTTCAATCTTGCCCGTGATGTCGATGTCGGTCAATGGCTTTTCGCTCATCGTCCAAATCTTGTCGAGGAAGCGGTTCACGCCAATCAAGCCCTGTGTGTTCCACGGCTTCGACACTGTGAGCGGTCCCATGAACATCTCGTACATTCTCACGCTGTCTGCCCCGTAAGTCTTAATCATCTCATCGGGATTGACGACGTTCTTCAAGGATTTAGACATCTTTGCAACGACTTTTTCAAGCTCCTCGCCGTCTTCCTTGCTGTAATACTTGCCGTCTTTCTCTTCCACCATATCCACAGCCACAAGCGACTTGTTTTTGCGCTGATATGCAAAGCTCGTAATCATTCCTTGATTTACAAGACGCTGGAACGGCTCTTTTGTGCTGACAATTCCGAGGTCATAGAGAACCTTGTGCCAGAAGCGAGCATAGAGCAAATGCAAAACCGCATGCTCCGCGCCGCCGACGTAGAGGTCAACAGGCATCCAGTAATTTTCCTTTGCCTTGTCTGCGAAAGCCTCGCTGTTCTTTGGGTCGATGTAGCGAAGATAATACCAGCAGCTACCCGCCCACTGAGGCATTGTGTTGGTTTCTCTACGAGCTGCGCCTCCGCATTTTGGACACTTGCAGTTCACCCAATCCGTGATGTTAGCAAGAGGGCTTTCTCCCGTGCCTGTCGGCTGATAGCTCTTGACAGCAGGAAGTTCGAGCGGGAGTTCGCTTTCTGGAACAGGAACAGTGCCGCAAGTCGGACAATGCACGAGCGGAATAGGCTCTCCCCAATAACGCTGACGGCTGAAAACCCAGTCGCGCAACTTGTAGTTAACCGCCTTTTTGCCAATGCCCTTTTCTGCAAGGAACTCAAGCATTTTGGCGATTGCGTCTTTCTTGTTTAATCCATCGAGGAATTCTGAATTGACGTGAATACCGTCTTCTGTCCAAGCCTGTGTTTGCACATCGACTTCGCTTTTGAGGACTTCGATAATCGGGAGATTGAACTTCTTTGCAAACTCCCAGTCGCGCGTATCGTGGGCAGGAACAGCCATAATCGCGCCAGTGCCGTAAGAAATAAGGACATAATCCGCAATCCAAATCGGAATGAGCTTGCCGTTCACGGGGTTAATCGCATAGCTTCCGCTGAAAACGCCCGTCTTTGTCTTTGCAAGGTCGGTTCTTTCAAGGTCGCTCTTCTTTGCAGCCTCTTCAACGTAGGCTTCAACAGCCGCTTTCTGCTCTTCGGTCGTGAGAGTCTTCACCAGCGGGTGCTCAGGAGAAACAACCATATATGTCGCGCCAAAAAGCGTATCACAGCGAGTTGTGTAAACGGTCAAAGTCTTGTCTGTCGGCTTTCCGTCTTTGTCTGCAACGGTGAAATTGACTTCTGCGCCCTCGCTTCTGCCAATCCAGTTTCTCTGCATAGCCTTAACGCTTTCGCTCCAATCCAAGCCGTCGAGGTCTTCGAGAAGTCTGTCTGCATAGGCGGTAATCTTCAAAATCCACTGTCTGATTGTCTTGTGAGTAACCTGTGTGCCGCAGCGGTCGCAATGACCTTCTTTGACTTCCTCGTTTGCCAAACCTGTCAAGCACTTAGGACACCAGTTAATAGGGGTTTCTGCTTCGTAAGCAAGACCTCTCTTGTAGAGCTGAAGGAAAATCCACTGAGTCCACTTGTAATAATCTGGGGTACAAGTGCGCACTTCTCTGTCCCAATCGTAAGAAAAGCCGAGAGCCTTAATCTGCTCGGTAAAATGCTCGATGTTCTTGAATGTGGTTTCGGCGGGGTGTGTGCCTGTTTTGATAGCGTAGTTTTCGGCAGGAAGACCGAAAGCGTCGTATCCCATCGGGTGCAAAACGTTGTAGCCGTTCATACGGAGATAGCGGCAATAGATGTCGGTTGCGGTGTAGCCCTCTGGGTGACCAACGTGCAAGCCAGCTCCCGACGGATACGGGAACATATCAAGGACATAGCGGCGTTTTTCTTTTGGGAAAGACGGGTCTTCGGTTGCGCGGAAAGTCTTGTTGTCCGCCCAATATTTCTGCCATTTCGGCTCGATAGTTTGGAAAGGATATGCCATAAAAAGCCTCTTTTTGCAAAAGTTGCCCTATCATAGCATTTTACGCCCTCTTTGTAAAAGCCATATTATTGCCTTATGAGTTTTTCATTAGGGAAAGAAAGAGAGGGGTGATAGCTGGGTCGAATTGTTTTCCGATGTTCTCTGCAATATAGGAAAGTGCCCTCTCTCTAGGCAAAGCCTTTTTATATACTCTTTCCATCGTAAGCGCGTCATACACGTCTGCAATCGCCATAATTCGCGCTTCTATAGGTATTTCTTCACCCTTTAATCCTTCGGGATAACCAGAGCCGTCCCATTTTTCGTGATGATACTTTGCAACATTGTACACAAGCTGTATATACTCGTTATCTGTTATGTCTTCGAGCAAATGCTTTACAATCTTTCCGCCCTCGCTCGTATGCTTTTTTATTATTTCAAATTCCTCATCTGTCAATCTTGCTGTTTTTCGCAAAATAGTGTCTGGAACTACGAGTTTTCCAACATCGTGCAAAGGTGCTGCGCTTATCATCATATCAGCAAACTTTTCATCTATGTTGTAAATCCCTATTTCCATTGCCTTTTTCACAATCAATTCAACATAATGAGCTGTGTTTTTGATGTGCGTGCCTGTGTTTGAATCCCTGCTTTCCACCAAATCCGCGATACCGACAATGATTTTATCCTGCATAGCGCGGATTTTCTCATTTTTTTCGCTGATACCTTTCATCATATCCTGCAAGGTCAGCCCCTCATAATACAGATAAAGCACAATCCCTGTTATCGTCATTCCGAAAAAAGCCGTACGCGTGGCACTGTGAATTATCGAGGGAACTACACTGCAAAAAACAAGAAGCAAGGCTGTAATAAGAGTCAGCGCATCGCGATTTTGAAACCGCTTTGACAAATGATAGAGCATTGTAAGCTGATAGACGAACGTAATTGAATAAACAAGAATATAAATAAAATACCATTCTCCGCGCTTATAGCCCTCTGGAGTGATATTGATTATCTTTGCAAAAGGAAGAAGAGCGATTTCCACTCCAACATGAATAATTACGATTATCCAAAAGGGCTTTGCTGATTTCTTAAGCCCGCAGCCATAAGCCATCAAAATGGGGAGCATCGGAGTTATGCAAAACTCAAGCAACTTGAAGCACTGATGTATATTTGGGCTAACGGGGTGCAAGTTCAGCCACACGCCAATCCACTCAGCAATCGCTCCAATAGACATAAAGCCATAAAGCGCAGAAAACCAAAACTTTGAGGATTTGGGAATAGCTGTAACAGAATGAATGTGAAAAATCATTCCAATTGAAGCAATAACACAAGTTACTATTAAAACACTATAAATTGAATTCATGGTCTACTTATATAAATCTTATAACGTTTTTGGAGGCACTTCTTATAATCACACGCCAAAATCAGCCATATCATAACATTTTTTTACAAACTTGTTGAAGTTGTCACAGCCGCAAAAGGCAGTTTTGCTCACATTAAATCTTGCGAGTGCGAAAAATCAAAAAGACGAGCTCACATTAAATCTTGTGAGCAAGAAAAAACAAAAAGATGAGCCCACAATAAATAATGTCTAAAGCCTAATTTCAGAAACGACCTCACATCAAATCTAGCGAGCAGGAAAAAGCAAAAAGACAAGCTCACATAAAATAATGTCTAAAGCCTAATTTCAGAAACGACCTCGCATAAAATCTAGCGAGCAGGAAAAGACAAAAAAACGCCCTCACTAAAAACTTAGCGAGGGCATTCGCTGAAAAAGGCAGAATCAGCCGAAACTTACAGGGATTTCTCTGTGAGTTTTGCAGTGGATTTTATCAATGCCAGACGGAAATCCGACTTTTTTGCGGCTGTCTTCAAAGTGGATTTCTGTGATACCGTCAAGGCTCAAATAAGTATCAACGCCAAACGTTTTGTAATCAGGCTTGTAGCCCTTTAGCTCCCTGAAGTCCATCGTATAGCCTTTGGGGACAGTGAGAACTCCGCGCTTTTTCGGCGGGCAAGCGATAAGTTTCTTGTCCTTTTTGCCGTAAAGCACGTTATCGAACGCAACAAGGTTCTCGTTATCGGCTGCCACTGTTATTTCCTCTACAGAGGAGTTTTCAAGAATCATATCTGTATTCCAACTACCGAGCATTTTTCCGCTTGCAATTCCAGCGCAAGATGCAGGAAGAGCAATAGATGTGATTTTCGGGTTTACGCCGTCAAGATAATTGTCTTCGTTGAAGTACAACTGCTCTACTGAAACATCTCCGTCTTTGCATTGCACACAAAGAGCAGAAACGACGTAACTCCAATCTTTTCCTTTTACGATATTGTTCCACTCTTCTTTTGTGCCTTCAAAGCGTATCTCAGAAAGCGAGGAGCATAGCAAAAAAGCTTTATCGCCAATCACTTTAAGGCTGTTCGGCAGCACAATGCGCTCAAGATTGCGGCAATAAGCAAAAGATGAGTTTCCAATAACTTGCAGTGAATCGGGAAGAGAAACTGAGAAAAGATTGAATCGATAGCTGAATGTATCTCCGTCCAAAAATCTCAAATCGCAAAGAGATGTCAAATCAAGATTGATTTTCCGAGATTTTTCGCTATCGGTTAGCCAAAGACTATGCAAATCTTCGCTTTTTGCGCTTCCTTCGATTTTTATGTCGTATTCAGCGTCTGGCAAATCTTTGATTATTGATTTCGCTTCTTCGATATTCATTGAAAGTTGTACGCTCATCTTTTGCTCCAAAAAGTTATTTGTTCTTGTTCACAATGCGGCTTTCGTATTTGCCTGTTTCAATGTCGATGAAACGAGTGAAAAGAGATACTTTGTTGTCGGCGTTGAGGCTGTTCCAGACAGAGTTTGTGAACTCATCGATGTCACCCTTGATGTCAACCAAAGTCGGCTCGCCTTCATAACTTGGGAGCGGATTTCCGTCGCCCATGTATGTATGGATGAATCTGCCCTGTCCTGCTTTTGGGTTTTCGTAGGCGAATGTGAAGCGATTGCAACCGCTGTCATCTCCGTTGTCGCTCTTCAAGATAGAAAGCGCATAGTTGTAGTTGCCGTTTTCGATGTGCATGATGCCTGAAATGCGAGGGGTGAAGTTCGGAGCGTCTGGCTCGAACTTTCGAGAGCGCAAAGACTGCTCGAATGTGAGCTGCTTGTCCATTCCTTCATAAATAGTGTCTGTCTGGTCGCCATTTGTAACGATTGTTTTGTTTCCAAGAACGCGGACAGGTGCGTAGATGATAAGGCTTGGGTCTGTGAGTTTTGACGGGTCAAAAGCCTGTGTGCGAATGCCCTCGCCGTCCTCAACGAAAACGCGATTGCGGCTGTTTTCGCTTCTTCCCATGATGAAATAGGCAACTACAGCCTTCTTGCCGTCAGCACTCTTTCCGATGACAATTCCACGTCCTGGATAGCTTGTGCGTCCAATTTCTTCGTTCAATGAAACCATTTTCATTTGTTTACTCCTTTAATGCGGCAATTTCCGCGCTTTGTGTATTTGTAGCAAAAATCGCTTTTTGTGTCAAAATCTTTTATCGAAGAGAGCGGCACTCGAGATAAAATCGCTTCTCGTCCGCTTCTCCCATGCTGAAACTCTTTCGTGGGAGCGTTCCGCGCGAAACGATTGTTGAAAAGAAGCCGTCCTTTTCGATTGGCGGGAGGAAAATGCTCACTGCGCCAACTTTTGAAAGGCGCAATAGTTCTTCTTCGCCGTGGATATAATCGATTTTTGTCTGGACGTGATTTGAAAGGTATGCGTCAAGAACTGGCTGCAATCGGCTTACGGCAAGTTCTTTTATGTTCGTTTTTAGGAGGCGGAAAGTCAGTGTGTCCGCTTCTTTGAACGAAAAGCCGAATGTCGCGCCGTCTTTGCTGTCGCTCACGGCTTTTAGCATTTCATTTTCGCTTTCAACATCGCAAACTTTGCCTTCGAGAGATGAAGCAAGATAAGAAAGGAGCGATTTTGCGTCTGCGCCAAAGAGTGCGCGGTGGATTGGCTTGAAGTCCAAGGCGTCGTCATAGATATTCACGATTTCGGCAAGGGCATAGCGTAGCGGGTGGTCTGTTGTTTCTGGGTGCGCTTTTTTGTAATCTTCCCATACGGCTTTTGCTGTTGCAAGCGAGTGGTTTCCGTCGCCGACTGCGAACATAAACACACTTCCGTCACTTGCGGTGTTTGCGCTTCTGACGCTTTCAAGGGCGTCATAAAAGCACTTTATTGCTCTGTCGCTCTTTGCTTTCCAGCCAGAGATGTGTCCGCCTGAAAGCATTAAATCGCCGTCATAAGCGATTTCGCCGTCAAGTTTGGCAATTTTTCCGACTTCGCCGATGAGAGCGTTTTCTTTGTCGTTAACCAAAAGCATAATGTGCGGGCTTTCGAGGGCAGCTCCGTCACGGATTGCTTTTCTTGGCGGGATTCGCTCTGGGATTGTGGCTTCTGTTGCGCGGATTAGTGAGCGGCTGCCGCTTGTCCAGTCGTAAGTTTCAAGGTCGACTGCTGCAACGAGTCCGCATCTTTTTTTGCCGTTCAATACTGTTCGCTCAAGGTAAACAAGGGAGCGGACGGCTGGAGCAAAAACTTTGTCAGAGATGTATTTTTCCATATCGGCGTGGATTTTTGAAATGCGCTCTTTTTTGTCTTCGCTTTCCAAAAAGACTTCTGGGAAAATAAGATTGAGTGTCGAAGGAGAATCTCCTGCGATATTCTTTGCTTTTTTCCAATACTCTGCGTCCTGCGTGTACTGGTCGCACGCAATTACGCTCCACTTTTCAACGTCAACATTCGACGGTAACAAGATTTCTGGAATATCAATTCCGTATTTTTCGCTTTTCATAGATAAAAATATACCTTGATTTCGATTTTTATGCTATCATTAAGTTATGTCTGGTATCAATTTAGGAATAACACAAGTTCAAAAGCAAGTTCAAGTTCAAACTATGAGTCAGCGCCAGATTCAATCGCTGGAAATACTTTCTTTGGGAAGCGACGAGCTCAGAGAGCGCATTTTCCGCGAGGCTGACAAAAATCCTGCATTGGAAATTCTTTCAGACCCGCTTGAAAGCGACCCGACTGCTCGCGGTGAAGACAAGCCGCGCTCCAACGCTCTCGACCGCTATGCAAGTGTTACGGCGGCAGGAACGGAAGCAAGCGACAATTTTCAGGCGATTATAGAAGCCGCTCCTGATGAAAAGGAATCTCTTCAAGACCATTTGCTAAGCGAATTGTCAATGATTAATTTTGATGATAATGGCGAGACTTTTGAAATTTGCTCTCTTATTGTCGGAAATCTCGATTCGCATGGGCATCATATTCTTGCGCCTGAATCGCTTTCTCCTGACTTTCTTGATGAAAAGAAACGCGAAAAACTTTATAAGTGTCTTGGTATTGTTCAAAATCTTGACCCTGTCGGCTGTGCTGTAAAAAATGTGTGGGAAAGTCTGCTTGTTCAAGCAAGGGCAAATGGGTGCTCAAACGATGCGCTTATTTTTCTTCTTGACGGGCATGCCGATATGCTAAATCCTCCAAAAGCTGACAAAATCTTGAAGAAAATATCGCTTTACCGAGAGGGCATTTTGAGTCTTTTCGGGCTTCCACCTTCTGAGATGGAAAAACTTGAGCGGACTAAATCATATACAGAAGCCGACATAACAGAGGCGCTTTTGTTTATGAAGACGCTTGACCCGAATCCCGCTTCTGCATTTTCGTCTTCGCCTGCGGTCTATATTCAGCCTGATGTTCGTGTTGAAAAGGCTGTCGATGATGACAAAAATGAGTTTTTCAAGATTTCGCTTTGTCGAGGGAATCTTCCAGAAGCCGCTATTACAAGCGACTTAAAAGATGACAGCAAGTTTGCAAAAGATGCTATTCGCGAGGCACGGGCATTCTTGAACGAGATTGCATTCCGTGAATCAACGCTTCTTTCGGCTGTGGGCGAAATTGTGAAAGTGCAAGGTGAGTTTTTCAAGAAAGGCCCGCGCTATCTTGCTCCTCTTCGTCAAAAGGACGTCGCAAAGGCGGTTGGTGTTCACGAAACGACTATCAGTCGCATGGCAACGCGCAAATATCTTCAATGTGAATGGGGTCTTTTTGAAATCGGCTACTTTTTCACGAATCAAGCAGGAAGCAGTGAAGGCACTTCACAAGAGGGCGCAAAACGGGAAATCGAAGAGATTTTGAAGGCGCACAAAGACGATAAAAAGCCTTTGTCAGACCAAAAAATTGCAGATATTCTTTCTGAGCGCGGTATAAATATTGCGCGAAGAACTGTTGCAAAATACAGAGCCGCGCTAAATATCAGTTCTTCCTACGATAGATAAAATACGAAAGATAAAATCAGACGTTTTTTATTGTTACGGTGGCGTGGCGGAGGCGCATAAAATCAAACAACAGGCGTCTTTCTGCGCTACGACCGTAAAGGAAATATGTTGCGGGTTCCCAAAGCGCGACCCAGCCGATAATCGCAAAACTTTCGCTCAATATGCTCAAAAACGGGTGTCCGTCGGCGTTTGTTCTGAATATATGTGCCAAAAACAAAAACACGCCAAGGACTGCAATCCCCAGTGCAAGGAGCAAAAGCCATCTGCGTAGTGATTTTTGGTTTCGGATTAGTTGTTCTTCTGCGCGTCGGTGAAAGTGATTTTTGAACGCGGCTCTCATTATTTCTATGTCGTAAAGCGATACGTCGTCTGCAATGAACTCGATGGCGATGCGGGAGTTTTCTGCTTTGTATTCGAGTTCTTTTAGTATGTATGATTCGATTCTCGAGGAAAGTTCTCTGCTTTGTACAGGAGAGGGGTCGAGCATATTGTATAATTCGTCAGCGTTATAAAGTCGTATCGGAATTGTCGTTTCATTGAACAACTCGGCGAGTTTTTTGACTAGCTTGGTTTTCTCCTCAAGCCGCTCTATACTAGAACTCATTTTTCTCTCGCCTCCACTATTTATTCTATCACAGTAAAATCTCTTTTGGAATAGAACCTTCGGGAAACTTGTCTTTCCATTCAGTGAGATAATCAAGAACCGTTTTGCCGTCTTGGTCTGGAATATCAAATCTAGCCCCTGCATTTTTGAAGAGCGTTAAAAAATGATTGAGCTTAAATGCAGTGTCTTTGCCATATTTATCACGGAAATCTTTTTCAAACATACGCTTGTCAGTCGCATAACTTGGATTTAACCACACTTTTGTGGATTCGATTTGATTTAGCACAAACATATGCAAATCTGTTTCATATTTTGCCTTGCCAAAATTGCCAATCCCGCGAATACGCTTATTGATAACGCCCGATAACTCTTTTTTGCAATCGGTAAGCAAAAAGGATAAAAATGAATAATTGCGGTCGCGAATACACTTTGCAAGCAAAGTTTCTGTAGCTGCGAATGTTCTTTCCCACTCCCAATCCACGCCAGCCACGTCAGCCGAATAATCTTTTATCAAAATGCGAGCTATATCAAGCACATCATTAAAAACTCCGCCGTCAGTGCTGTCAACTTGGTCTGCAAGATAATAGAGAGTATCAACAGAAATCGGCTTTGTTTTTGAAGCAAGATACTTGATAATTTCGATTAGATTTTTCTGCTGCTCAAAGCAAATATTATTTTCTGGTTTTATATGCTTCACAAATGTTCCAACTTCCAAATCTGGAATATTTGCTATTTCTGAAAAGAAATCCTTATCACGATAGTGATGTTTATCTTCAGAAAGAATACCTCTTGTAACTGTTTTTCGCCGAGGTATTGAGTGAACAACGAGAGACTTTGAACTTTCTTTCCGATTTAAGTTTTCTGCAAATTGCATAAATAAATCATATTTACGAATTGCATATTGCAAAGGAGTTACGAAATCTTCGCTGATATACAACGTTGAAAGATTGCTTTTTTCAGAAGGCAAATGCTCCACAATCAGCTCCACAAGCTCAACATCATAGCTGTCTATTGCAAGCTGCAAAGCACTCACGCAATGACGTATATTAAGACAAATTGCTTCGTTTGTAATATGATTGCTGTTTTTTTCGATAAGAGGCTTTATAACATAAGCTTTCAGATTGTCGGCTTGTTTTATCAAAGCCTCATAATCTTCATTTGTTCTCCCTGTTTTTGAATTATGCAAGTTGCACATTTTTTCGATAAAAACATTCATTGCATTTTCTGCTATAGAACTTGTCAGAGCTTTTATTTTTTCATCAGATATATTCAGTTTCTCAAATTTCGTTGCAATCGCTCTGTAAGGTCTATTCCAAGCAGTTTGAAGCTCTGAAATAATCTCTGCGTATTGCCTTGAATACTCCCAATCAAATCCGTAAATCAGATTTTTGTATCTTTCCAAAGCCCGAATTAACGGAGTTGCACCACATTCATCGTTTGCAAACAGTTTCTTTTCATCTTTGGTTTTGATAAAGTTTTCAATGTTCTCAAAATCAATTTTGCTTTCTGCTTTCATAACAGCAATAGAAAGATTTGAGTACATTCTCCGACCGAGTTTTTGGCGAGTTCTTTTATTCTCTTTGGATAAAAGATTATCGATTTTCTTTTTATCTGAAAAATCTGCAACAAATCTTGGTAGCAAAATTTCTTCGTTAACACATTCCTCTTCAAACTTTTTCAGAGCAGATTCTTGAAAGCTGAACTTTGTGGCAGGAAAATTTAGCCAAAAGTTTTCTTCTGCATTGTAAGCCGTCAAATAAGTTTTTTTAGAATCCTCGTCAAAAATGCCAGTTACATAGGCAAATTCCCAGTATGATTTTCCAGGCTTTAAGATAGAGGCTTCATCTGTGTCATCTTGATTGTTGTCGATTATGTCTTTCAGAGGCTTTCTGTTAAAATACACATCAGCAGCTATTGCATCAGAAAGAAATTCCCTTAAATTCAATCCAGCAAAGTATTTGTAAGTGTTAAACGTTTCGCGAAAAAGAGAAAGTGCATTTTCAATTTTCGTCTTATCCTCATCGCTGTCATCAAATGCAATCGAAAATATTATTTTTCTCGCTGTATACCAGTTCTTCGTAAATTTTGCAAGTTCATCATCAAAAGAATCAAAAGCCCTTTCATAATTTTTCGTCTGAGCTTTTGACAATCGGCAATATGAATTGACATAGTAGCAGTGTGCGTCAATTATGAGATTTGTTCTTTGCTGTAGCTTTTCACCAAGATTTACATATTGCAAAAGATATTTTATATCATCATCTGATAAACCGCTTCTATCACCTGTCATTGCAAGCCGCATACAATCTTCTGCACCAAAATCCAGCCGATACTGAAAACCAAATGGATTACATTTTGCAAGAGAACACTTTTCAAGAGGATTATCAGAACCTAAAACAACTCCATTTACAGAATAGCTTTGATTCTGAGAAAAAGAAATAATATTATAATAAATCTCGCGGATATAACAGCAGGTGTTTGTAAAAAGCTCTTGTATTTCCGTTTCCGAAAGCAAAAATACCTCTTTTAACGCAGCCTTTGTTCCAAGAAAAAGATAGTGCCGCAATATTTTTTCTGAAACATCTTTCTTTTTATCTTCACTTCTCTGCGTTGCCAAAATGTTTTCAAGCAGCTTTTTTATTGTAGACCATTTTGATTTCTCTGAAATATCCACGCTGTTAAATTCTGTCTCTGATGAAGATATAATTTTTGCATAAGTTTCATTGCATATCTCATTTAAAATATCCTCAGCCTTATTTCTCTCTTCATCTGTTTTCAGATACACAAAATAAAGTCCGATATAATAGCTTACCAAAACTTGGATATTCACTTTTTTAGTATGGCAAAACACACTGTCGTTAACTCCCTCTGCAATCAATTCTTGCAAGATTTGAGGAAACGAAAGAAAAGCAAAAACTGCTTGAGAAAACGCATTATATTTATTTGCTTCTTTTGCAAATTTTAGAATTCCCTTACTAAGCTCACTTTGACCATCAATAAGATGATACTTACTAAACTCTGTTTTTGGCTCTTGCTTTGTGTAATCATTCCGAGTCTTTGTTTCAAAACCATTGTCTTCCCACCAGCTTCCAAGCAAATGAAATACAAAATCTGCAATTTCTGACAAAGTCGCTTTTCCATACTCATTCATAATTTCTCCAAGTTGCTTTTCGTAAGAAAATCATATCGAAAAGCCTAAAATTTTGCAAATTCCATTTTCAGCGAAATTTTCAGCGAAAAAATGTCAGAAATATAGCGTATCGCGATTTTAAATACTGGAGTATCTTTTTCATAGATTCTAATTAAGTGCAAAAGTGTTAACTAAAATGCGGTTTTGCACTTAGTGTTTTCAAGGAGGAAGTCAATGACAAACAAAGACCTAAAACAAGAACTAAAAAGCGTATTCCGCTCGTACCGCAGAATGAACGCGAGCACAGAAAGCAGACTGTCCGCGCTCGGAATCAAAGTTGCACGACAGCGAAACCACATCGTCTTGAGAATTGGAAACGGACGACATATCCCGATTGCCTGCACAGGAAGCGACAAGCGTGAAGGATTAAATATCGCAGTCAAAATAATGAAAGCAATGCTGTAAAACCTGCAATTTCGCAAAGGAGGATTTTATGAACACAAAAGGAAAAACACTCAACTGGCATTTCACAACTGCATGCAATTTTTGCTGTCGATACTGCTTCATCGAAAATGCCAAAACTCTCGATTTCCAAAGCTATGTGCGAACACTTGAAAAAATCGCACCGCATTTTACTCGTATAAATTTTGTAGGCGGAGAGCCAACAGTGTCGCCCTATCTTTTGCCGCTAATGCGCCGCACTCGTGAGTTAGGACTTGACTGCACAATCGTAACAAACGGCTACAACCTCATTCACAAAGCCGATGACTTTCCTGAATTATATGATTTGTGTTCGACAATCGGTATCAGCATTGACTCGCTCAAAGACGAAACAAATGCTAAAATCGGTCGCGCTCACAAAGGCGAAATCATCTCAAGAAGCGAATACGAAAGCCTTTGCAAAAGAATAAAAGAGAATGGACTGCGGCTCAAAATCAACACGGTTGTCAGTGCGTTGAACAAAGACGAAGATTTTTCAGATTTTTACAGCACCACAAATCCAGACAGAATAAAGCTCTTTCAATGCCTCAAGCCCAAACGTTGCTTAAAGCAAAACTATGACAAGTTATTGATTTCCGCTTCCGATTTTGCAGCTTTTGTCGCGCGCCACAGCTCTTTCGCCGATAAAATCATAGCTGAAGACAACGAAGCAATGACCTGCGCCTACTATATGCTAGACGCAGAGTGTCGCATTCTCAATGACACCAAAGGCACAAAAAGCCCATCTTTAGCCCTCTCAGACGTGAGCGCAGAAGAGGCGCTCTCATTTTCGTCCGTGCAAATCAAAAAATATAACGCCCGCTATATCGCGTAACAAAAAATTTCGCAAACTGTAGCGCGCAAGAAATTTTTATGCTAAAATTTTTTGCGCATACGAATAAAAAATGCACAAAAAGGAGAAAACATGAAACAGACACAAATGCAACTATATTTTGAGGGCGCGGCGGGAAATGTTACTGGCTCGTGTTCGCGCCTTTCGTACACTTGCGGCGATGAAAAATATCAGATTTTAGTTGACTGCGGGCTTATGCAAGAGGCGGAAGAAGGCGAAATAAGCGTGCCAAAATGGAGTTTTGAGCCATCAGAAATCAGCGTCGTACTTTTGACACACGCCCACATCGACCACTGTGGCGCATTGCCATTGTTGTACAATAACGGCTATGCAGGAAAAGTCTTTGCAACAGACGCCACAATCGAACTTGCCCAAATAATGCTTGCCGACATCGCAAGAACAACAAAACTCTTTGAAAAAGACGACATCGACAAAATACGCTGGCAAAGCGTCGACAGCATTGAAGCTGGAAGAGAGCAAGCAAAATATTTTCCGATATTGCCGTTCATTCGCGCAAACTTTATTCGCTCGTCCCATATTCTTGGCGCATGCGGAGTTTATGTGCAGTGGTTCAAATCGATATGCGAAGAAGGCGAAGCAATCGAAAAAGGCGCAAACGCTTACGAAAATTATCAGACAATTTTCTTTTCAGGCGATGTCGGACGCTCGTTTGATGGCATAAACGAAGAATCAACATTCTTGAAACCAAACTTTTATCCGTTCACCTCTGATAAGCAAAGAGAGTTTTTCGTTCTTGAATCCACCTACGGAAACAGAGTCCATGGCGAAAATACAGATTACAAGTCAAAACTCGCTTTTCTTGAAAAAACACTCAAAACCGCGCTTTCGGGGAACGGATACGCCGTCATTCCAGCCTTCGCGCTCGACAGAACGCAAACAATCCTCGGCGATTTGTTCGACGTGCTCAAAACAAAAGCGATTTTGGAAAAAAACAACATTGACGATGAAGCCATCAAAGCAGAAATCAAGAAAATAGAAAGCGAGAGCGCAAGCGACAAAAAAGCCAAAAAAGAAAAAAAAGCCAAAATTGCAGAATTGCAAAAAAAACTCAAAGAGCGAAAAATCATTTGCGTTCACTCGCTTTCCCCGCTCGGAAACCAAATCAACCGCGTCTATGCAAAGAACTTAGGCGTCGAATCAAAAACGATGGACAAAAACGGCAAAATCCGATTTCGCTATTTGAACAGAAATCCCGAAATCCCAGATGAATACAAAAACGAAGAAAACACCAGCAGCGATTTTGAAAGCGACGACAACGTAAAACAGAGAACCACCTGCTTGCTCGAAGGAAAGTTTTCGGGAGAAGACTTCGCGAACGATTTTGTGTTCACGAACGAAATAATGTTCGAGCAAAAGAAGGTCGGCTCTCTTCTCAAAAGCCTTCCGAAAAACGCCTCCGTGTTCTGCCGTCCGCAATCTGTCGTCGTGGGCGCAAGCGGAATGTGCGACAGAGGCTTTATTCTTGGCGCAATCGAAAAGGCGCTAAAAGATGAGAACGCAACGATAATTCTCACGGGCTACACGCCGAAAGGAAGCGCGGGCGAGATAATCAAAAGATTTTCAAACGGAATTGAGAACGCAGGCTTTTCAAAGCAAGAACTTTTCAACAAAACAATCCCGTCCACAAAAGTGCGTCTTTTTGAAGTAAAGGCAAAAGTCGTCGATATGTCCGAGTTTTACAGCGCGCACGCCGACCAGAAAGAGCTTTTGACATACGTCTTTGACAATCCCGCAAAGCCCAGAACAAAGCCCGTGCAAGTCTTTTTGAACCACGGCTCAATCGCTGGCGGTCTCACGCTTGCCGACAAAATCGACGCTTTCAACTCCCGAATCGCAAACGGCGCTGTCGTTCCGCGAACGCTCGTCACCTCCCCCGCTTTCCGCGCTTTCGACATTTCAGGCGACGAAGTCATATCGCTTTCAACCGACGAGGAAAAAAGCGCCCACGAGAAGCTAATCGATGAGGCTGTAAAACTCCTCGCCGAAGAGGGCGAAAGCGAGAGCGCCGAGAAAACAGAGCAAAGCAGCGAAAATGCAATCGAGGGCGAGAAAGCGAAACCAGAAGATAACGAAAGCGACGACGACGAAATTGACGTTTTCATCAAAAACGAGATTGTCAAAAAAATGCCTTTTTTGATTTTGGACGTCGACATAAAAGAGGCAGTCACAAGCGTGATAAAACCAATGATAACAAAAGAAAAACTCAATGTCGAAAGTGCAAAAGAAGCACGAAAAGCGCTTTTGGCATGGCGAAAGGAGACTGAAAAAAACGCACACTTTCCGGAACTTGATTTCCTCAAAGAGAAAATCGAAAGCGACGAGATTTTCACTTCCGACACGCTGCAAGGCGTTTTGAGCGATTATGAAAAGCGATTTTCCGAGATGATTCTCGACGGATTTTCCGAGACGAAAAGAGAGATTGACTCTTTGCAAGCCCTTTTTGACGAAAGGAGCAAGGACAGTCTTTTGTGCGATATGCCCTACACGCTCTCTCTTCCGCGTCAAATCGACAAAATGTCAAAATCGTTTTTGAGGACAATCTTTGATGCGCTCAAAAAAGAGAAAGTCCGCGCTTTTGCAAAAGAAAAACTAAAGGAGTGGGAGATTTTTCCAAAACCGCTTGGCGAGGATGAAAAGATAACAGAAAACATGCTGTTTTCCGACGAGGTTCTCGACTAAAAAAAATAACAAAAGGTCGCCCGAGTGTTCCGACGACCTTTTTCTGTTTGGAAATTGTCTGTCCGAATGTCCCGACGACCTTTTTCCGTTTGGAAAATGCTTGTCAGAATGTCCCGACAGCGTTTTTCCGTTTGGAAATTGTCTGTCCGAACGTCCTGACGGCGTTTTTCCGTTTGGAAATTGTCTGTCCGAACGTTCCGACGACCTTTTCCGTTTGGAAATTGTTTGTCCGAATGTCCCGACGGCTTTTTCCAAAAATCAAAGCGGCTCAAGGGAATCAAGCGAGTTTTCTTCCGCTTTTTCTTCTGGGAGCGGCGGCAACTCCTCAAGTTCCTCAAAGTCGCCATCTGTTGCAAAGCCGACTTCTTTTGCGAGTTCCTCTGTCTGCGTAAATCCCGCGTTGTCGACTGTCTTGAAGCTCGCAAGGACGTTTCCGACTTCGTTCATATTCGAGTAGTTTCGCATAGACAAAATGCTGATTTCCTGAATACGCTGCGTGATGTCTTCTGTTCCAATCTTGATTTCGTTAATGCCGTTCATTGATGTGGCAAAAATCTCGTGGAGCGTCGTCATATCGCTAGAAACTCTTTCCTGCTGCGTTTCGAGCTCGCCGCAGTAGCCGTTGATTTTTTCGGCGGAAGCGTTGATGTCGGCTGTGCGTCCAGAGATTTCGCGTGTCAAATTGTCGGCGTTTGCGACGCTTGTCGTGATTTCTTTGAGCGACTCAAGCATGTCGCTTGCCTGCTCGCTGACTTTTCTGAACGCTTCCTGCGCGTTGCTTGATGACACGTTCGCCTCGTTCACTTTGTCGATAATCGCGTAAATCGAAGAAGAGATTCTGTGCGCGTTCTCACCTGTGCTTTCCGCAAGGCTTCGGATTTCCTCCGCAACAACGCCAAATCCCTTTCCAGCCTCGCCTGCGTGCGCTGACTCGATTGCGGCATTCATTGAGAGGAGGTTTGTTTGCTCACTAATTGCGTCGATGATTGTGACGATTTCGCGAACTTCATCGAGCATTCCTGTAATATCGCCAAGGATTTTGTTTGTTGCCGAAATCTTGTTGTCGCCATCGCTGACGAGGACTTTCATTTCTTCGGCGCTCGCTGTCTTTTGGACTGCCATGTAGTTGATTTCGCTCAGCGTGTGCGTCATGTTGTCGACATCGCTCTTGTTTTTCTCGATTGCACGGGTCTGCTTTGTGTTGTTGTCGATGAGGACGCTTGAAACTTGCGTCATTGTGTTAAGAGAGTCCATTGTGCGCTCGACGACTGTGTTGAGCGAATTGAACTGCTCGGTCATTGATTTTACGTTCGCGTTGATTTCGTGTGTAGCCGCCGCGGTGTCGCTCGAAGCGTTGTCAATCTGCTGTCCTGACTCGATTGAGTTCTGCGCGCTTTTCTTGACGACAAGGAAGAACGCGTTGAGGTGGCTTGCGGCATTGTTGAGGTCTGACTGCAATGCGCCGATTTCGTCGTGCTCTGTGATTCTTGAGCGCGCTGTGAGGTCTTTTTCGGCAAGCATTGAGGACATAATCTGCAAGTTTTTGACGCGGTTCGTTATCTTTTTGGTGATTCGGCGCACGATGAGCATCATTATGAGGATGTCAAAGGCGGAGAATGAAAAGGCTATAATGCGGAAAACGCGGTCAAGGAAGGCGACTTCTTTGTCGAGTCCGTCGGAAAGCGCTGTTATAACGCTTACGAGTCCGTCGCTCGTGAACTTGAGTGTTGAAATCACGTCCAAGTATCCCATCTCCGCAATGACGGCGCGAAGGTCGCTGTATTCTTTGTGGAGCGCGACTGCCTGAAGCAAACCATGGGCGGCAACTGAGTTTTTGAACGCAAGCGGTGTTTCAAGTTCAACAAGATTTTTGTAATGCACCGAAATCTCGTTGAACTTGTTTTCGAGGAACTTCCAGACGGATTCGATGCTATTGACTCTGTCTTTCAAGTCGCTCGTAAGAAGGCGGCGCCCGCTTCCATTGATGATTATGTCAAAACTTTTTCCACATTCTGCAAGGAGTTTTTCCCACTCCACAGAAATGTAGCCCATGTCCATTCCGCTCGCATTAAGGCGGTCATTAAAACTTGAAACGCGCTCATAATTAAACTGCAATCTGGCAAGCTGATGCTGATAATCTTTTAGTTTTATTTCTTGGCTTGAGCCAAAAATAAGCACGAACGAAAGGATAATGAACTGGCAGATAAGCCACGCGATAAGCCAGCGGAACTTGGTATTAAGTTTCATAATCACCTCTTGAAAAAATGCGAAATATTAGATAAACACATTAAATTATAGGGTTATTATACACCAAAAATTCGGGCTTTTGGAATAAAAAAAAGTCATATTTATCAAAAAAGTCGGAAAGCAAAAATAAACCCGTCTCGGTACAATTCCGAAACGGGGAGCGAGAATGAGAAAATCATAGTTTTCGCATCATTGTGTAAATGTTTTGCAATCTGCCGTCTTTGAGCTTTACTCCGTCTGGGATTAATCCTGTTATTCTAAAGCCCATTTTTTCGTACAAAGCTCTGGCTCGGCTGTTGCCTTCAACAAACTCAAGTTCAATTTGCTCAAGATATTCGTTTTCTTTTGCGATGTTGAAAAGTTCTTGAAAAAAGCGAGTGCCAATGCCCAAGTTCCAGTATTCGCGCAAAAGTGCAATTCCAACCGTCGCGCGATGTCTGGTCTTTAAGTCTTTGCCCCAGCTAATGTCGCAATTTCCCGCGATTTTGCCGTCCACAAAGCAAAAGAGCATCGCCTTTGTGTCAGATTTGTTCGATTCTGCCAAAAAGCTCTGTTCGCTTTCGATGGTCGTGTCTGCCCATTCTTCGCTGTATCGCAAAAGAAAGTCGGTTTCGCCGCAAGATTTTGTTATAAAATCAAGTGCAGCTTTTGCTTCTGCTTCGTCGCTGTCGTTCGCGCTTCTGATAACAGCTTTTCGCCCGTCTTTGAGCGTGAACTCTATTGCTTGTCTAATCATTCTTTTCGAGCTCGGCGAGTTTGTTAATCATATAATCCGCGGTTCTCTTGCCCGCCTCTCCGATGTGCTGCCACGCCTCTGCCTTGAAATGCGCGCGTTTTTTGGCAAGTTCTGGACTGTCGGAAGCGTTCTTGATGACTTCGGCGATGTTCGGGAAATCCTCTTCTTTGATTGGAATGCCGATTTCCTGTAGCGTCGTAACCGCCCAAGGCTCGTGTCCTGTGTCGTAAATGTCGTATGGAAGCAAATCCATTTCGGCATTTGCGTACATAACAGGCTTGTCGCAAAGGAACGTGTAATCGTAAACGATGCCAGAAAAGTCCGAAATCATAATGTCGGCTTTCTTTAGCGAATAGATGTTGTCACGCTCGTTGTCCCAAGACAAGTTTGGAGCGTCTTTGTATCGCTCCTGCAAGCGCTCGAGCATATCCTTTTCGCTAATGCGGCTCTGCGGGTGCGGGCGAACGATGATGCGCATTCCGCTTTTGACGAGCGGGTCAAGCAACTTTTCGCCATAAAGACCGAGCAATGCACTCTTTCCCCAAGACGGAGAGACAAGAACCGTAAACTCATGGTTTTCTTCTGCTGGAATTGCAGCGATTTTCTCTTTGAGGACATCGAGATATGTGCAACCAACCGTAACGAGTTCCTTTGCTGGAAGCTCGCGCTGTTTTTCGAGAAGCCTGATGTCGTCAGTTTGATAATCGCCCGTCATCAAAACGCTGTCAAAATAATCCAAGCCGAACAAGCGGTACATCGTCGAATCTGTGCAAGAGTGGAAGATGTGGCTGTAATGCTTGACGTTCTTGCTGCGCTTTAGCTGGTAGACTTGAAGTCCCGGCGTCGTCATAAGAACAATGCCCGCTGAAAGCATATTGAGCTTTGCATAAGCGACGTTTCCTGTTCCAATGCACTCAGGCTTTACGAACTTGAAGCCTTTCTCAAAAATCGGGTCATCTTCTGTTCCCGTGAAATAAGTAAGTTCTATTCCGCGCTTTTCAAACTCTTCGGCAACAGGCAAAAACACCGTGAAATAGCGCTTATCCTCGCAGTAGACGACGTATTTTTTGTAGGACTTGTCGAGTTCAGCGCCTTTTTTGCCCGCGAACAAGAGCTTGAGTTTCAAGAGCAGAGCCTTCGCCAAAAAAAACAGCGTCGCCGCCGCTCCGATTAAAATCGAGAACAGCATTGAGCCTGTTCCCGGGTCAATATAAAGTAACATAATTTTCTCCGTGTACGAGATAACAAAAGTGCGGGGTTATACCCCCGCGGTTATGCGGGATTATAGTCCCGCACCACTGCATGACCATAGCCCCGCA
This sequence comes from uncultured Spirochaetaceae bacterium, assembly GCA_902778325.1. Taxonomy (GTDB): domain Bacteria; phylum Spirochaetota; class Spirochaetia; order Treponematales; family Treponemataceae; genus Treponema_D. Next base: position 60,369 of record CACYWZ010000001.1, read on the forward strand.
CCACCGCGGGATTATAATCAAGCACCACCGCTTGACCAGAACCCCGCAGTGTGCATTTGCTATTTTTCGATGAACTCTTTGATAAGACCAAGCACTTTGTCCATATCGGCTTTCGGTGCGACTGTTATGCGCATTGAAAGTCTGCCCGCTTCTGTCCAGAGGCGAACGAGATAGCCGTTGTCTGCAAGGTAGTCCTTGAGAGCTTGAACGTCGATTCCGTCGAAGTGAATAAAGATGAAGTTCGCTGCTGAATCAAACGCTTTTACGCCCTTGATTTTGTTGATTTCGGAGATGAAATCTGCTTTGAGCTGAATAATCGTTTTGGTAAGCTCATTGTAATATTTCTTGTCTTCGAGCGCCGCAATCGCAACTTTGCGTCCGATGTTTGAAACGCGGAACGGGTTGAGGTCGAGTTTGAAGACCTGTCGTGCCATCGGTGTGCAAAGTCCGTAACCGATACGAACGCCTGCAAGACCGTAAAGTTTTGAGAATGTGCGAGCGAAAACGACGTTGTTGTATGTTGTCAAAAGGTATTTTGCGTCGTACTTAACTGTTGAGAATCCCAAGTACGCTTCGTCAACGATAACGAGTGATGTCGGGTTGTCTTTGATGATGCGCTCAAGGTCTTTTGGGCTAATCACAGCGCCTGTCGGGTTGTGAGGTGTTGTGATGACGATAATGCGAGGTTTTGTTGCAGCGGCTTTGCTCATGAGTCCTTCAACGTCGAACTCGTAAGCATTTTCGCCAGGCTTAATGTCGTAATATGCAGGCTTTGCAAAGTGCAACTCGATTACAGACTTGTAGTAGTTCCAAGCTGGAGCAGAAATCAAAACAACATCGTCTTTGTTCAAAACAAGCGTCATAATTGTCTTGATGACGTCAGATGAGCCTGAGTGAATGAAAATGCTGTCAGTTCCGAGTTCTGTTTTCTTTGAAATCTCGACTGCAAGAGCGTCGTCGCGTGTGAGGTCATAGAGGTACAAGTCCTCCATCTTTGCGTTGTGCATTACCTCAAGACACTTTGGGGAAGGTCCAAAAAGGTTTTCGTTGACGTGCATTCGTCCTGTTGTCTGCTCAGTGGCAACAACAGAATACTGCTTTGTGTCTGTGTAGTTGGAGAGGTATGAAATGCGCTGTGTTGAGTTTACGAGTTCTTCTTCCTGAAAGAACTGGTCGATGAAGTCCTTGAAGTTCGGATAGAACTGCAAGATGTCTTCTGTTGTGTCGAACTCTTTGCACTCAGCGTCGTCATAGCGCTTGATTTTCATCAAAAGCTCTGTGATGTGCTTAATCTGGAAGTCGTCCCAAAGCATATACTTCATATCTGGGTCATAGTACTCTTTGACCATCAAATCAACGAACTTTGCGCTGAACGATTTTGAGAAGAACGCCTCACCGATTGTGTACCAAGCCTTTTCTCCGCCCTTCTTGACCGATGTCATATATCCGCGGTCGTCCAAACCTTTGACGCAGTATTCGTTGCAGAACTCGTCTGAGTAAAGACAGCCATAGTATGAATCATAGACGTAATCGCGATAAACGTTGTGAGCAAACCAGTTGTCAGAGCAACAGATATAAGATGCCTTGATATAGTCTTTTGCGGCATAGAGGGAAGACATATTGTTTTTCTCTTCCCACTCGTTGTTGTCGATAACGATGAGTTCAGGATACTTTTTCGCCATCTCATAGTAGCGCTCTTTGAGGTAGCCAACAACGAGGACGATTTCCTTGATTCCAGCATCGTGAAGCTGCTTAATCTGGCGCTCTACCATTGTGTCGCCCTTGATTTCAAACAAGCCTTTTGGAAGGTAGTTTGAAAGCGGCATACAACGGCGGCTTCTTCCTGCTGCCATAATAATAGCGTTGTCGACTTTGTACGGAGCAAGAGCCTCCATACCAGCGTCTGTCACAGAATTTTTTTCAACCCAGCCAGCTTTTGTGCAAGCCAAAACTGTATCTGACGAAAATGCACTAACATCTTCATTTCGGCGAACTGCCATCAAATAGTCGAATTCTTGTTCAGTCATATAAACTCCTTATATGTGTTTACTCTATGTTCTCGCGGCTCCAGCTAGAAGCCTTGAATATGCTGTCTTTTACCCGCCACCACTGGTCTTTTCTGACGGGATAGACATAATCGCCTTTCATAAGCCAAGCTTGATGCACATCACTTGCAGAAATCACGACACCGTCTTTTTTGATGTCGCTTGTATCAAGCGGAATGGCTTTGTTTGTAAACGGATTCACAGGATTTTCTATAATACCATTTAGTGCAAGACTTGGAACATCGCCATTTGTCATAAAAGTCATATCTTCTTTTAGAGAACCTGTTGCTCCAAAATCTTTCATCATCAAAAGCGGGTGAAAATGTCCGCGTCCTGTATATTTGTCACCTGCAATCTGGTCATCAAGCGCACTATCGACTTCAATGCAATCTTCCGTTGTGGCGCGGCTGTGGTCTGCAACAAAGATAATGCGGGTGTTGTCATAAACACCGTTTGCTTTGAGATACTTTATCCAAGTAGCAAGTCGCTTAAATGCAGCCATATTCGTGTGATATGCTTCATTGTCCTTGAACTTTGATGTGCCATAATCAGTTATTTTCTCTGACGGCTTATAATCTGGCGCTTGCATAAAAATGCTTGAGTGCGTAAGTTCGTTCACCATACAAACATACGAGCCTGTTTTTGAATCATTAAAATCAGTGAGTTCTGTCAAGAAATCAAGAGGTGCATAGTTGTTTATGACGTTCGTGTAAGAAGTCGTCGTATCATTTGAGTTCCAATACTTGCCCTTTTGATAGATTATTTCACGCAATATAACAGGACTTTCGCGGAAAATACTGAAAATAAAAAGATTGTGCTTCAATAAATCATCTGTATTATTCAGACTGTTAGCGCCAGAATGGGCTTTATACCACGCCGTTGAATATTTTCCAATCGTTTGGTAGCCCTCGATTTTGGCGTAATTATCAGTTATTGATAAATCTGCATATGCTGAATAATTCGCCCAAGACGGGTCAGTAATCACGGCATTGAAATCGCCCTGCTCAGTGAAAATGCGTGGCAAAAGCAAAAGAGCCTCGTTTGTTTTTTTGTACAAAAGCTCGTCTTTACGCTTATTCATTTCAAGTGGTGCGTATTCGTAACCACCATAAACAAGAGGTGCGCCCATAAGTGTGTGTCCATTGAATGAGACTGTGTTCGGATAGAATGTGAAGCCTGAAAAAACATCATCAAAACTCTTGTCTTCGCTAAACATTTCTTCAACGAACTGGCTTTCTGAGCGGTCAAGCATAAAGACAACAACGTTTTTCGCGTTCTTTGAAAGATGGAAAATCGGTTCGATCTCAACTTCATTCAAACTGCCTGTTGCCACAAACGCCTTGTATTCGCGCTTAATTGTCGCAGTGTTTGAAAATGCCAAGCCGACCATCGCAAGCGAAATTACAAAATATGAATAGATGAAAATCTTTCCCTGCAATTTTGAAATTGTAAGCGCAACAAAAACAAAAGCAAGGGCAAGCACAAACAGATTTATGAATGAAACTGCTGAAACAGTCTTGAAATCAACTGCGTTCAAGAACGTTAGTGATGTTGAAATATCGCCATAGCCCAGCATAAAGACGAATGAATTGAGCAGTGCTGAAAGCGAGATAAATGCCATCAAAAAGCATAAAACAGTTTGCACTTTTTTGCTGAACAAAAAGTAAACGCAAATTGTCCAGAACAAGAAAAATCCTGCTGACTGCATAAGTGTTATTGCAACGTAGCCAAGAGGATTAGGATTTGCACCAATTCCTGAAAACTCAATCGGGGAAGATGAAATGAGCGACGTTGGAATTGTCAAACCTGAAAGAACAAAAAGCAACACGCAAGAGAGCAAATAAATTGTTGTGCGAGTTTTATTGTGTTCAAAAATCTCTTTTAAAAAACGATTTTTGATAAATTTAACAGCTTTTATCAAAAGCGGAGATGCGTAAATCAATGCAACTGCAAATGTGAAAATTGCTTTATAAGTAGCCTTTGTCTTAAAGCCAAAAAGAACGAAAAGCAAGGCTGGCACACATAAAACGCAAATCACAAGCCAGAACGATTTGAGGGGATTTTTTAGCTTGAAGAAGATGTTTTTCACAAGTGAGAATATGTTGTTGAACGTCCAATAAAGCACCAAGCCCGCAGGCGAGCCATAAAGTATAACAAGGAATATCGCTGCCATGCCAAAAATCTGCACTTTTTCGCGAATGCCATGTCCTTTTGAGTAGATTATTCCCGAAATGCAGTTTATCAGTGTCATTGCAATCGGCAAAATGTTTACGTCGAAAGAGCCGATTGAAAAGAGCGCGTCAGGTTTGCCCATATCGCGAATGAACAAGAAATGCTCACCTTGCAAATCTGGCAAATGAGAAAGATATGTATACGCGGCAAGAAAGAACGGAATTTGTATCAAGAGTCCGAACGAAGAGCGAAGGCTCATGATCGGGCTGTAATGGTGCTGGTGATAAAATGTCGTTGTCATCATATAGCGCTCATCGCCAGAGAATGCCTTTTTTATGCGGTCAAGCCCACCTTTCATTTTGGCTTGTGTATCACGCTCAACTTCTTGCCAATGTTCTGCAACTGTGTATAAAGGCAAGCAAAGAAGTGTAATTGCAACGCTTACTCCGATGACAGAAAGTCCTGTGTTGTTCAGGATTTTATCACATAGCATATAGGCGAATTCGATGATTGTGTACAGCGGATATATAATGAGTGTATAAAAAAGATTCATCAGTAGTTCCTATTCCTGTAAGTCTATAAGTTTTCAAGTGCACTATCAAACCATAAAGCACGCTTTTCCAAAAAATTAATCATATAATCAATTTCACTTTCCATAGTTTTTCTGTTTTTCCAGCCTGGAGCATGAGGCCATTGTCTGTGTCCAATATTTTTCCAAACTGCGTCGTTAAACATTATTGCAGGTTTTAGTTCAACTGCACTTTTTTTCAGAAACATTATGCTTTTCTCAATTTCAGAACGCTTTGAAATCCATCGCTCTTTTACCAATTCACAAAAAACTTTATCTTCAAAAAGTTTCTCATACCAAGAGGCATTTTTTACCCAAAAGCCCTCAACTTTATCACAGTCGTCCCAACTTATATTTCCACATGAAATATCAAAATCCCAAGCAGGTCCCATAAATATTTTGTCCACTTTGCTATCGTAATACAAATAACATGAAGACTGAAACTTTGCATCGTGGTTTTTTGTAAACTCATTTATCAAATACCAATCTACAAAAGATTGCAAATCAAATTTTTCAAAATTTCCAGAAAAAAGTTTTTCTTCAGCTTCTCTGATTATATTCTCTCTTCTTTTCATTTCATCGTCGCTAGCACCTATTGTACTACGAACAGAAAAAACAACACCATTAGAACTTTCGAAATTCCATTCTTTGTTTTGTCTGCCATTAACAACAAATACAAAAGAACCCTCTTCTTCAGAAACTGGCACTCTGCCCAAAACAGCCTCGACTTTTTCAGTAAGTGCATAAAGTCCGTTATATTGTCCATTTATGAAAAGTGAAATATAACGACTTTTTGGTGTCCATGGTAAGCTGTTAAAAACTTTTGACGAAAGATATTCTGCATAATAGTTTCTGAGTTGCGTTTTGTCAGCAGTATTTGCCATGAGTACCCATTTTTCTGCACTAGGAAAGCCCAAAAGATTTTTTTTCTCATTGAGTTTTAAAAGATACGGTTTTTTGAAAAGTTCTCTTGTTCGCCAAGTCGTGTTTCCTCTTCCTCTAATTTTGCAAGAACCGTAATCATAGTTTTGACCATCAATCAAAACATAATTTGCTTTAAGATATTTTTCTTTTGACTTTATTTTCTTTGCACCTTCAGTCTCAATCGTCAAAACAGGAAGTTTTAGAGCAACACAATCATCTATTGAGATTTCTGCGCTAAACGAAGCAAACGCCATAAAAAGAATAAAAGCTGTAAATAAAGAGAAAAAAACAATAAATGCAAGTGAATGTCGGAGTATCCTCATAGCAACAAAAAATTATTCTCCAAACGGATAAATCTGCTTCCAATTTTCACTGTTGAAAATATCATCACTAACCGTCCACCAAACATCATTAGGAATTGTCAATTTCGTATGATTGCGATTTCTGGTGCTTTCAGCCTGAGGCTTACAGATTTTCACAAAATTCTTTTTCTCTTCGGCAGAGAGTTTGTATTTTAGGTTTGTAAACGGATTTTTTGCATTATCAACAATTCCCTCAAGAGCGATTGCAGGAGTATCCGCATTCGTCATAAAAGTCATATCACGGTTCAAATGAACTCCGTCAAAACTCGGTGTTCTGTCATTAAAATCTTTGACAATAAGACTTGCTGTAACGTGCTCTTTTAGGAACGGCATACCGTCTTCATTAAATTTTCCAGTTTTTATCGATGTTCCATGGTCAGAAACGATGATAATGCGAGTATTATCATAAAGATTATTAGCTTTCAGCCAATCAAAGAACGCAGCATAACAACGCATTGTGCCAGCCTGAGTATTGTACTGAGCATCACGAGACCATTTTGAAGGACCAAATTGAGTAACTTCTTTTACAGGAATGTAATCAGGATATTGTAAAAGGCTTGGCTCATGAGTTGCAAGATTATCTATCATCGTAAACGTGTTACCAGAGGCTTTTGCATCAAATAACTCTGGAAAATATACAAGACAAGAATAATTATCGATAAACTGAGAAAAATGGTCTTTTCTTCCATCTGTGTTCCACCATCTTTTGTGATGAACAAGACGCCGTAAAATCGGTGGAAATGTCTTGAAAATACCGAACATAATAAAATTGTGTTTTATACTTTCGCTGACAAAATTCGTTTTTTCAACTCCATTTTGCTTGTACCAGTAATCTGAATATACTCCAGTAGTCAAAACTCGATTGACAAAAGGATATCCTTCATACATTGCTGTTAAAGGCTCTTTGTCGAAGTTTTCATAGGGCAAGTCTGAAACTGTAACAGAATATCCAGCTTCGTTGAAATTAATAGGCATAGAAAGAAGAGCCTCATTGTGCTTTTTCTGCAATGTTTCAGAATCTCGCTTATTCATCTCAGCAGGCGTGTAACTATATCCACCAAAAATACCTGGGACTCCAAGCATTGTCAAATGACCAAGAGAAACTGTATTTGGATAGAATGTAAATCCATCAAAGTGATTTACCAACTCTGTTTTTTCTTCAAAAACTTCGTCAATTAAAGGCGAAAAAAGTCGATCTTGCATAAAGACTATTACATTTTTACCAGTCTTTGAAAGATGATAAACACTATCTATTGATGAAATAACCTCAGGCTCTTTCATTTTTGAGAATGAGTCTGAAACAATAGAAATATTACGCACAGAAACGGCAAAAAGTGAAAAAAGAACAATTAAACAATAAGGAATTAAAACTTTTGCTTTTTTAGAGAGCAAAAACACTGTTAAACCGAACACAAAAATTGCTAAAAGCCCATTTATCACAACTCTAATAAATGTCTCGCTAAAAAATTGTGCTTCCATAAAGTCAATATTTTGTGTAACTGGGCCGTAATTACCAGTAAAAAAGAAATTATTTATGAGCGCATAAGTCGCCAAAAATGAAGCTGCTAGTGTAAGAATTTTTTTTATTTTTTCATCGAATAACGCATAAAAACAAAACGGCCAGAAAACATAAAAACCAAGCCCCTGAAAAAATGGTGTCCATAAAAAAACAAAAGGTGATTTATAGTCATCAACAAAGCAAAACTCTTGAGGTTCACTTTCCATAAGCATAGAAGGAATCATCAAGCCTGTTAAAACCGCGATTATAAGAGAAGAAAAAATGAAGACTGAAACTCGTGTTTTTTTGTTATTGCTGATATCATCAAAGAAAGAATCAATAAACATAAGAAGTGCTTTTACAATCAGAGGAGAGACAATAATAGCAATGCACAAAAGAGCAAAAAGTGCACGAAGTTCAATCTTCATTCCACCCATAAAGAAAACTGCTCCCAAAATTCCCAAACCGCTCGCAATAGCAGCAATTATATAAAGACTTTTGAGAGGATTTTTCAATTTCATAAACACATTTTTCACTAGCGACAAAAGGTTGTTCATTGTCCAGTAAAGAACAAGTCCTGAAGGAGATGTATAAAGTAGCACAAGAAAAATCAAAGCAGAAACATAAATCTGCACTTTTTCACGGATACTATCATGACCTCTTGTGTAAATTGCACCAGAGACACAGTTGATTAGCGTCATCAAAATCGGAAGTACATTTACGCTGAAAGAGCCGATTTTAAAAAGAGAATCTGGAGAGCCCATATCATGAATAAAAAGGAAACGAACCCCATTCAAATCTTTTAGATGAGAAAGAAAAGTGTAAGCCGCAATGAAAAAAGGAATCTGAATCAAAAGCCCAAAACTTGAACGAAGAGCCATCATCGGATGATAGTGATGCTGCTTGTAAAAAGTCGAGAGTATCATATATTGCTCGTCGCCTTTAAACGCTTTTTTTATACGCATTACTCCGTTTTTCATTTGTTTTTGAACAAGTCTTTCTTTTTCCTGCCAGCCTTCTGCTGTAATGTAAAGAGGTAAACAGCAAAGAGTTACAACAAAACTAAGCCCAATAACTGAAATTCCAGCACTTTTTGTAAGTTCTTCAAAAAAAATATAGCAAATCTCAAGTAATGCCTTGAGAGGGTGAATTACAAGATTATAGAAAAACATAATGATACAATAGCGTATTTTTTGCTTTTATGCAAATTAGTATCTTCAGTTGAAAATATGAAAAACAATGCGATTTAGAATCAGAAATATAAAAAACATAGTAACGACAGCATATTCAAATTTTCTAGCTGCCGTCACGAAAAAAAATAAATAATTAGACAGTAACTTCTCCGTCGTGCCTGAGCAAACTTGAATTCAACACAGAAGGAAGCGCAGAAACTTCTTTCATCATATTGCTTTCTTTGTCACATTGGATACGAAGTTCAATTACAAAATCAGAACGATTATTTGAAAGAGAACGGCTTTTCACCGTGTAATATGCACTATATTTTTTTACAATGTCAACAATTATTTTTTCAACATCATACCCTTCTGCACTAACCATAAGAATTTGAGGAGCTTTTCCAATTGGTACTCGATCAAGAACAAAAAGAGCCACAGTAAGAACAAACGCTAAAACACATGCAATCTCCGCTAATCCTGCACCGCAAATAATTCCAGTGCTTATAGCCCAAAACATAAAAGCCAAATCCATAGGTTCTTTTACCGCTGTCCTAAAACGAACGATAGAAAGAGCACCAACCATACCGAGCGAAATTACCACACTTGACTGAATCGTCAAAATAACAGCCGTAGTTATCACTGTAACAGCTGCAAGCGAAATATTAAATGTCTTTGAATAAAAAGTCTTCCGAGTCAAAAGTCGATATGCCAAAAAGATATAAAGCGCAAACACAGATGAAATCGCCATCACAATAATAATGTTCACAGGCGACATATCATAGCGCGAAAAACCTTCAAGGAACGATTTTTTGAAAATGTCTTTAAAACCCATATTTCTTCTCCATAACCGCCAGTTGCGGATTTATATTGGCTCTGACACAAAATTAAATTTGCGACAGAAATAATACTTTGAAAATGACGTTTGAGCCAACATTGAAGTCTGTAAAACTTCATTTATAAAATCCGGCAAAAACTCATCGAACTTTACTTCAATCATATTTGTATTAACACTCAAAATTGGACGAGCAGCAAGCTTTTTCTCAAAAAAATCTTCAATATTTGTGCTACTTCTGATATTTCGGTCAAATGTAACACGAACGTTTCCAACTTCATAAACAAGAGGCACACGCTCATAACTCACAATAACGACAGGCTTTAGCGCACGGCTTTGCATTTGGCAAATGAGTTTTTTTATAAGATACGGTGTATCGCTTTTTGCTTCAGGAATTTTTCCTGACATAATTTTTTCGCACATTGAAAGACTCATCGGACAAGAAATCTTGTGGCATTTTCCTTTTTCGCGCTGCTTTAGTTCTAGCGAAATACGCTCTTTCGAGCAATTATACGCTCGGATACGGAATTTTTCGCGTGGGTCTGTGCCATCCTCATTCTCAAAATAGCAACGATTATCATAATCATCAAAATAAATAGAGCGAATCGCATAAAAACCACGCTCACCCGTATGATTATCGGTTTTAAGCACACATTTTGCACGTGCTTCTATCGCAGTCAAAATATACTCAGGTGACAAATATTTTAGTTCATTTCTCCATTTTGCTTCATTTCTATTTTGCATAACTGCAGAAATGTTATAGGCTTCTTTTCAAGAGGTCAAGGCTGTACATCAATTTTTTCAGAATGAAAATCAAAACTTCAATTTTTTTTGCGTTTTTTCACACTCCAAAATTTACTTTTAGTAATTTTTTTACAATTTTCGCGAATGAGATAAAAAAGCTATTGACATTTTTATTCATCATGCATATAATCTGAATCCACATAAAGCAAATGCCGCTATAGCTCAGCTGGTAGAGCACGTGATTTGTAATCTCGGGGTCGTGGGTTCGAATCCTACTGGCGGCTTTAGTTGGGGAGTTTCCCGAGTGGTCAAAGGGGACAGACTGTAAATCTGCTGCCTAGTGCTTCGTAGGTCCGAATCCTACACTCCCCAATCTTTTCTTTTTGATTCATTCCAATTTTATTTTTCTTGTACTTTTAACAAAAATCCAGAAATTATTTTTATCGTGTAATAATGAACTTTTAACAGTTTTTAGAAATGTATCTGACAGTCAAAAGAATGCTTAAACAAATCCTCGTGAGCGTATCACGAGGATTTTTCATTAAAGGTCTTTTATTTAGTCGCGGGCGAAAAGGTCGCGGGTGAAAAGTTTCTCGCGCACATCGCTTAAAGCGTCGTCATAGCGGTTTGCTATGATAATATCACATTCCGCCTTGAAAGCGTCTAAATCTTTTGTAACTCGTGAGTTAAAGAAATCTGTGCCTTGAAAAGTCGGCTCGTAGACGATGACGGGGATTCCCTTTGCCTTTATTCTCTTCATAACGCCTTGGATTGAGCTTTGGCGGAAGTTATCGCTATTTGCTTTCATCGTCAAGCGGTAAATGCCCACTGTGCGCGGTTTTTTGGCGATAATTTGCTCAGCGATAAAGTCTTTGCGTGTGGAATTGCTTGAAACAATCGCTTGGATAAGGTTTTGCGGCACGTCGCTGTAATTTGCGAGCAGCTGCTTTGTGTCTTTTGGCAAACAATATCCGCCGTAGCCAAAACTCGGATTATTGTAAAAATCACCGATTCTTGGGTCTAAACACACGCCTTGAATAATCGATTTCGGGTTCAAGCCGCGCGAAAGGGCGTATGTGTCGAGTTCATTGAAAAAAGCGACGCGGAGGGCTAAATAAGTGTTTGCGAAAAGTTTAATCGCCTCGGCTTCGGTGCAATTTGGGAAAAGAACTTCGATGTCTTCTTTGATTGCGCCGACTTTAAGCAAAGAAGCGAACTCTTTGGCTTTTTCTTCGAGTTCTGGCGCGTTTTTCGGGAAACTGACGACGATGCGGCTCGGATACAAATTATCATAGAGGGCGTGACCTTCGCGCAAGAATTCTGGAGAGAAAAGGAGATTTTTCACGCCTTTTTCCTCGCGGATTTTTTCGGTATAGCCGACGGGAATTGTGGATTTGATAACGATGGTTGCATTTGAGCCACATTCTTTCACGGTATCGATTACCGCTTCCACGCTTGAGGTGTCGAAATAATTTTTTTCAGCGTCGTAATTTGTTGGCGTGGAAATGATGATGAAGTCTGCCGATTTATAGGCGGTAACGGCGTCTGTGGTGGCGCAGAGATTGAGGGGACGGCTAGAAAGGTATTCTGAGATTTCTTTGTCGACAATCGGCGATTTTTTTGCGTTAATCATATCGACTTTTGATTGTACGATGTCCACAGCGACGACTTCGTTATGTTGAGCTAAAAGCACGGCGTTGGAAAGTCCCACATATCCCGTGCCTGCCACTGCAATTTTCATTTTTGTGCCTCCGTATAAGAAAAAAACTCTTGAACAATAGTCGTGATTTTAGCGGTAATAACTTCATTTTTCAATACAGCATTTTTTTAGAACAAAACTTTTGTTGCCTTGAGGCTTTGAAAATGCTATCTTACAAAAGACACATTTTTATCACTTTTAGGAGTTTTTTATGGCAGACGAAAATACAGAAAACTGCTCTCACAATTGCTCATCTTGTGGCAAAGACTGCAAGAGCAGAGATTTACGCGCATATCTTAGAAAAGACAGCTCGGTAAAAAAAGTTATCGGCGTTGTTTCAGGAAAGGGCGGAGTCGGAAAGTCTCTCGTTACTAACTTACTTGCTGTGAAGATGCTCAAAAAGGGCTATCACACAGCTATTCTTGACGCAGACATCACAGGACCTTCAATTCCGACAGCTTACGGCTTGGGAAAAGTTAAGGCAGAAAGCGAACAGGGAGATGACGGACAGTATTATCTCAAGCCTGTGAAATCAAAGGGCGGAATCGACATTATGTCTATGAATATGCTTCTCCCTGACGAAACAGACCCTGTGTATTGGCGTGGTCCTGTCATCGGCGGCGCTGTCAAGCAGTTCTGGACAGATGTTCAATGGAAAGACGTGGATTATATGTTCGTGGATATGCCTCCGGGAACAGGCGACGTGCCGCTTACTGTGTTTCAGTCGCTTCCTGTTGATGCGATTGTAGTTGTAACCACACCGCAACAGCTCGTAAGCGTCATTGTAGAAAAAGCAGTGAAGTTCGCAGGCGGTTTGAAAGTTCCAGTTTTGGGTTTAGTCGAAAATATGAGCTATGTGAAATGCCCAGACTGCAACAAAGAAATTAAGATTTTCGGCGAAAGCAATGCTGACAAAATCGCAAAAGAATATGGACTCCCGCTTCTTGCTCGTATCCCGATGGAAGAGAGAATCACAAAAGCTGTCGATACAGGAGCTATCGAAGAGCTAGACGTGGATTATCTCGATGTGGCTGTAAAAGCTATCGAAGAGCTAAAAAAGGCTTAAAAGAAAAATCGGAGTAAAAGAATGAAGTTAATCTCTGCACCAATGGCAACGCTATCGCACGAGGCTTTCCGTCGCTTAATCGAAGGCTTTGGCGGCTGTGATGAATATTTCACCGAGATGATAAACGCGGGTTCACTTTTGACGATGGGACCATTTGAGAAGTTTTACATCATCAGCGAATGTGCGCCCGAAAAAACAGTCTGGCAGCTCACAGGCAACAAAACCGAAGCGATGATAAAAGCGAGTGCTGTTTTAGCGCGTCTTTCTGGTGTGGGGATTGATTTAAATATGGGTTGCTCTGCCCCGCAGATTGCAAACACAGGAGCTGGCATTGCGTGGATGGAAAAGCCCATTGAAGAAACCGCAAACCTCGTTCGTGGTATTCGCGCACAAATCGACAAAACAGCAGACGAAGAGGGTTTAGCGCATAAAAGACTCAGCGTGAAAATGAGATTGGGCGGAGAAGACTGGAGCGAAAAGAGCTTGCTTGACTTTTCTAAAATGCTTGAAAGCGAAGGCGTTGAACTCATCACGCTTCACCCTCGGAGCAAAAAAGAAAAGTACCGCGCAAAGCCTCGCTATGAAATGGCAGAATTTTTGTGCCAAAATCTTTCTATTCCTATTTACTTAAATGGCGATATTGCAGACGCGGAGAGCGCAAAATATGCTTTGTCAAAAGCTCCGAGCGTTCAGGGCTTGATGATAGCTCGCGCCGCTGCACAAAAGCCGTGGATATTTGCCGAAGTCAAAGTTGCGCTTGAGGCAGAAAAACAAAACGAAGCAACAAGCAATGTTCACTGCGCAAAGACGAAAATCGATTTGTATGAGACGGCAATGAAGTTCATCGACGATGTAGAAAAATATCAGCCACCAGAGTTTCATAAAACACGCTTGCAACGCTTCTTTGCATATTATTGCCACAATTTTTCGTTCTGGCATTTTGCACAGACAAAACTTTTGAACGCGAGCGACAATGACGCTGTTAGAGCCGAACTTGGCGCATATTTTGACGCACAGCCGAGCGACAGATTTATCGAAGTCGCAATGTGAGAAAATCCCACATTATTTAATGCGAGCAAGAAAAATCGAAAAGTCGACCTCACATTAAATCTTGCGAGCAGGAAAAATCGAAAAGCGACCTCACATTAAATCTTGTGAGCAAGAAAAATCGAAAAACGAGCTCACATTAAATCTTGTGAGCAGGAAAAATCAAAAAACGACATCACATTAAATCTTGTGAGCAGGAAAAATCGAAAAGTCGAACTCACATTAAATCTTGCGAGCAGGAAAAATCGAAAAGTCGAACTCACATTAAATCTTGTGAGCAGGAAAAATCAGAAAACGAACTCGCTAGAAATTTAGCGGGCTGGAAAAATCAGAAAACGAACTCGCTAAAAATTTAGCGGGCAAGAAAAATCAAAAAAACGAACTCACTAGAGATTTTAGATTTTTTCTTCAAAAAACTACGAAGTCAGAAAAAAATTTGCAAGAGTACTCTTGCAAATGAACTTGACAAAGTCCATTTGCGAAAAACTTCGCTTCGCTTGTTTTTCACAAATACATTTTTAATTCGTAGGAGATAAACAGAATATGAAAAAAATTATTCTTGCTGGTATTTTGGCGCTCTGCGTTTTTTCAATTCACGCACAGAAAGCAGCCCCTGAATTTAACGGGAAAAACGGAAGCGTGATTGACGCAAACAAAGTTTCTGGAGTGTTTAAATCATCACTGATTGTTGAAGACAAACTTCTTGACGATGCCGAGATGTCTGTAAATGTGTACGCGTGGTACGCAGAGGATTGGCTTTCGCTGGGAGAGGTCTCTTTGGCAGAATTTGATGCAAACAAAAAAATTGTTGCACCAAAAGGTGTTACTCTTTCTGCTTTGCGCTACTTTGCAGTTGAATCAGAAGACCGTGAAATTGCAGTAAAAGCAAAAAAATTCGAAAAAGACTTGGTCCTTGAAATCCGCGACAAAGACAGCGACCTTTCAAAGCCTGTTGTTCCAGTTTTTGAATCAAATGAAAATGCAGCTCTTTTTGACAAACTGACGCTTTCTGTGGAATGTGACGAAAAATTGTATCTTAGAAATCTCACTTCCAGACCTGCGGTTGGCTTCAAAGTTTCACTTTATAATTCCAAGCTCAGGCAGTGGGAAGAATTCGGAACTGTTATTTTCAAAAACCTTGCACAGCAAACAAAGGTCAATGGAAAAGATATTGGTAGCCACCGTTATATTGCAATCGAAGCACTTGATGACGAAGATTACACGTATGCCATTAGTGTTGCAAAAAACAATGATGATATCATAATTGATATTTCAAATCCAAAGAAGAAAAAGTCAGAAGACTAAGCCTTTTCCCCAACATTCTGCTGTTGGGGATTTTTTTGTGCTCAGCTGTATTCCGCTTCGTCCTCCGCAACAGCAAGCGCAAGACTTTTCGCTCTGGCAGCTTCGGCGGCTTTTTCGGCTGTAGTTCCGCTTTCGTCGAGCGATTTTGCGATACGCTTTTTTCTGCGCGCTTGTTTTTGGGCTTCTTGCTTTGCGGAAAGCAAAATCTCGGAGGCAACATCAGCGCGAACGTGCAGAACTTGCGCAATTTGGGCTTCTTCTGCTTTGGCAAGGTCTTCGAGCGTGGAAAATGATTTCATCAACAACTTTGCGCGTTTTTCGCCAACGTGCAGAATCTGCAAAAACGGCGAAACAGTGTTCTCTTTTGTGCGAAGTTCTTGATTTCGGCTCGTTGCAAATCGGTGCGTTTCGTCGCGAACCCGCTGAAGAAGGCGCAGAGCGTCGCTGTGTTTTGGAAGGCAAATCGGAGAATGTGCGTGCGGAAGCCAGATTTCCTCGTCGCGCTTGGCAAGTCCCGCAATCGGAATCGACAGCTCAAGCGAAGAAAGCACGGCGTCGACGGCGTTCACCTGCCCAATGCCGCCATCTATCAACAGCAAATCAGGCAGTTCTTTTTTTTCATTCAAAAGCCTTGTGTATCTGCGCGAAACGGCTTCTTTCATGCTTGCAAAATCGTCGATAAGCCCGTCCGTCGTCTTTAGGCGCAACTCGCGATAATTCTTTTTGTCGGGATTTCCGTCAAGAAAACTGATAAGAGAAGCCACAGGGAACTTTCCGCCAATGTGAGCAATGTCAAAGCCTTCGATTCGGCGCGGGAGTGTCGAAAGCGAAAGGACACGCTGAAGTTCTTCCATTGCGCTCTTATCGCATTTCTTCCGGCTTCTGCGAATAATGTCTTCGCGGGCGTTTTGAAGTGCCATGCGAACACTTGCGCGATGTCGCTCCAAAGTCAAAGCGGCATTTGTGCGATGAACATACGGTTTTGCGCCATCATCATCGACAGAAACTGAAATTAGCGAAAGAGACGGGCAAAAGCCATAATTTTCGATAAACCATTGCTTCAAGTTGTCAATGCTGTCTTTTGCGCTGTCCAAAAGGAAAATCGAAGGCGGGACTTTTTCTTTTTTGTCATAATAAGCGCAAAGGAACTCGCCCAAAATACTATCGTCATCGCTAAGGCTCGTCGTCCTGAATATTTCATGCGCGCTAAGTTTTCCGAGTCTGACGCTCAAAAGAGACACGCTCACCATTTCGCCCTCACGGTCGAATGCGCAATAATCACGGTCAGCGCTGTCAAATGTTTCAACCACATTTTGATTCTGCAAAACAGTCAGTGCTTTGAGTCCGTCGCGAAGGCGCGCTGCCTTTTCAAAATCCAAGTTCTTCGCAGCTTCTTTCATCTCGCGCTCGATTTTCTTTTTCGTTTGCTCGCCCTTATTCTCAAGAAGTTTTCGTATTTCATCGATAAATTGGTTATAGGACTTTTTGTCGATTTTATCGATACAAGGCGCTTTGCACTGCCCGATGTGATAATACATGCACGCAGTTCCTTTTCGCATTGTTTTGCAACGTCTTACGGGATATAATTTATATAAAGTCTTTATGAAAACATCGAGCGCATAAGCGTCGGGGAACGGACCAAAATAAAGAGAGCCGTCTTTGACAACACGACGGGTTTTCACGATTTTTGGGAAATCTTCTTTCGTGATTTTCAACGATGGATAAGATTTTCCGTCCTTGAGATTTATATTGTATCGGGGGCTATATTTTTTTATAAGGTTGTTTTCCAACAAAAATGCTTCATACTCGTTTGTTGTTGTGATATACTCTATAGAAACCGCGCGGGCGATAAGCATTCTGGTTTTGATGTCTTTTTGCCCCGAAAAATATGATGAGAGCCTGTTTTTGAGATTTTTCGCCTTTCCGACGTAAATCACAGTGCCCTCTTGGTTGCGCCACAGATAAACGCCGCTTGAGTTCGGTGCGTTTAGCGCTGTCTGGTGCAGGATTTCTCGTGTATCAATATCGTTTGTCATAGGCTGGTAAAAGTTTTATGTCCGAAAAAATATCTGGGTTCAAAATACTTCGATTTGCGTCAGTTTGTCTACTGTCAGTTTCTGTTTTTATCGCTCCTTCTTCTTCTGAATCAAAATCTATCGTGCTTGGCGGAAAAAATGGTTGGCAACCACTTTCTTTTGAAAAAGGCACTGAGCGCGGAGTCGGCAAGTTCGGCTGGGAAAGCATAGAGCTTTCAACTAATTCAAGACGCGAAACTGAATACACAGATTTGCTTTTGGATTTCGAGAAAAGTTCAAAAAGCGATTTGACTGGCAACTATGAAATTCTCGACAGCAATTTCACTTTTTCAAAAAAAGCAAAAATGGGAAAAAGAGCAGCACTCAGCACAGCACACGGCACAGGTATGACGCTGAAAGGAAAAAGTGGCTCTCTTTTTGGAACTCAAGGTTTTTCGGGTTCGTTCTCTATTGAGTTCTGGCTTTGTCCTTCAATCGCAGAAAACGGCGAAAAGGTGTTTTCTTGGCGCTCATCGCGAACAATCGAAGATTATGTAAATTATCAGATGATTACAGCATCTTTTTTCAACAATCATCTTGAGTGGAAGTTTTCAAACGTATTCGACGGCTGGACGGAAAATCATGGAGAAATCGTGCTTTCTTGTCAGCGAACAATTGTTCCAAATGAATGGACTCATCACATAATTTCGTTTGACGAGCATACAGGGCTTCTTGAATACCGCATTGACGGAAAAACAGAAGCACTTCGTTTTATGACAGAATCAGGACATGAGAGACATGGCTCTATTTTCACTCCAATTCTTGGAGTTCCTGCCGAAATTGAGCTCTGCCCTCTTTTCACAGGCTCAATCGACGATTTCCGTATTGTCAGAACAAGCATTGAAGGAGAAGCAAGTTCTCAAGCAATTCCTGCTTTCAAGGCGCTTCCAAAAGCCGACAATCTTTCTGAAATGAAATATGACGTATATGCGCTATCAGGAGGAAGAATCGAAAGTCAACCTCTTTCTGTAAATCCTGGCTCAAAACTAGAACGTGTCGATGCTGTCGTAAGCACACCTTCAGAGACTTCTGTACAACTTTTCGTTCGTGGCGGAGATAATTATTTTGAGTGGACTGACAAAAATCCTGAATGGAAATCAGTTAACAAAGATGGCACAATCGACGGGGAAATTAGCGCAAGATATTTCCAAGTTGCAGCAGACTTATATCCAGATGGAAGCGGAAAAAAATCACCTTCTATCACAGAGATTTCACTAAAATATACAGAAACTGCCCTTCCTCTTCCGCCATTTAGAATTTCGGCAGCAGCTGGAGACAGTTCTGTTACGCTGACGTGGTCACATTCACTTGATGATTCAGTTGGAGGCTATTATGTTTACTATGGCACTCGACCAGGTGAATATCTTGGGGTCGGAGCCGTTCAGGGAAATTCTCCTGTAAATGCAGGAAATATTGCTACTTTCACAATAACAGGTCTAAAGAACGGAACAGTTTATTATTTTGCAGTTGCGACTTATTCTAGTTCAGATGAAAGTTTTATTGGAACACTTTCAAAAGAAGTTAGCGCACGTCCTTTGCAAAAAAACTAGAAGTGCAGGTAGGTAAAAAATGATTGATAATCTTGTATTGAGCCGCGCAAAGGCAGCAGTTCTTGCTCGTGATTTTTCTACGGCAGCAAGGCTTTTCAAGAATCTTCTCAATGAAAATCCAAATGATGTGTTACTTTTAACACAAGTTGGAAATATGTATGTGAAATCAGGAAACGATGACAAGGCTCTTCCTGTTTTCAAGCAAGTTTTGGAACTCGACAGCGAAAATCTTAGCGCTATGAACAATCTTGGCGCTATTTATCGAAGACGCAAAGAGTATAAGGAATCAGAGGAGATTCTTCTTAAAGCATGTAAATTAAAAGGTGGAAATACGCAAGCTGAATACAATCTCGGCTTTACGTACAAAATTATGGGCGAATATGACAAAGCGATTGATTGCTTTGAAGATGTTATTGCAGCAAATCCATCTGATGTTCTTGCCTATAATCATATTGGAGCGATTTACGCTGAGCGCGGAGAGCATGAAAACGCAGTTCAATCATATTTGCGCGCTCTAAAAATAGATCCAAATCATCCAGTTTTGCATTTGAATATCGCAAAGAGTTACGAGAAACTGCAAAAGACAAATGAAGCGCTTCTTGAATACGAAAATGCGCTCAGAACAAAGCCAGGCTGGCTAGAAGCAATCGATGGGTATGCAGATTTGCTAATGGCGAACAGACGTACAAAAGACGCAAGTGCTATTGTTATGCAAGCAATAAGGATTGCTCCTGAAAATGAAAAAATGCACACAAAACTAGGAAACGTTTTCGAGAGGCAAGGAGATGCAAACAGTGCTGTTGACGAATATTCACAAGCGCTCAATATAAAGGACGATTATGTTCCAGCTCTTTCAGGTCTTGCATCATCTTATGAAAAAACAGGAAATTTTCCTGCTGCATTGCAGACAATGAAAAAACTTGAAAGCATAAAACCAGGTGATGCAGATGTTTTGCGACAGTATTCTGGCATTTTGCTTTCTGCAAAAGAAATCGATGCAGCAAAAAAGAAAATCGACACACTTCTTGAAATTGCAGCAGATGACCCGCACACGCTTAATTTGCTTGGACAATACGATATTTGTATAGGCGATTTTGACAGTGCAAAAGAATGTTTTGACAAAATCGAAAGCCTCAATCCGTCATACAAAGAATATCTCAAAGACGGTGCAAAGAGAATGAAGCAACAGGGAATTTTCGACAAGTCAGAATCAATGCAAAAAGAGTATCTTGCCGAGCACCCAGAAGACCCTGAAGCGCTCAATTTCCTAGCAGAACTTTACGAAGAGCAAAACAAAATCTCAGAAGCTCTTGAGATGTACAAGCGCTCTTTGAACGCAGACAGCGGATATGTTGCAAGCAAAAACGGAATGAAGCGCATTGAAAAGAGATTGTCAGAAGATGCTCCAATTTTCGATTCTATTGAAGATATTGAAAGCGTTGATAGCGAAGATAATTCCAATTCAGAAGACACTTCAGAAGAAAGCAGCGCTGAAATTGACGCAGAATTTGAAAGCGAAGAAAATGAAGAAAACGGAGAAAATTCTGAAAGCGAGATTCCGTTCGACGATGAAGAAAATTTTGACATTAGCGAAATCGCAAAAGATATAGAAAACGATGAAAATGAGGACAGCGAAATCGCTGAAGATGCAATGATAACAGACGAAGCTGATGATGCAGAGCAAGGTGAGATAGAAGCAGATGCCGTTGAAGATGATGTTCCAGACTTATCAAGTCTAAAAGAAGAATCAGATGACGACATTTTTTCATCTCTCTCTGGAAGTGAGGACTCTGACAGCGAGATTTTCAACTCACCAGAAAGTTCTGACATCGAAATTGAAGAAAACAATATCGAAAGCAAAATGGCAGAGCCTTATGCAGACATCGACAAAAAAATTGAGCAGGGAATAGATGAAATCGTTCCTCTCGATGACATAACCGATTTTGATTTTTCGGAGATTCAAAAGCACAATCCAAACAACAAAGAAAACTTTTCGTGGCCGCTTAGTTCTGATACCATAAAAGACTTTGTTCCGCCAAAAGTTATTCCAGAAATGAGTCCAAACACATTGAAGGAAGCGCTTAAAAACGCGATTCCAGCGGTACAGAAAACAATCGTCGTACACGTCAAAGATGATGCTCCGAAGACTGATTTTGCTAAAATTCAAGCAGATTTCGACAAAGAAGATTTGAGAAATGCTGTGGATTTCACAGGAGACTTCAAAAAACAAACGAAATCTTTTGAAGAAAAGCACAAAGAGAAAAAAGACGAAAAGCCAAAAGTATCTGAGACATACACGAGCGAAAAAATCGTAGGACTTTTTGAGCAGATAAAATCACTTTTCGGTGCGCTTCCAGATAACAAGCGACAGGAGTTTCTCAAAAGCCGTCAGCGAATGTTGTTGGAATTTGTATTGTCAAAGCTTCATAAAAACACAGGGCTTCTTTGCCGTGCGACAAAAAAACGTTCAGAACTAGGGCTTCCAATGGACAGTAAAACATCTGCACCACTCGGAAAGTCTGATGTCAAAAATGTTATGAACCTTATAGTTTCTTTGACGAAAAGCATGCCTGACGAATCTTTGGCAACAGCAATGGCACAAGAAACAAGCAAAGTGCTAGAAAAGTTGTGATTTAGGCGAAAAAACAAATCTCGGCTTTCCGTCCGAAAGAATTACACGTTTAGCGCAAACATCAAAAACGCTGTTCAAAGCATTTACAGCACTTTCATCGGGATTTCCAGAAAAAGAAAGGTTGCCATGCTCAAGAACAGCGATTTTGTTTGCATATTCAAGAGCAAGAGTCAAATCATGACTCACAAGCACAACAGTTTTTCCTTCATCAGCGATATTTTTTAGCAAATCCATTATTTCAAACTGTCTGGCAATATCCAAAAAAGACAAAGGCTCGTCTAGCAAAAGCGCATTCGTGTCTTGAGCGAGAGCCATCGCAATATACACCTTCTGCCGCTGTCCGCCCGAAAGCGTTGAAAGTTTTTGCGAGGCAAAATCCGAAAGCGAAAGGCGCTTTAGAACATCACAAACAATCTTTTTGTCAGACGCAGAATAACTGCTGAAAACGCCCTTATGAGGAAAGCGCGCACAAAGCAAAAGTTCCTCTACTGTGCAAGAAGGGACATTTCTGCTTTGAACAACACAAGCAATACGAGTCGCAAAATCACGCCTAGAAAACTTTGTGCAGTCTTGCCCAAAAACAGACAAAGCGCCCTCAGAAAGTCGAAGTTGCCCGCTCAAAACACGAAGAAGAGTAGATTTTCCACTACCGTTTGCGCCCAAAATAGCCGTAATTTTCCCGCTTGGAATTGAAAGCGTTATATTTTTCAAAATCGCAGACTTTGCGCTATAACCTGCACTAACATCGCGCAATTCAAAAGCATTTTCCATTTTTATTCCACCATTCGCTTTTTCAAGAGCAAAAAAACAAAAAATGAGCCACCCAAAATAGAAAGCAAAATCCCGACTGGCAGTTCATAAGGAGAAAACAAAAGCCGAGAGACAAGGTCGCACAAAAGCACAAGAACAGCGCCTCCAAGAGCGCAAAGCGGAAGCACAAACCTCATTGCGCTCGGAGAAAAAGAACGCACAACATGAGGAACAATCAGCCCGACAAAACCAATCAATCCAGAAAAGCTCACGCTAGAGCCTGCAAGAAGAGACGCGACAACAAGGCAAATCACTCGAGTTGACTTTACGTTTAGCCCAAGAGATGCTGCTTCTTCATCCCCTAGCGACAAAACATCAAGACTGTCGCTCAAAAAAAGAGAAGCAACAAACGAAAGCACAATGCACACAACAGCAGGAAGCAAGATTTTAGGCTGCACAAGCGAAAGAGAGCCAATTCTGAACGCGCCACGCGCATAAATTGAATCTGGAGCGAAAACCTGCACAACATCAGAAAGCGCCGTGAAAAGCGTATTCAAAACAACACCCGAAAGAATTACGGTATATTTTGAGCCTCCAGCCTTTGAGCCAAGAACGCAAACAAGAGATGAGGCAAAAACAGCGCCCAAAAAAGCTGAAAGTGGCAAGACAAACACATTCCCATGAAAAAAAAGCGTCGAGAGCAAAAGAAAAAACAAAGCGCCGGAGTTAACCCCGACAACATTCGGAGAGCCAAGCGGATTTCGCAAAACACTCTGGATAATCGCGCCCGAAAGCGAAAGCGCCGCGCCTCCCGCAATTCCTGCGATTGTGCGAGGGAGACGCACATAAAGAACGATGTTTCTTGCAGACAAAGAGCCTTCTGAAAAGAAAACAGCAAAAACATCTTTAACGCTCAACCGAACAGCGCCCAAGCAAAGAGAGAGCAAAACAAGGATAAAAAGCAAGACAGAAAGAAAAACGGAAAAGACAAAAAAGCGGCTTTTCATAAATTGCACAGTATCATATTTTTTCATTATTTGCCATTAGGTCATTTTTATGCTATAATGAGTGTCTATGAGTGATAATAAAACAGAGTTCTCAGTCGGACAAGTTGTCGTTTTCCCAAGTCAGGGCGTCGGAAAAATCACTGCGATTACAGACGAAGAGTTTAAAGGCGAAAAAATCCGTTACTACAACATTTACATCGAAGTTTCGGACACAGAAGCACTTATTCCAGTAAACCGTGCAAAGCTCAAGGGCATTCGTTCTATCGTTTCAGAAAAAGAAGCCGCAGAAGCGCTGGAGCTTCTTGGACAGCCATGTGAGCCAATCACATCGGATTGGAAATTAAGATATCAGACAAACCTTGATTTGCTGAAAAAAGGCAGCATCAACGACATTGCAACAATCGTTCGCAATTTGTACAACCGCTCAAAAATCAAAGAATTGCCAATTTTGGAGCGAAAACTTTACGACAGCGCAAAGAAATTGCTCGAAGATGAAATCGCGTTTGCGATGGGAAAGAGCGCAAAAGAAGTTGAAGAAATCCTTCACGAAAAACTAGAGCCACTCGGAGGCGACATTGAAGCCAAAGAGATAAAGCACTTTGAAAGCGCAGACGATGAAGACGATTTTGACGACCTCGAAGAAAGCGAGAGAATCAAGGACGATGACGACGAATCAGACGATGAAGATTCAGATGATTCGGACATGGACGACTCGGACGAAGATTTAGATGACTGAAACAGCAGTCGTAATCACAGCCGCAGGCTCATCTTCAAGATTGGGTCTCGGCGTGAAAAAAGAATATATGCCGCTTGGAAAAGGAAGTGTTCTTTCTCAGGCGGCAAAAGCATTTTTGGAAGCAATCCCCATAAAATTTTTAGTGATTACTCACCCCGAAAACCAGCAAGAAGCCGCCGAGCGCGCTCTTTTTGCTGACAGCGAGATGAGAGCGCTTTGCAAGAGCACACAAGTGATTTTCACTTGCGGCGGAAAAGACCGCGAAGAGAGCGTTTTTTGCGCACTAAAAGCGCTCAAAGCCGCATCTTTTTCAGACGAGGGCATCGTTCTTGTTCACGACGGCGCGCGACCGTTCGTGAGCGTTGAGCTAATCGAAAGAACAGCGAAGGCCGCCGAAGAAAACGGCGCGGCAGTCCCTGCCCTTGAGCCTGTGGACACGCAAAAAGAAATCGATGAAGACGGAAAAATCGTCAGACATTTGAAAAGAGCCTCACTTGCTTCCGTTCAAACTCCGCAAGCATTCCGCTTTTTGCCGTTCTTTCAGGCGCACGAAAAAGCGCGCTCATCAGGCGAGATTTTCACAGACGACACAGAAATCTGGGACAAGTTTTCGGGACTTTCTTCGACAAAAACAGTGAAAGGCGATGAAAAAAACATCAAAATCACGTTTGCAAAAGACCTCGAAGCGCTAAAAGACGACAAAAAAGAGAGGCGAAAATTGATACACACAGGATTGGGCTACGATTTGCACCCGCTCGTTGAAGGGCGCGCGCTCGTTCTTGGAGGCGTGACAATCCCGTTCGAGCGCGGAGAGGCTGGGCACAGCGACGGAGATGCGCTTTTGCACGCGATAACAGACGCTCTTCTTGGAGCGGCAGGTTTGGGCGACATCGGAAGCTATTTTCCGCCAGAAGAGGCAAAATGGAAAGACGCCAATTCTGCCGACTTGCTAAAAACAGTCTGGGCGGACATCAAAAAAGAAGGCTGGAATCTTGTGAACCTTGACGCTTTCGTTCACCTCGAAAAACCGAAGTTTCTTCCGCACCGAAAAGAAGTCTGCGCCTCGATTGCGAAAATCTTGGGCGTTGATGAAAGTCAGGTTTTCGTGAAGGCAAAAACAGGCGAAAAGCTCGGCGAAATCGGGCGCGGCGAGGCTGTGGAAGTCTTTGCGACATGCCTTCTTGAAAAATAATCTTTTTTCCAAAGAGCAAAAATGTCACTTTGAGCAGAACGCAGATTCTCTGACTTCTCTCAGAATGACAATATTCTTTTTGCAAGCGCACACAAAAAAAGGGACAGTCAAAACGGCTGTCCCCTTTTCTTTTTCTTCTAGTTATACTGAACTTGATTCAGCATCTTTTTTTCAAAAGGCTATTTTTTCGCTTTTTCAGCCTTTGCACGCTCGCTCATTGCGCTGTTTGACTGCTCAATGTCACGCTCAATGTAGTCGAACAAATCCTTGTACTCGCCTCCTTTCGCGATAGCCATTGTCGAAAGATACGGCAAAATCTTGTCATTGAGCGTCGTCAAAAGAGATTTCTTGATGTCGCACGCGTTCTTCTTCTCTTTTTCGTGAACAATCGACTTCGTGTACTCGCCCGCGCTTTCGACAAAAGCGGCTTGCGATGCGTTCATCTCGTCAATCATCACCTGCGCATCGATTTTCTTTGCCGCCGCCACGATTTCCTCCGCGCTCAAATCGCGAGCAAGCGCTGTCATGTGCGCAGTCTGCGTGTCGTACGGCTCTGACATTATGCCTGTGTACTTGGCAAAAATCGGCAGGAAAAGTTTTGCGTTTTCTGATTTTTCTTTGTCGGGGTGTACAGAAAGCCCCGTAACGTAGGCTTTCAGGTTTGCGACTTTTGTGTCGCGCTCGGCGTCTCGCGCTTCAAGCTCACTTGAAACTTTCGTTCGCTTTATCGCCTCTTTCTCCTCCTTCCATTCCCCGCGGAACTTTTTCGTGAGGTCTGAAAGATACTCATCATCTTTGAGCTGCGGCAATGAATCGCTGTAGTTCAAGAACTTTTCGCCCGTTGCCAAAGCATCGGCAACGCGAGCATTACGATTAAACTTAATCATATATTGCCTCTAGTTCTAAGATACACCTTTTTTTCCAGATTTTGTACTTTTTTGTGCAATAGATTTGAATTTTTCGCTTCCCCAGATGAAAAGGGAGCAATAAATTTAAATTTTTCACTTCCCCAGCAAAAAAGGAAGCAATAAATTTAAATTTTTCACCTCCCCAGAGCAAAAGGAAGCAATAAATTTGAATTTTTCACCTCCCCAGCAAAAAAGGAAGCAATAAATTTAAATTTTTCGCTTCCCCAGAGCAAAAGGAAGCAATAAATTTAAATTTTTCACCTCCCCAGAGCAAAAGGAAGCAATAAATTTGAATTTTTCACTTCCCCAGATGAAAAGGAAGCAATAAATTTGAATTTTTCCTCAAAAATCAGTTGGCGAAGAGAGGGAAGCCGAAGCTGACTCCGACGCCGAAAGAAAGCCCATAGATGCTGTTCCAAGAGGCGTCTGCTTTTAGCGCAATGAGGCTGTAGAGCGGAAGAAGCACGCCGCCGTTGACTTTGTATTGTATGTCTTCGTCTTTGTCCACAATCCAATTTGTGCTGATTTGTCCGCCCGCGTAGATGCCAAGCAAATCAAAAATGCGAGGTCCGATGAAAAGTCCCGCCATACACGCGTTTTTGATGTCGTTCTCGTCTGAGCCGTCGTTGATTACGTCGAACGAAGCGCCTCCCAAAAGCCAATCGCCTGCAAGGTCAAGGCTGACTCCGACGTCGAATGTCTTTAGCTCGTCGTCGCCAGAGCCAATGTCTGAGAGCATTTTCTTTGTGCTGATGTTGAACGAAAGTCCTGCAAAGCCGTCATCAGAATAATGCTTTGGCTTTGATGTAGTTTTTACAGAAGGTGTGTATGTGGAAGATGTGTTATTGCTTGCAATGTAGGTGTCTTCGGAGGATATAAGGCTTTTCGGGAACGGCTTTGTGCTTGCTATCAAGTCTTGTTTTTGCTCGTCGCTCAAAGATGTTATGGAAGAGCCTGCAACAGTTGATATAACTGCAAAATCTCCGCCCCAATCGCCTTTGTTTGAGCCATTTTTGTACACGAAAACTGAAATCTTGTATGTGCCGCTTGTTGGCAGTGAAACAAAGATATTTGTTGTGTCAGAGTCTGTGTATGTAAAATCTCGAAAGATTGTTTCGTCTGCAGAATCTTTCAGATTGACGGAAAGTTTTCCGCCATTTTTGGCTTTGTATGAAATGACGCACTGTCCGTTTGGCAAAGAATTTTCTTTTTGCGGAAATGTGAGCAAGTCTGCAACGTCTGCGATGTTCGGGCGAAAGGCTGGGAGTTTTCTGAAGCCTGCTGCGCTCACGATGTTTTTCATGAGCTGCTGTGTTGCGTCGTCTGTGGGAAAGTGTGTGCAGATAAAGTATTTTGGGTCGGCAAAAAGCCATGTTGTGTTGTAGTCCTTGACTGATACTCTGCCTTCCATATGCCCGGAATCCCATGTGCAGTCAACGATATACCACGCGCCTTCAAGTTTTACGATGTTCCATGCGTGGTTTGACTTTGTTGGGTCTTCATACGCTCCGTTTGAATAGCCGACTCCGCGAGAGTATCCGTGCACTTTTTCGCACTGTATTCCGATTGCGTCGCAAATGGCTTTGAAGACGTTGGCGTATCCTTCGCACACTGCTTTTTTGGTGAGCAAAACATATGTGAGTGTTTGGTCTGGGACTGTTCCCGCCCAATAATTTGCTGCGTCATAAGAGAGGAGCAATGCTGTAACGTCGTGCGCCATTTTTGCGCGGTCAAAGGCGTCTGGTGAATATGTGGCGATTTTGTGAGCAACTGCGTTTATGTAATCGCCCGCGTCGCTGACTCGAAGTTCGTCGAGGTGTGTGTCTGCGACGATGTTTTTTGCTGTCAGGGACGGGATGTCTGTTCTGTAGATGTTCGCTTTGTCAAAGGAAGCTGGCAATGCGTAGTGTCCTGAATACTCTGTTGAAAATGCGCTTGTGCAAAGTGCGACTGCGCATGCCAAAATCAATATTTTTTTCATATGTACTCCTATCGCTGTATTATAACCAGCCTCCGCCAAAGAATCCGTCGTTGTCATCAAGGTTGCTTGTGCCGAAGGGTGCTATAGGGCGATATCCTTCGAGGTTTCGGATTTCTCGACCGCACTGAGGGCAGCGATATGTGCATATTTCGCCTTGTGTTCCCATTTCAAAGCCAACGTATTGCAAATATCCGTAGCATAATGTTCCGTCAATTTCGTTGTGCATTCTTCCCATCAACTCAAACATTTTTTTCCAAGCCTCCTTTTACCTTTACTGATTGATAATATCTTTTTCACAAAAAGCAAGTTATTTATTCTCAATATATATTTTATGATGCTTTACATCTTTTCATAAATGAGAATACTCCTGAACAAGATTTTCAGGAATGTTTTGAAATAAATAACAATTTTCTGCATTTTGCATTTCGCTATTTGAATATTCATTGTAAACATTAACGTTTTTACTGCGTGTAATAATCAATTCATTTTTAGCACGAGTTAAAGCAACATATAGTATTCTTCTTTCTTCTTCAATGTTTTCAGGAACTCCTCTTGTAAAATAGAATGAAGGATAATTCATAGGATTTGCTCCTGCAATGTAACAAACTGGATATTCTGTTCCTTTTGCAGAATGTGCTGTTATTATTGTTATAATATCATCAGAGTTCGTTGTATTTTCTTTTGCATCTATAGCTGTATTATACTTTTCCATAAAACTATCCATACTGTGATACTTGGAAGCTAATTTTTCCAAATAGTTTAAATCATCAAGTCTTTGTTTCCATGTAAGACCTATACAACTTAGGCTATAAATACGCTCATATTTTCTTTTTAACTTACCAAAAAGCATTTTTATAACAGTTCTAAACATTTCATTTAAATTAGAACGCTTAGAATAAGCAATTTGTAATAAGTTTGCAGCTTTTTGATTGTAAGAACTTAAAAGATTACAACTTTCTTTAAAACTAATTTTTGCAAATTCTCTACAATGTTTTTCGGAATCTGGAACCCCATATAATCGCAGATATGTAAGCCATGCAATTTCATCAGAATTATCATAAATGATACGAAGAACTGAAATAACATCTGCAATATGTGCGGAAGCTAAAAGTCCTTTTCCTCCAATTATTTCATACGAAAGGTCATTTTCAAGCAATATATGTTCGATAGGACGAGAAGATACTGTAGAACGAACAATAATACAATATTCGTTTGCTTTATTTCCTTTTAGAGTTCGTTTCAATATATCCCCGATAATCCATTTTGATTCCGCTTCTTCATTATAAAAAGTATGAAGTGCTGGGATTTTTCCTTTTCCACGCATAGAATGAATCTTTTTATCATATTTTATAGTATTGCTTTCATTTAGAAGCCAATTTGATAAATCAAGGATTTCTTGTGTAGAGCGATAGTTTTCTTCTAGTTGTAGTTTTATGGCAGGCTGAAAATTAAAATCTTGCATATACTTAAAATCGCCGCCACGAAATCCATAAATAGCTTGAGCAACATCTCCTACGCAAAATAGTTTTGCATATTTTGCAAATGCAGAAAGCAATTTCCATTGAAGAAAACTTATATCTTGCATTTCATCAATCAATATATAATCATATTGAGAGCAAATTTGCTTACAAATAAATTCATCTTCACAAAGTTTGTTTATAACAATACAAAGCAAATCAACGAAATCATATTTGATTAGTTTTTGTTTTTTTGCTTCATATTTTTCAAAAATTAATTTAAGAGAATCAATTATTAATTTTTTTTCTTTATCATTAAAACTAAGAATATATGGGAAAAATCTTTGTAAGCAATATTCCAATGTTTCTTCACTCTCTTTTAAATATGAATAACATGAAACAACATCTGTAATTGACATTGGCGAAGTATAATTAATTTGTTTATTTTCGTCGGTGTCATCAGTGAAGATTTTTATATTTTCTTCATTAATGACTATAGAAAATAACTTTTTATCATCGCCATTTGAGAGTAAGCTATTTTTAGCACGAATAAAATTAAATTTTGAGGCATTCTTATACAAAATAGAATAACACCAGCTATGAAAAGTTTTTGTTGATATATCTACATTTCCAATAACTTTGCTTATTCTTTCTCTCAATTCTTTGGCGGCTTTTTTTGAAAAAGTAAATACATGAATTCTATCAGGGTGAACACCTTGTGTTAAAAGATAAGCAATCCGAGAAACAATAGTTTTAGTTTTTCCCGTTCCTGCACCAGCAGAAACACAAATATTTTTGTTTCTGCTGGCTGTAGCTGCTATATATTGGCTTTCATTTAGTTCTTTTAGATATTGAGGAATTCTATTATGATTATAAAGCTGTTGAGTAGGTATCCAATTTTCAAATTTAAAAGATTTTCCAGTTTTGTAGTAAAACTCTTTTCTATATTGAGTTTCTTCTGCTCTTTCAGAATTTTCCTCTTTTTCTGTATCAAAAATTATTTTTGCCTTTTTTATGCTATTATTTATTCTGTTTAAAGTATCACAATCAATTTCTAGATTCATCGGATCTTCGGTTTCTGTGTACAATTTTAACGCTTCTTCTGCATCTAAATAAAGTTTTAACGCTTCTTCGTCATTGCCGTCTTTTAGAGAATTATTTGCTTCCCAAACTTTTTTATTTGCTTCTGCTTGATAGTTTTTTCTTTTAGCTCTTACAATGCACTCTCTGGCTTTTTCTATTATAGCATTTGCAACTTCTATAGATCTTTCACAAAGTCCAATAGCATCTTCATAGAATGTTTTTTCAAAACAATCTTGAGCTTCTGCATAAAGTTCTTCTGCACTCTTTTCTTTTTTAATACCTTCTTGTTCTTCTGCATTTTTCTTTGCAGGAGTTGATTCTTGATGCATAGGATTTTGATTTGTATAATCTACAGATAATTTTTGAGCTTTTACAAGAGCTTTGCTGATTATGTTACTTGTAGAATAAAAGTTTTCAAGGGCTTGTCTTGCTTTTTGAGTTCCATTTTGAGCTAATTCTGAGAGTCTTTTGAGTGCCGTTATATTTCCATGTTTTGCGGCTGTTTTAAACCATTCACAGGCTTCTTCTGTTTCGCCGTTTTCTAGGGATTCATTTCCTATTGTTAGTTGAGATTCAAATGGTTCAGAATAAAAATTGTTCTCAATTGCCAAAAGTTTTTTTATAATTTTTGTCAACTTTTCTTGTATATTTTTAGTTGAAATTGCAACTTGATTTTGAGTAGTTTCTGCAAAATGTTCACACTCATTATCTTTTACATCATTTTCTGTATTGTTATGCTTGCCATTTTCTTCCTGGATTTGAGCTTCTAAAGAATCTATAAAAGATATTACTTTGGAGTTACCATTTTTAGCTAACTCTATAAGACTCTGAATAGCATTTTCATTTCCATATGAAGCTAAGTCTATAATTTTTTGACTAGCTAACTTATTATTAATTAGAGCCAACTTTTCAAGTTTTTCAAAAGCTTCTTTACTACCATTTATGAAAGCTTTTTCATACCAATCACAAGCCTTGTCAAAGTCTTTTTTGTCATAAAATAATATATTTCCGTATGCAAGCAAAGTATCTTTATTGTCACATTGAGAAAGTATTTCATTGAGTTTTTGTTCTGCATATACGATATTTTGATTTTTAGCAAATGAATAAAGTTGTAGAAAAGAATCTTTATCGCCACTAATTGCAAGTTCTTTTAATAAATCACATGCTTTATTTATATCTTTTTTAGTTCCTCTTGCCGCATAATACATTCCTGCTAAAAAATACTTTGCATCTATATTTCCCATGTTTGAAGCTTTTGTGAAGTACTCGAATGCCATACCAAAATCACTAGTTTTGTAATATTTTAATCCGAGTTTATAATTGCTTGATGCGTCTCCGTTTGTAGCCATATTATACAATTTTTCTACTTGTTCACCACTCATAAAACTTATTGTTCTCCTATCACTTATTATAATCCAATGAATTGGTGCTTAATGCCATAGCACAAGACATTTCGCACCAATTCACAGCAAGAAAAATACTTTTTGAAATTGCAAATAATCGTGCGATAAACTTTTAATTAGGAAGAACCCAATGGTCCATCTTGCAATATTTCTCTCGGTCAAACCATCTGATATACGGATAGATTTCCTTCGTCGCATACGTTCCGTTGTTCTTCCAGTAGTTCGGCATATACATTACTTCTCCCCAAGTATTCTCTGGTCTCTTTGGTGCTTGAGTTTCAATGTAGCACCATTCTCCGCCGCTTCGTATTCTGACGAATGAATGGAAGACTCTCGGCGCATAGTTTCCAACAAGCACATAATCTGGTTTATCTACGATAACCAAATCGATGTCATCACTTCCCCAATTCGTGCACCATATTTTCAAGAATATCATTGTGTAATCATAGCAAGCAACTTCTCCGTTATTGTCCATATCATACACACACTGCTTCAATGCCCTAAAGACTTTGAAAATCTTTTCCTTGTCTTCTGGCGTGACCTTTCGATACATTGTAAAGTCTGCCTTCAAGTCTCTGTCCCAAGTTGCAGGGAATGAAAATGCCATTGTCACTGTTGACAAAGCCAAAGCCAAAACCAAAATAAACTTTCTCATAGAAACCTCCTATCGTGTTCCTTCATCGTCCATAATAATTGTCATAAAGTTTATATGTGTTGTCCTCAGAATGCTCAATTTCTATGCTGTGGTCGGCATGGTTATAGCCATAAATCTCATGCAAAAAATCCTGATAAGAATAATTCTTTGGCTTTGGTCTACACGCATAAATACCTTTTCTTGAAGTTGTGTTGCTCATCGTTTTCCTCCTTTCAACACTATCTCTTTTACAGCACCTATAAATACAAGAGCCTAGTAATAACTAGAAATTGACAATTACAGCAAAAAAAATCACTTTGAAATAACGTCAACGCGCCAAATTATATATTTGTAAAGAGGAACATAAGCGTCATAGTCCCCCATAACCAACGGATTACCGTAGTAACGACACGATTCTTTTGAAACCCTGTAAACGAAATACCAACTGCCTGCGCGAGTTCTTGAATAAGCATAATTCTCATTATCCTCATCAACTGCATCAAGCCGATTTACTTCACTCCAAAAATAATCAATGTCAGAGTTTATTGCTCGATTGTTGTTGCAATGAACAGGAGATTGATTGCCATAATGCAACGTTCGTGCACCAATTCCAGAATAATGCTCATTCCCCAAATAAAGACAACAACCGTCATTGCACTCTATAAATTTCAAAGAGTAAACAACTTTGCTTTTTGTTTTTGCAAAAGCATTGACAGCACAAAACATCAAAATAAATAACGCAACTCCTTTCCTCATCTCAAAAACTCCTTTTACAAAATTTTTTCTCCCCACCCACACACAGACCGTCTGAAAAACCAATTTTCCAAAGATAACGCAGATGCCGAAATAAATTCGGCATGACGGCATTTTTTTGCCGATTTTGCACTTTTTGGGCAATAAATCTAAATTTTTCGCCTCCCCAGATGAAAAGGAAGCAATAAATTTAAATTTTTCACCTCCCCAGCAAAAAAGGAAGCAATAAATTTGAATTTTTCGCTTCCCCAGCAAAAAAGGAAGCAATAAATTTAAATTTTTCGCCTCCCCAGAAGAAAAGGAAGCAATAAATTTGAATTTTTCGCTTCCCCAGAGCAAAAGGAAGCAATAAATTTACTTTTATGCCCCAAAAAGCACTTGATACATTGCAGACAGCGCCAAAAAAGCACCGTCTGCAAGATTTTTCATTTTTTCCTAAAAAGTCAGAAGAGCATTAGCCGCGCTTGAACGTAGCCTTTACAGTACCAGTCTTCATTGTGCCCTCAGATGCGTCCTTGCCTTCCGTCGTGAAAGAGAACTTTGCGCCGCCACAATTTGCAGATACCGTGTAAGCCTCGCCTTTCTTTGAAAGTTTGTAAGAGCCTTCTTTGCCCATGTACTTGCACTTTCCGCCTTCACCGAACACGATTGTTCCCAAATCGCCAGTCCAGGAAGTGTTCACAAACGGGTCGTCAGCACCACCAACTTCGACAACCTCTTTTGCAACTTTTGCTTTCTTTTCTGTTGGCTCAGCTGCCTTTTCAGCCTTCTTTTCTTCTGACTCGCTCTTTGCCTTCGCTCCCTCGTCAGAAGATGAAGCAGAGGAAACAGCAGAGCCTTTTCTCTGGAAGCGGTATGTAACACCAGCGCGCAAGAAGTATTCGTGGAACTTCAAGAAGTTATATCCAGTCTCAAAGTTCGCAACGAACTTATCGTTAATCTCGTAGTTCACACCAGCTGTGAAACCCATTCCAAGACCGATTTTTGTTGAAGAATAATCTTCGCTAGAAGTTTTGTATTCACCCGTTGGTACATCCATGTTAAGAACGTCACTATGCTCATAAACAGGTTCAACAGTTTCGATAGAGAACGTTGTCTTCTGAATCGGGATACCAAGCGAAAGACCTGCGTACGGCGTCAACTTTGAAACAAAACTGCCGTCCTTTGCTTCTTCCGGCACAATCGGATAGTTGAACAAAATTGAGCCGCCCGGTGTGATGACGGTTGACTTGTAGCCGTCATAGTAATCGCTCTTGCCAAAAACCATATCAAGAGATGCCTCATAAGAAATGAAAAATGGCAAGTCTGCGCTTTTTTCAGGAACGATAACGAGGGCAGGATAAAGCTCAAAACCTGACACTGAACCATAACCAGAGCCGTAATCGGTGTCGAAATACGATGCTCCGAATGGAACATAGCCAATGTCGAATTTTCCTGCCAGTTCTGTTCCGCCAGCAAAAAGACTTGAACAACCTAATACTGCAGCTGCAGCCAATCCCAGAACTTTCTTCATTTGAAAGCCTCCAATTAAATATAATTTGCCGTTATCGGCGTAATATACTATAACAATATACCCGTTTTAGTGTCAATGATAAAAAATGTTGCTACAAACAAGGTATTATCAAAGTTATGAGTTTTGCTTACTTTTTGAAGGACGAAATGCGCTATCAAGGCTTGACCACCAAGGAGCTTTCTGAGCTTTCTGGAGTGAACAAGC
The DNA here is from genome assembly GCA_902778325.1 of uncultured Spirochaetaceae bacterium. Taxonomy (GTDB): domain Bacteria; phylum Spirochaetota; class Spirochaetia; order Treponematales; family Treponemataceae; genus Treponema_D. The sequence continues at coordinate 95,684 of CACYWZ010000001.1, forward strand.
GCACTATCGACCATTATTTGATGAGCAATCCTCAAGAGCCAAGTGTCACGAACGCATACAAAATCGCAAAAGCCCTCCGCGTCTCTGTGGAATATCTGCTCACTGGCTCTTCTCCGCAGATTTCAGGGGACGCGGGCGATGTGCTGAAATCTTTCAAAACGCTCTCCCCAAATCAAAAAGAACTTGTGCTAACTGTTTTGCGCACTCTCGAAAAGCAAAACACTTCAAAATAAAACTCCTCTCAGGTCGTCAAATCCTCATTCATTTCTCTCCAAGCCCAAGCGTTCTTCCGCACGAGGCATAGAGCTTTTCGTTGATTCTGTCGATGTTGTAGTTCTCGTGGATAATTTCCTCAAAAACGATATGCCCCATCTTTTCGCGAAGCTCACCAATATGCCCCGACGAGTCGAGCAAAATCAGCAAGTCCAGCCAGCTCAGCTTCATTCCGAGCGCAAGTTGCATCACTGAATCAAACGTGGGCTGGGCAATTTTTCCGCTTCGGATTCGGCTGAATGTCTGCTTGTTCATGCACGAGTTCTTGTAAATGTCAGACAGCTTGTTTTTGCTACCCGTCTTCTTGCCCCCATCGATGTAGCGCACGATAAATCTGTCCAAAACTTCAGAAAAAGACTCTTTCGTTTTGAGAAAATTAAGATGAAACAGGTTCATCATCAAATACAAATAGTATTGAGAGGGCTTTCCCCTGACGAGTTTCGCGCAAAAAAGCGCATAATCCCACTCGTGCAAAATATTCATATCCTGCTCAGGATTGTCCCAGACGGCAGAAAAAGCCTCCAAGATGTCATTGAGAACTTTCTCTCTGTGCTCCTCCGTCAAGTTTTTTGCCCGCTTTTCAGTCGACTTTTTCAACTTATCCAACAAAACAACAAATGCTCCCTCTGCTTGTGTGTAATAATTGAGGACTTTCGCACCGTTCGACACCGTAACGCTCCAGCACACGCCAAGCTTTTCCATCTCATTTCTCACAGATTGAGAAAGTGCAGGATTTGCAGATAATTCAGAAGAACGAACATTGCGCAAGGCGAATTCCTTGAGCTTTTCGCCCAGAACCACGTAATTATTCGTCATAAAATACGAATAAATCTTTGAGCCGATTTCAATGCAAACTTCGTCCTTCACCACCAACTTTTTGCCAAACTGCTTCGTAATATCCATTCGCTCACCCCATCAATGATAGAAAATATAACAGAGTCAACAACAAAAAAGGTCACATCTCAAGTTACTTTTTCACTCATCCGCTACTAGTAGCAACATTCCCCTCTCTCAGATTGAGTTTGCTCGGATTTTCAAAAAGGAAGCAAACTCAACTTTTTTATTGCGCTCAAGATGCTGATTTTTTTCCAAACGCGCATAAAAAAATCCCGCAGTGTTTGCGGGATTCGCTGTATGTGCCAAAATCGATTACTCTGCTGGGAGCATTTCCAAAATCAAATCGATTTCTGTCTTTGAGCGCTTCAGGCTGTGAGCGATTTCGTCGTTCTTCCAGCCTTGCTTTTTGAGAGCGCGAACGCGCTGCTTGAGTTGTGGCGTGATGCCCTCGTTTCGCGGCTCGCTTCCTTCCTTGCTGTCAATTTCCGTTCGGGCAAGATGCTCAAGAAGGCTCATTCGCTCGCTGATTTCGTCAGAGAGTTTCTGCAATCGCTCTTCGACTTTCGTGACGCCGTTTTGTCCGCTCGTAACGATTGCGATTCGCTTGTCGGTTTCGTCAAGAATTGTCTGGAGCGATGTCATTTTTTCTATCGCCGTATTGATTTTGGCGTCTCCCGCCTTGATTTCGGAAAGTTGTGCCTGAATGCCCGAAATCTCTGTCGGAAGCGTGTCCGAAATGCTCTGGCAAGATGAAAGGCGCTCTTCGATTGACTTGAGGTCGTCAAATGAGGAATCGATGTCTTTCATGACGCGGTCAAGAACGTCGCTCTTCTTTTCAAGGCGCTCGTACTGCCCAGAAACTTCTTCGAGTGTGTCCTGGAAGTTTCGCACTTGAATCTGCAAGTTCTGCAATTCGTCGCTTGTTGTCTGCAATTCGGTGATTTTCTTGTCCATCGTGTCCGAAAGCTCAACAAGTGTGTGGAAATCTTTTTCCATTTCGTCGATTCTGTCTCTTCCAGCGTTGAACTCTGCGAGTTTTTTCGATGTGTCCTCGTCCATTTTCCGAAGCGTTCCGAGTTCCGCTTGCAATCGGTCAAGAAGCTCCTTGTATGAAAGAGCGCTGTCGATTTGTGTCTGGAGTTCAGCGATTTGACCTTCGAGCTGCTTTTTGAGTTCGTCTGTTTTCTCAAAGACCTGCGTTTCACGCTCAAAGCCCTCGATTGCGCTGTTGACGACGCCAAGACGCTCTTCAAGAGAAGATGTGTCGGCTTCAAGGCGCTTTATGAGGTTTTGTCGCATATTTTCGCTGTCGGCGCTGACTTTTTCGAGGTTCTCGTTGAGTGCGCCAATCTTTGACTCAACAATGTCATTCTCAGCGCTGACTCGCTCTTGCGTGTCCGTAATCATATTCTGGTAGAGCTGCTCCATTCTGTCCAAAATCGAAACGGACTTGCCTTCATATTCGTGAACGGCAGCGTGAACTCGCTCGTCAAGGTCGTTGATTTCGCCTGTTATTGAATCTTGGCGCTCCTGAATTTCAACGATTGAATCTGAAACATCACGAGAGAAGTTGTCGCGCATGTTTTCAAGCTGCGAAAGTGTCTTTGTGTTGAACTCATCGAGTTTTCCGCCAAACTCATTCTTGGCATTCTCGAAACTCTCCTCAAGGCTCTTCTTCCAATCTTCGAGTTTGGATGTTGCCGCACTGAACGCGTCTTCGCTTGTCTTTTGTTTCTCAGAAAGTTTTGTCTCAAAGTCTGCGATTTTCGCTGAGAGTTTGCCCTGAGCCTCTTCTGAAGCCTTCGCAACGGTTTCGTCGATTTTCTCTTCGTAGCGTTCCATAAAGGCGCGGAAATCTCCGTCGATGCTTCTTATCTGCTCATCAAGCGCATTTCGTGCGCTGTTGATATTCGCGCGCACTGTCGAAATCTTCTCGTCGCTTTCGCTCAAAAGTGTGCTGATGCGCTGCTCAAGAGATTCGCCATAGCGCGCTTCAAGGGCTTTTCGGGCGTTTTCGTAATCTTGTGTGAACTGCACCAATCTCAAGTCAAAATCGTCTTTCCACTGTCTGAGGGAATTGTCGATTTCGCTTTCACGGGAATGAAGGCTTTCTGTGAATTGATTTTCAAGGACTTTTAGCTGTCCGCTGACATTATCAAGCGCTTCGGCTTTCAAAGAATCAAGAGAGTTTTCGAGTGTCGCAATGCGCTCTGAAATCGCCCGTGTTTTTTCAGAGATGTTATTTTCAAAATCATTTTGCGTTTTGCGCTGACCTTCGAGGAACTCAGTAAATGAACCGATGGCGCTACGGCGAACTTCTTCCATTGACTGCGCTATGCTGTCATTGAGGGAGTCGAGGTCGTTTTGAACATTGTCCAATGATTCAAAACGCTGCATAATATCGTCTTTGTACTGCGAAATACGCTCATCGATACCGCCGAGGAACTCGCTTTGTCTGTCATCGTATGAGGCTGAAATGCGTGCCATCGATGAAGAAAGCGTATCGTCAAACTCAGAGATTTTCTGAGTCAGCAACCTGCCATATTCTTCAAGGCGATTTTTTGCATCTTCTGCATCAGAAGCGATTCTGTGATAAGTCTCGTCTGACACAGTCTTTGCTTTCGCAGTCTCTTCGTTCATGCGAGAAACTGCGGTTTCGGCGGCTTCGGCAGCGCTTTCCGTGCGACTTTGCAAATCTGATACAAGGTCTTGCACTGATGATTGCATTGAGTCAACTTTTTCTTCGATTTCTTTTCGGAACGCTTCCAAGTTATCAAAGGAAATCTGCTGATATTTTGAAAGCGCTTCTGCTTCTTTCTGGTCTGCGCTAGAAATTGCGTCATTGAAAAGCGAATCGTATCGCTCTTTGAGCGTCGTCGCAAGAGCAGCGGATTCTGCTGTGATGCGCGCAATTTCGTCAGAGTTCCCGCTTGTTTGTGCAGAAAGGGCTTCAACATTCGCTTTTGCACGAGCAAGTTCTGAATCAAGTTCTTCTTTCAGCGTTTCTACTTTCGAGCGAAGTTCTTCATTGAATGCTGTGGTTGTTGACGCAAGAACATTCTCAAGTCCTGAAGCCTGCTCTGAAAGACTGTCAGAAAGACGCGAAATACGCGTGCTCACTTGTTCTTCCATTGTGCGAGTGCGCTCATCGATTTCTGCTTCAAGAGCATCGATTCGCTCTTTCGCTTTGTTAGAAAGAGATTCTGTCTTCGCATATGTTTCGGCAAGGGACTTTTCATTTCGCTCTGCCGCTTCTGCTGCAGCATCTTCCACACGTTTTACAGTATCTGAAACTAAAGTTCCTGTCTGCTCATCAAGCTGCGCTTTGAGCTCGGAAGTTCGTGTAACAAGGGCATTTTCGAGATTGCTGATTTTCTCGGAATACTCGGAATCAAGAGAATTTGCGCGGGAAGAAACCTCGTCTGAGAGGCTTTGAGTTTTGTTATAAAACTCAGATTTGATTTCTTCAAAGCGTTTGTCGATAACGATTGAGTTTTGAAGGATTTTGTCCTCAATTTCATCAGCAATGCCAGAAGTTTTCTCTCCAATCTGATTTTCAAGTTCGCTGACTTTTTCTTGAATATCCGAAGTTTTTGCGCTGACACTAGTTTCCATCGCGGAAATCTCATCGTCAACACTTTCTCGCATTTGCTTGATTTTGTTGTCTAGCTCACTGATGAAACCAGCAGTTTGCTCATCAAAGGCAGATTGCAGAGAATCGATTTTCTCTTTCAAGCCACCTGTTTTTTCTTCGAGCGCTGTATTGAGTACTCCGACTCGATTATTGATGTCGTCAGAAATACCAGACGTGCCTTCAAGGAGTTGTTGATTAAGAGAAGAGAAACGGCTTTCTATGTCGATAGAAAGTGCATTTGAGCTTTCCTCCAATTTAATGCCAAGTCGACTTACGCGATTTTCCATATCAGTTGATATGCGTGCAGTCTGCTCGTCAAATTCTTGGCGGAACTCTGCCATCTTCGCATCAATAGCGGCTGTATCTGCGGCAATTTCGCCCTGAACATTCTTAATTTTTTCAGACACTGTGTTTTCAATTTCGCCTGTTTTCGCGCGAACATTTTCTTCAAGCGTGCTGACTACACCATTAACGTCATCACGCATTTGCGCAATTTCACTATTGAGTTCACCAATAAAACCGCCCGTCTGCTCATCAAATGCAGATTGCAGAGAATCGATTTTCTCTTTCAAGCCGCCTGTTTTTTCTTCGAGTGCTGTATTGAGTTCTCCGACTCGATTATTGATGTCGTCCGCAATTCCAGACGTGCTGTCGAGAAGTTGTTGATTAAGAGAAGAGAAGCGATTTTCAATATCCCCGGAAAGAGATGTTTCGCAATCTTCAAGACGAACACCAAGCCGGCTGATTCTGTTTTCCATATCAGAAGAAAAACGTGCTGTCTGCTCATCAAGGTTTTTCTTGAGAGCCTCCATATTTTGGTCAATTGTACTCGTATCTGCGGCAATTTCAATTTTTACGCTATCAATTTTTTCAGATACAGTATTTTCAATTTCACCTGTCTTTGCGTGAACATTTTCTTCAAGTGTGCTTATTGCATTGCTAACATTCTCACGCATCTGCGCAATTTCGTTATTGAGTTCACCAATAAAACCGCCCGTCTGCTCATCAAATGCAGATTGCAAAGAATCGATTTTCTCTTTTAAACCGCCTGTTTTTTCTTCGAGCGACGTATTGAGTTCTCCGACACGGCTAAATATTTCAGTAGAAAGATTTTCGATTGAAGAGCGCAATGCCGAAGTTTTTTCTTCAACAAACGCATCTGCACCGTCAATTTTTTCACGAGAAATATTTTCTATTTCAGCAGATGTTTTTTCAACCAAATGAGACAATTCATCTAATTTCTCATTGGCTGTATCAGCAATAGTTCGTGTTTTTTCTTCAAGAGATGTTGAAAGTGCTCCAATTTTTTCAGCAATTTCTTTTTCCATATTGCTATTTTGGTCAGAAAGTGCTTTTTTCAGCGCTGAAAGTTTAGAAATTGTTTCATCAGAAAGATTTGAGCTTTCATTTTCAAGTTGATTTCGAAGAGATTGTACTTTTTCTTCGATTTTTTCAGCAAAACCATTAGTTTCATCTTCTATTGCTTGTTTTGCTTCTGCAACTTTTGCAAGTGTTTTCTCAGAAATATCACCTGTTTGATTTTCTACCGCAAACTGGAACGAACTTATTTTCGTTGCCATATCAGAAATAATTGCATCTGTTCTCTCTGAAAAATCATTTTTGAAATGCTCAACAGCATTGTTGACATCTGTTGTGATATTTGACGTTTTGTCATCGAGATATTGTCTTAAAGCACTAACCTTCTCATTAATAGAGCCAGAAACTTCTGAAGTCTGCTTCTCAAGAGAGTTTTGCAACTCGTCTATTCTTGTTGCAAGCGCATCAGGGAAGCCGTTCGTTTGTTCATCAAGAGTCTTTTGCAACAAATCAAGTTTCGCTGTAACATTGTTTGAAATATCAAGAGCGCGGTCTTCAAGCTGATGCTTGAGAGAGCCTATTCTAGAATCAATATCAAATCCCAATGTAGATGATTGGTCTGCAAGAGATTTTGAAAGAACCCCAAATTTTACTGTAAGGTCAGCAGAAATTGTGCTAGAAGATTCTTCTAGAGATTTTTTCAGCGAATCAATAGTTCCAAACGTGCGCTCTGAAATTCCAGAAACAGCATCTTCTACTTGCTGCTTTAGCTCAGAAAGTTGTGTTTGAGATTTTGCTTCAAAATCAGCAGTTCGAGATGAAACTGTCTGTTCAATACTTGTAATGCGCTCTGAAAGTTCTGCACCAGCAGTTCCAATCTTTTCATCAATATTATTGAAAACTGTATTACTTTGTTCTTCAAGACGTTTATTAAACTCTTCAGAAGCCTCCGAAACACGCTTTTCAAGATTATCGCGAATATTATTAAAATCAGTATTCAAGCGGTCAACAGTTTGTTGCAAAACAGACGACATACTTCCAGTCTGTCCATCAAGCGCACTTTGCAATTCGGCAGTTTTTGTTGAAAGAGCTTCTTCAAGAGTAGCAATCTTATTTTCTGTCTCATCACAAAGAGAATCTGTTTTTTCTTGAAGTGCAAAAATCTTTTCTGAAATTTCACTTTCCGCTCTCGAAAGTCGCTCAGAACAATCGGATTCTGCATTATCAGCTTTCTCACTAACCAATTTTGAAATCTCATCAAGTGCTACAGAAACAATATTTTCTTTGTCTTCAATAGATTTTTCCAAAGCTAACAATCGATTTTCAGAGCTTTCTCGCAATTCATTTGTTTTATTTTCAACAGCATTTGCAAGTGCTTCAAATTTTTCACCAGAATCACTTGCTATAGCATCTGTTTTTTCAACAACACTATTTTCAAGAGACTTAAGTTTTTCATCTGCACTAGCCAAAGCATTGTTTGCCCGCTCTGCAATTGCATTTTCCAAATCTGAAAGGCGAGTATCGGATTTGCTTTCAATTTCACTAGCTTTGTCTTTTACAAATGTTTCAACTGCAAAAAGCCTTGAGCCTGCATCATCCATAAGCGATTGCGTTTTTTCACCAACAGATTGCTCAATTCCTTCAATTCTGTTCTGAAATGACACAGAAAGGGCATCAAGTTTTCCAGAAGAAGAATCTTCAACATTGCGAATACTTTCTGAAACAAAAGATGAAAGCCCTTCAATTTTTTCATCAACTGTTTTTGAAATCGCATCAGACTTTTCTGAAATATTTTTTTCTATGAGTGCAATTCTCTCATTTACACGAGCTTCGATATTATTGGAATCTGTATCCATTTTTCCTCTCAGCTCAGAAAAATGCGATTCCATATCTTGTTTTATGACAGTAAGAGAACTTGAAAGGTCTTTATCGAGATTATCAGTTTTTTCTGCAACGGAAGTCTGAATTTCTGAAATTCGATTTGCAAAATCAGCTTCAAGGTCATCAGATTTTTTTGAAATATCACGTTTTACATTTTCCGTCAAAAGAGAAAATGCATCGCGTTTTCCATTCAAATCATTTTCAAGACGCACAATCTGTTCATCAAGCGTTGCGCGAAGGGTATCATTTCTTTCTTCTGATGCAGACTCAATAGCAGATGTTCTTTCATTAAGCATCTCGCGAAGACGATTTGTTTCATCTGAAAAAGTTTTCCGCATTTCATCTAATCGCTCAGACATCGAATCACTAACGTTTTGAAAACGCTCTTGCATATTTTCATCAAGTGCTCGTGCATGAACCTCTAGTGACTGAACATATTGAGCAGTTCGCTGTTCAGACTTATCGATAAGAGATTGAAATGTTTGATCCTCAAGCGATTTTGCTTTTTGAGTCGCATTATCATACGCTCTTCGAACATCTTCGCTAAGTTTATCCAGAAGACCACTAGCTTCAGTTTGAGCATTCTTCACATTGCTTTCAAGATTTTGAACATCAGCTTTACACTGTCTCAAAAGTTCGTCAGCAATTGCCTTTAAATATTCCGAATCTTTCTTTGCAAAATCTTCGTGAATAGCACCTATTCTTTTATCTGTAGAGTCAATAATCTTTTTTTGAGAATCAAGTCGAGCATTTAGCTCATCAACAATTTTAGCTTCATTTTTTATCAGTTGCAGATTTTGTTCAACTGCAACTGTAAAATCCAAAAGTTGAGAAACCTGTTTTTCGTAGCTTTCAGTGCGCTCTCTAAGTGCTTGTATAGAGTTGTAATAAGTTTCTAGATTTTGCCCAGCCATAACAAAATCATTGTATTGCTTCTCAAGTTTTTTCGTAGCTGCAATTGCTTGAGACTGTCGTGCATCAAGATCAGCTGATACATTTTGTAAGGCTTGGTCTTTTGTGGCAAAATATTCATCAAAATCTGCCATTTTTTGATTTGCATAGCGCTTAACCTTGTCCATAGAATTCTTATCTTTTTCAGACATTCTAAGCACAAGAGAAACTACTGCCGATATAACAACAGAAAGCAATATAACAACAACTTCAGTCACTTTTTATCCCCACAAACGCCGACGCTTACGACAGCAACATATCTTGAAGCTGTCGGTATTTTGAGAACGAGAAATCGGCTTCTTTCAAAGGCTTGTGCAAAATAACTCTCCACCAAGGCATTTTGTATGCAGCGAACATTCCTGCGTTTTTCGCGCCACGAATATCACTCTTTATGCTATTTCCAACATACAAAATTTCATTAAGAGGAACATCAAGAGTCATTGAAACTACACCAAAAGGATATTTTGAGGGCTTTAATGCTCCGATTTTTTCAGAGCCGAGAATTACATCACAATACTCAGATACACCCCAAATATCACCCTTTTGCTCTGGTGGTAAATCAGATAAAATTCCAATTTTATAACCAGCCTCTTTTAGAGCCTTAAAAGTTTCCAAAACGTTCGGGTACGGCTTTATTTTTTTGAAATAAGGACGGAATCCTTTATATACAATAACATCAATCAAGGCTTTTGCTCTTCGAACCGAAATATGCATAGATGATGCAAGAATTCTCGCCTGATATTCAAAATAATCAGCGAGAGGTGCTTTTGTATGCATAATTTTGCGTGTTTTGCTGTAATGCAAAAAGAAACGTAAATTTTTCAAGACATGAAAACTTACTCGCAAATAAAACGGGAAATCAGAATACAAAGTCCCGTCGATATCAAAAACAACTGCCTTGATTTTTTCATTCATAACATGATTATATAGCAATTTTCAACTTACTGTCCATTACTGAACATTTTCGATTGTGAGAGGAAAAAATCTATCAGATGATTGTATACGTGAAAGATTAACAAACGTCCCTTTATATTTTTCCACAAATTTATCAAGCGAAATTTCTTTTCCATCTTGAAAAACTGCGCAAGAAAAAACACCATTTTTATCAAAATACGGAAGTAAAATTGCACAATGATTAAATGCTCCAACTTCAGGATATGTTGAATCATTTTTCTCAGATGCTCCAGCTTCACGAATGGCAACAAGATAACTGTGGTCACTTTCAGTTATAGCAAGCACATATAAAAGAGCTTTTAGAACACCAATTCGGTATCCTGTATTTTTTATGTACCCAACAGCATTTGCTGTAGCTTCTCCACCAGAAAGACGACCAGAATTAAACGGTGAAATTGAGACATCCACCCCTGATTCAGCGTAACCATAATTCTTGTCTCGTTGGACAGAAAGGAGTGCAGTTGCAAGATTTCTAGTCCAATCAAGTGCAAATGTTATATTATATTCTTGAGAAAAAACATCAGAATGTCCACCGCCTGGAAATTCCACAGTTGAACGGTAAAGCGGAGAAAGATATGTATACCCTCCAACAGAACCTGCAACAAGACCATCGACAACCCATTTCAAAAATCCCGCTTCAGATAATTGCAGTTTTGATTCATCTTCTCCATCAAGTCTTGCACGAGGCTTTGAAGAAATAACATAGACAGGCTTTCCCTTCTCATCGTAAGCACCATCTGAAACACTTTCAATACTATCAAGTTCATCTCTAATAACAGATATCATCTGAAGATTTGAATGATACATTCCAGTTGAAACAGCTGCTAAGTACCAAGGAAGAGAATTTTTCGTCAACGTACGCAATTCAGGGAAAGACATAGAATACAACCGCTCAAAAGTTATACCAAGAGGAACTCCTTTTGCTGCATACATATTGAACAATACAAAATTCGCATTTACTTTTTTTCCAACTGCATTAAACTCAAGAAAAACATCCTCAGTTGACAGAAAATAATAGCGAATTCTAATAGGCTTTCCGTTTTTTGCAGAGCGAAAAAGAACCCAACCTCCAGCAGAATTCTCTGGATATGTAAGACTTTCAACCGTTGATTGCTTTTCAGAACCATTATACAAATCGATTAAAATATCTTGTGCTGGAGAAACTATTATTGCAACTTCATTTCCTCGCTCTTCAAAGCGCACTTGATAGTTGTTGCCAATTCTGCTCTGATACACTTCAGGAGAATATGTGCGCACAGTGCTTAAAGGAGCTGTGAACCACCTTTCTCTTAAATCTTTTCGGATTTCTGACGAATCGGGTATTCCCCACGGGTCATAATCCGCAAAAGCAAAAGAGCAAAGGCAAATAAGCACCGTTGTAATAATAGAATGAAAAACTCCTCTCCTACTCATTTTATTTCTGTCCTCCACTTGCAAATACATCAGCTGTTACCGCAGGAACTACAGAGCTATCGGCAGGATCAGTGTCTACAAAAGCACTTCCTCCTTCTGCAAGCTGTATTTCTGCGTCAACTTCGCCGAGAGCTGTCCAAATCTTTCCATTTTCCAATTCATCTGGGTGAGAACCTACAGGCGCATTGCTCAAAAGAAGCTTCAAGCGGTTAAGCTGATTAACCTCTGATGAACCTGGGTCATAATCGATTGCGCTTATATTCGTTCCAGGGTAGCGGCGACGAAGCTCTTTTATCATGCCCTTTCCTGTAACGTGGTTAGGCAAACAAGCAAACGGCTGCACACAAGCAATGCTCGGCACTCCCTCTTTTATAAGCTCCACCATTTCCGCAGTCAAGAACCAACCTTCTCCCGTGATGTTTCCAAGCTGTACAATGTCGTCAACTCCAGCCATAAGCTCATAAATCGAAGACGGCGGGTCAAATCTGCGGCTCTTTTTAAGCACTTTCTTCATATACTTGCGGTACAAGTCCAAAGCCCACACCAAAAGACGAGCGTTTCTCTCTGTCTTTTCTGGGAAAGCAAGCTGTTCGTGTCGGAAAATGCCAGTACTAAATGAATAGAACAAGAAGTCTGTCAAATCTGGCATTACGCACTCTGCGCCCTCTTTTTCGATTGTGTCTACAATCTGGTTGTTTGCTGTCGGGTGGAATTTCACAAGGATTTCACCAACAACACCAACTCTTGGCTTTTTAATCGGCAAAAGTGGCAGATTATCAAAGTCTTTAACGATAGCTTTCATCAATTTGTGATACTTGAAAATCGACATAGATTTAAGCATCTTCTGCGCTTTTGCGTTCCACTTTTCATACATCTCGTTTGCGCTACCCGGCACAGCCTCGTAAGGACGCACACGATACAAACAGCGCATTAACACATCGCCTATGATAATCGACATCAAAGCTCTGTGAACAAGAGGGAATGTAAGTTTAAAGCCTGGGTTTTTCTCAAAGCCTTGCGCACTCAACGAGATAACAGGGATATGTCCCCAACCTGCGTCGTTCAAGGCACGGCGAATAAAGCCGATATAGTTCGTCGCTCTACAACCGCCTCCCGTCTGCGTGATAAGCAAGCTCACATGGTCAAGGTCGTATTTGCCGCTTTCAAGAGCTGAAATCATCTGTCCTGTAACAAGGATAGACGGATAGCAAGCGTCGTTATTAACAAACTTCAAACCCGTTTCCACAGCTTTCGGGTCAACAGCGTCAAGAATTACGAAATTATAGCCACTGTAGCGGAAAGCCTGCTGCAAAAGTCTAAAGTGAATAGGGCTCATCTGAGGGCCTATAATCGTGTGAGAATATTTCATCTCCTTTGTAAAGACCTGTCGCTTATATGCCGCAGAAACAGTTTCCATATTGGCTTTGTGGTGTCGCTCTCTCTCTTTTACAGCAGCGATAAGGCTTCTAATGCGGATACGAACAGCACCGAGATTGCTTCCCTCGTCAATCTTGATAAGGGTGTACATTCTGTTTTTAGAGCGCATAATCTCGTCAACTTGGTCAGCTGTAACAGCGTCCAAACCGCAACCAAAGCTCGTGAGCTGCACAAGCTCCAAGTTCGGCATTTCGCTAACAAATGCGCCTGCTCTGTAAAGTCGGTTATGATATGTCCATTGGTCGATAATGCGAAGAGGTCGCTCCACTTTGCCCAAATGAGCCACAGAGTCTTCTGTAAAGACCGCAATGCCAAGCCCGTGAATCATCTCTGGAATACCGTGGTTGATTTCTGGGTCAAGGTGATAGGGACGACCAGCCAAAACAATACCCGTAGAGCCAGAGCGAATGATTTGCTCAAGCGCATTTTCGCCCATCTGCTTCACTTCGTCGCGGAACTTTTCCTGTTCGTCCCAAGCTGCGTCCACGGCGGCGGCAATCTGCTCTTTTGTTAGATTGAACTTTGCGCCCAGCTCTTCAAAGAGTCTTTCTGCCAATCTTGCTTTGTCATAAATCGGCAAGAATGGGTTCATAAAGGTAATGCTTGAATCTTGTCTAAGCTCGTCGATGTTGTTTCTCAAAACTTCAGGATAGCTTGTAACAATCGGACAGTTATAGTGATTGCCAGCTCCTGCATCTTCTTGCTGTTCGTAAGGCGCGCAAGGATAGAAGATAAACTTCACGCCTTGCTTGAGAAGCGACTCCACGTGTCCGTGGCTGATTTTTCCCGGATAGCAAACACTTTCTGACGGGATTGTTTCAAGTCCCTTTTCGTAAACACTGTGGCTTGAACGCGGCGACAAGCGAACTCTAAAGCCGAGTTTTGTGAAGAATGTGAACCACAGCGGATAATTTTCATACATATTAAGAACGCGCGGAATACCCACATCACCCATCGTTGCTTCTTCTGGTCTAAGCGGCACATAGTGAGTAAAGAGGCGTTTATATTTCCAATCAAACAAGTTTGGCACAGGGTCGCCAGAGCCAGCACGAGTGTTTTTCTTGTTGCTTGCGTCTACAACATTGCCCTCGATTTCAGCTCCTCTCTCGCAGCGGTTTCCCGTAACAAAGCGACGAACAGCCCTGTTCTCATCGCCCTCTTTGCCTGTTGTGAATGTGTTTATCGTCAAAAGACAGTTATTTGCGCACTTACCACAGCGGCGGAGTTCCAAATCAACGTGGAAGCTTTCAAGCTGCTCAAGGGTTGCGATGCCAGAATGGATTTCGTGCGGCTCCCACTCTTTTTCTTCTCCCGGCTGAGGTCTGCACAAATCTTCCCACTGGTCTTGAGCGATTAAAGCCGCGCCATAAGCACCCATCAAGCCCGCAACATCAGGACGATAGACGCTCACGCCTGCGATTTTTTCGAATGCTCTCAAAACAGAATCATTATAGAAAGTACCGCCTTGAACAACGACTTTCTTTCCGATTTCGCTTGCTCTGCGGAGTTTTATAACCTTGAAAAGAGCATTTTTGATAACAGAATAAGAAAGACCTGCGCTAATATCGGCAACAGCTGCGCCCTCTTTTTGAGCTTGCTTAACACGGCTATTCATAAAGACAGTACAGCGGCTTCCGAGGTCTACAGGCTTTTCTGCCATAAGAGCGATTTGACTAAACTCCTGCACGCTCATTCCCATTGTGCGAGCAAAGTTATCGAGGAAGCTACCGCACCCCGCAGAACACGCCTCGTTTAGCTGAATAGAAGTGATAGCTCCGTCTTTCATACGCAAACACTTCATATCTTGTCCGCCGATGTCGAGCAAGAACTCAACGCCAGGAACAAAGAATTCCGCCGCGCGATAGTGAGAAATTGTTTCAACTTCTCCCGCGTCAACTCCCAAAGCAGCTTGGAACAAGGCTTCTCCGTATCCTGTAGACACAGAGCGGGCAATATATACATCTTTTGGCAAGATTTTATACAAATCTTTCAAGACTTTTACAGCCAATTCAACAGGGTTTCCTGCGTTCACGTCGTAGAAACGCCACAAAATACGCCCTTGAGTGTCGGTCAAAACGGCTTTTGTAGTTGTAGAGCCAGCGTCAAGACCTAAGAAAACAGGTCCTTTTGCTTCTTCAAGAGGAGCAGTCTGCGCCTTTTCTTTTGCGTGACGCTCCTTAAATGCGTCGAGTTCTGCTTTGTTTTTGAACAACGGCTCAAGGCGTTGAGTTTCGCTAAGTTCTGCGCCCTCAAGGTTCTTCAAGCTGTCACGGAACTCTTTTATCGTCAAAAAGACAGGAGGCTTTTTTCCTGCTGCGCATTTATAGCTCTTTTCTGCGCTCAAAGCCGCACCCGCCGCCACAAAAAGCTGGCTGTTGTCTGGAACAATGACTTCATCGTCAGTGAGCTTCAATGTTTCGATAAATCGCTTTCTCAGCTGATCCATAAAGTGCAAAGGACCGCCCAAGAATGCAACGTGTCCGCGGATTGGCTTTCCGCAAGCAAGACCTGAAATCGTCTGCGTTACAACGGCTTGATAAATAGAAGCTGCTATATCTTCTCTTCTAGCGCCCTCGTTGATGAGAGGCTGAATATCTGTCTTTGCAAAAACACCGCAACGAGCCGCAATCGGATAAATTGTCGTAGCACCCTTTGCAAGTTCGTTCACGCCCGCCGCGTCGGTTTCAAGCAAAGCTGCCATCTGATCGATGAATGCTCCAGTACCGCCCGCGCAAGTGCCGTTCATTCGCTGCTCAATGCCGCCTTTGAAATATGTGATTTTAGCGTCTTCACCGCCAAGCTCAATGACAACATCTGTTTTTGGAATTAAAGTGCGCACGGCTGTTGTTGCCGCCACGACCTCTTGAATAAAAGGCACAGAAAGCCACTGACTCACACTAAGACCGCCAGAGCCTGTAACTTTAATGCTCACGGTCTGCTTATTTGCGTCTATTCCTTTTTCAGAAAGTGTGTCGAGAGCTTCGGAAACAACAGCGATAATCGTGCTTCTGATGTCGGCACGGTGTCGGCGGTATTCGCCATAAAGCATATTGTTTTTCTCGTCCAAGATGACGACTTTAACAGTGGTAGACCCTACATCGATTCCAATGCGAAGTGGAGTAACGACAGGCTTGAATGTGTTCTGTTCTTCCATATATCCCTTTATACAAAAAGAGCATTGCGCTCAAAAAAAATTACTTCATTTAAAATAATGATAGAAAGATAATAGACCTTATCAGCGTTTTTTGCAACATTGTTCTAAAATGGCGTTCGCCAAAATCCCGAATTATAAAATTCAAAATTTTGGCGTTCGGAAAAATCCCGAATTGAAAAATTTTAAGATTTCAACCTTCGGAAAAATTCCGAATTGAAATTTTTCAAATTTTCGACCTTCGGAAAAATCCCGAATTGAAAAATTTTAAGTTTTTAGCGTTCGGAAAAATTCCGAATTGATTTTTTTTAAGTTTTCGGCGTTCGGAAAAATCCCGAAGCGTAAAAACAGAAAATTCTTTCTTTCAAGAAAATCTATCAGCAAAACCTCATTAAATAATGAAGAAAAAACAAAGAAGCAAAGCCTCCTAAATATAAAAAAAATGTGGAAAAATGAAAAAAAACGAACTAAGTGCTTTATTTTATCAATAAATAAGAGTAAGATATAGCCAATGTCTTTCGGGCGAAAGGTCGCCTGAAGTTTGGCAGAATACAAAACTTGCATAAGCAAAGTAGCAGATTTGGAGGCTTTAGAATGGGTAACAAAGTTACTATTATCGGCTCGGGTAGCGTAGGCGCAACAATCGCTTACACTCTTACGGTTCAAGGTCAGGCATCGGAAATTGTAATGATTGACGTAAATGCGCAGAAGGCGTTAGGCGAGGCGTTGGATATCAGACAGGGCACTCCTTTCTGCTCTCCAGTGAGCGTCTATGCTGGCACTTACGAAGATGCAAAAGATTCTAACATCGTCATCATTACATCTGGTATGGCAAGAAAGCCAGGTCAGAGCCGTCTTGACCTTGCACAGGCAAATGTAAACATCACAAAGACAATCATTCCGCAGATTACAAAGTATGCACCGAATGCTGTTTACATCATCGTTGCAAACCCTGTAGACATCTTGACTTATCAGTTCTACAAGACATCAGGTCTTCCAGAGCATCAGATTATCGGTTCTGGTACAATCCTCGATACAGCACGTCTTCGCGCTCGTATCAGCGAGTACTATCACCTCTCACAGAACAACATTCACGCATATGTTTTCGGTGAGCATGGAGATTCTTCATTCGTGCCGTGGTCTTTGGGCAGCGTAAGTAACATCCCGATTGACAAGTATCACGAGTGTATCACAGACAACGACAAGGTTATTCCTCCTCTCGTTCACGAGGATGTTGAGGACTATATCCGCAAGTCTGGTGGAAAGATTATCGAGAGAAAGGGTGCTACTTTCTACGCTGTTGCTGTTAGCGTTTGTCACATCGTCAGCTGTATCAACGCAGGAACAGACACAACTCTCACAGTTTCTAGCATGCTCCACGGTGAATACGGAATCAAAGATGTGTGCTTGAGCACTTTGAGCGTTATCGGACGCAATGGTATCAAGGGCAGACTTCAGGCTCCGCTCACAGACGAGGAAGTTGCTAAACTCAGAAAGAGCGCTGATTGTCTCAAATCAGTTATTGACCAGATCGACTTCAACTAATTTCTTTATTTAATTTCGTTTTTTAACGAAGGAACACACTCTTTATGGCAGAATTTAGAATTGAACACGACAGCATGGGCGAAGTAAAAGTTCCAGCAGACAAATATTGGGGAGCGCAGACAGAGCGCAGTCACGAGAACTTCCCAATCGGAGTTGGAATTGAAACTATGCCACGCGAGATTACAAAGGCTTTCGGCTACTTGAAAAAGGCGGCAGCTTTGGCTAATCACGAGCTCAAAGGCGAGAAGATGACTGCAGACAAAGTCGCGGCAATCTCTAAGGCTTGTGATGAGGTAATCTCAGGTGCTCTTAACGACCATTTCCCGCTTGTTGTTTGGCAGACTGGAAGTGGCACACAAAGCAATATGAACGCTAACGAGGTTATTGCAAACCGCGGAAGCGAAATCTTGAAATCTGAAGGCAAGGAGATTAAGCTCCACCCGAATGATGATATCAATATGAGCCAGTCTTCAAACGACACTTTCCCGACAGCAATGCATATCAGCGCAGTTGTGGAAATTGAAGACAAACTCTTCCCCGCAATCGATACATTGGTTGCAACTTTCAAGCGACTTGAAAAAGAGAACGAGGGAATCGTAAAGAGCGGACGCACTCATTTGCAGGACGCTGTCCCGATTTCATTCTCACAGGAAATCTCTGGTTGGAGAAGTTCGTTAGAGCGCGATAAGGAGCTTTTGACATTGGCTCTTCCTCCTCTCCGTCAGCTTGCCCTTGGTGGTACTGCTGTTGGAACAGGACTTAACGCTCCAAAGGGATTTGATGTCCTTGTTGCTGCTAAAGTATCAGAACTTACTGGTAAAAAATTTGAAACAGCACCAAATAAGTTCCACGCGCTCACAAGCAAAGACGAAATCGTATTTGCACACGGCGCATTGAAGGCTTTGGCTGCAGATTTGATGAAGATTGCTAACGATGTTCGTTGGCTTGCTTCAGGTCCTCGTGATGGTTTGGGAGAAATCCGTATTCCAGAGAACGAGCCAGGTTCTTCTATCATGCCAGGAAAGGTAAACCCAACACAGTGCGAAGCTATGACAATGGTCGCTGTTCAGGTAATGGGCAACGATGTGGCTGTCGGAATGGCGGCTTCTCAGGGTAACTTTGAGCTTAACGTATTTATGCCAGTTGCGGCTTACAACTTCTTGCAGTCTGTACGCTTGCTTTCTGAAACAATTATGTCTTTCAACAATAATTGTGCAGTTGGCATTAAGGCAAACAAAGAGAAGATGCACCACAATTTGCACAACTCTTTGATGCTCGTTACAGCTCTTAATCCTTACATTGGATATGAAAACGCTGCAAAGACTAGCCACCTCGCATTTGATGAGAATATTTCTCTTAAAGAGGCTTGCGTGAAGCTTGGTTTCTTGACAGCAGAGAAGTTTGACGAAGTATTCCACCCGGAGCAGATGATATGAGTGAATCCAAGACCTACAGCTATTTCCCAGGGTGTACGCTCAGGACCGCTGCAAAGGACTTGGACAAATGGGCGCGCGACAGTGCTAAAGCCTTAGGATTTACCCTAGAGGAAATCCCTGACTGGCAGTGCTGTGGCGGCGTCTATACTGAGGGCGTAACAGAAACAGCTCCAAAGCTTTCTTCTGTGCGCGCTCTCAAAGCTGCCAATGACGCGGGAAATGACCTTGTTGCTGTTTGCGCTGCTTGTTTCAATGTGCTAAAGCGTGTTGAAAACGATATGGAAAACGACGATTCTGTCGCTTCTAAGCGCGCAAATGCGTATATGGGGGAAGAAGAGGCGTATCACGGGGGAACTCGTGTAAAGCATTATCTTGAAGTGCTTCGCGACGACATAGGATTTGAAGCGATTAAAGCTGCTGTAAAAAATCCATTGTCAAGCGGAAGATGGGCAGGAAAGAAGATTGGCGCGTATTACGGCTGTATGCTTCTTCGCCCGAGCGGAGTTATCGGACTTGATGACGCAGAAAATCCTCGTATTCTTGAAGACTTGATTAAAGCCTTAGGCGGAGAGCCTGTGGTTTATGCAAGACGAAACGAGTGTTGTGGCGCGTATCAGGCTGTAACAGACCCTGAAATCCCGAAAAAGCGAAGCGGAGAAATCCTTGACAACGCAAAAGACAACGGAGCAACTGTACTTGTAACGGCTTGCCCTCTTTGTAAGTACAATCTTGCAAAGTATGCAGCAGGCAAAGATGTGGAAGTTGTCTATTTTACTGAGCTTCTTGCCGAGGCTCTGGGGGTAATCAATGCTTGAAAGTGAATTGATGAGAATCAGAGATGTAATCGTCGAGACAGCTGGCGTGAACCCAAGAAAGTGCATGCGATGTGGAAAATGCACTGCAACTTGTCCTAACTATGACAATATGGAGTTTCACCCGAATCAGTTCGTGAATATGTGCGAAACGGGAGATATTGAAAAGCTGCTTGAATCTGACGCAGCTTATAAGTGTCTTTCTTGCATGGCGTGTGTTCAGCGTTGTCCTAGACAGGTGCAACCAGCAAAGTTTATTGAAGCGGTGCGTTTGGCACTCATTCGTCAGCGCGATTCTTCTTACCTTCCAGTTGAGAAAATTAGTCAATTAGTCGCTGAAGATGAGAAAATTCCGCAGCAAGCATTGATGGCAGCCTTCAGGAAATTCAAGAAGTAGGCTTTTAATCTTTAGACTTTAAGGAAATTAAGCATTATGCAAATGCAAAGAATTGGCGTATTTGTGTGCCACTGTGGTACAAACATCGCTGGTACTGTTGATGTAGCTGCTGTTGCAGAAGCATTGAAGAGTCAGCCTGGCGTTGTTTTCTCCACGCATTATACATATATGTGCTCTGAAGCAGGGCAGAATATCATTAAGGACGCAATCCGCGACAATAAGTTGACTGGTGTTGTGGTCTGCTCTTGTTCTCCTCGTATGCATGAGGCGACATTCAGAAAGTGCGCAGAAAGTGCGGGTATCAATCCGTACATGGTAGAAATTGCGAATATCCGCGAGCAGTGCTCATGGATTCACAAAGATATGAAAATCGGAACTGAAAAAGCTATTGCTTTGGGTTCTGCAGCTATCGCAAAAGTACAGCTCAATGCTCCATTGACAGCAGGTACAACTCCTGTTACAAAGAGAGCTTTGGTTATTGGTGGTGGTATCGCAGGTATTCAGGCAGCTTTGGACATTGCCGACGCAGGTTTCCCTGTAGACATCGTTGAGACAAAGCCAACAATCGGCGGTAAGATGACGCAGATTGATAAGACTTTCCCAACTCTCGACTGTGCGGCTTGTATCCTTACTCCTAAGATGGTTGACTGCGCTCAGAACGACAAGATTAAGATTTATTCTTACTCTGAAGTATCAAAGGTTTCTGGCTTCGTTGGAAACTTCACTGTTACAATCAAGAAAAAGGCTCGCTATGTAGACGAAACAAAGTGTACAGGTTGTGGTGAGTGTACTACAAAGTGTCCACAGAAGAACGTTCCGAACGAGTTCAACTTAGGTCTTGATAAGCGACACGCTATTTATATTCCTTTTGCACAGGCAGTTCCGAAGGTTGCTACAATCGACCCGAATTACTGTATGAAGCTCAAGACAGGAAAGTGTGGCGTTTGTTCTATGGTTTGTGGCGCAAAGGCTATTAACTACGAAGCAAAAGACGAGTTTATTGAAGAGAAGTACGGCGCAATCGTTGTTGCAACAGGTTATAACCCGATTTCTCTTGAAAAGTTCGACGAATATGCATATTCACAGAGCCCAGATGTTGTTTCATCTCTTGAGCTTGAAAGATTGATGAACGCAGCAGGTCCTACTGGTGGCACTCTTCTTCGTCCAAGCGACGGCAAGCACCCGAAGACAATCGTATTTGTTCAGTGCGTAGGCTCTCGCTGTGCTGCAAGCGAAACTCGCGGACATGAGTACTGCTCTCGTATCTGCTGTATGTACACAGCAAAGCACGCTATGCTCTGTCGCGAAAAGTATCCTGATACAGATGTTTATGTCTTCTATATTGATGTGCGTACTCCTGGAAAACTCTATGATGAGTTCTATCGCCGCGCTGTTGAGCAGTATGGTGTTCACTACATCAAGGGACAGGTTGGCAAGGTTATCCCAGAAGCTGACGGCACTCTCACTGTACAGGGAAGCGATTTAATCGACAACAGACAGCTCAAGATTAAGGCTGATATGGTTGTTCTTGCAGCTTCTATCGAGGCTGATAAGAGCGCACGTCCACTTGCAACAATGCTTACTGCAAGTATGGATACAAACGACTTCTTTACAGAGGCACACGCAAAGCTTCGCCCTGTAGAAAGTCCAACAGCTGGCGTTTATTTGGCTGGTTGCTGTCAAGGTCCAAAAGATATTCCAGACACAGTTTCACAGGCTGGAGCAGCTGCTAGCAAGGTTATCGGTTTGCTTGTTAAAGACGAGCTTAAGAACAATCCTTGTGTTGCTACCCCTGATGAGAATATGTGTAATGGTTGTTCTTCTTGCGAAAAGGTTTGTCCGTATGGAGCTATTAGCTACATCGAAAAAGACTTTGCTCGCGGAGCTGGAAGACCTGGACACATTCCTCTTATGCGTCGCGTAGCACAGGTTAATCCTGCTGTTTGTCAGGGTTGTGGTGCTTGTACGGTTACTTGTCCGTCTGGCGCAATGAACCTCAAGGGATTCACTAACCAGCAGATTATGGCGGAGGTTGATGCAGTATGTCAGTGGTAGAAAAAGAATGGAAGCCTAGAATTGTGGCATTCTGCTGCAACTGGTGTTCATATGCAGGTGCAGACCTCGCGGGTACAAACCGCTTGAGCTATCCTGCTGATGTAAAGATTATCCGCGTGCCTTGTTCATGCCGTGTTAATCCGATGTTTATTTTGCGTGCATTCCAGAGAGGTGCAGACGGCGTTATTATGTGCGGGTGCCACCCTGGAGATTGCCATTATACAAGCGGAAACTATTTTGCTCGCCGCCGTATGACTCTTCTTTTCTCAATGCTCAACTATCTTGGTATTGAGGGCGGAAGAACTCGCGTTGAGTGGGTTTCAGCTGCTGAAGGCGCAAAGTTCGCTGCAACTATGAACGAGTTTGTAAAGACGATTACAGAGCTTGGCGAATGTAAAAAGCTGGAGGACGTAAGATGCAAGACTATGGAGTAAGCGAAAAGGCGATGAAAGCTAAGGCTTCTTCTATGCTTTCATCTGGAGAAGTTACAAGAGTAATCGGCTGGAGAAAAGGTCTTTTCGATAGCGATGTTTCTCCGTCTGTTTTTAGAAGCGCAAGCGATGTTGAAGCAGAGTTCGTATATAACGAATGGTGCGCCGCAAATTTAAGCAAATACCTCATCAAAGAGAGCCGCAAAGTCAACGCAGAGGGAAGCATTGGAAAAATCCTTATCTTCTTGAAGCCTTGCGACACATACAGCTTTACACAGCTTATCAAAGAGCACCGCATTATCAGAGAAAATGTTGTTGCAGTGGGTGTTCCTTGCGACGGCAAAAAAGACCCTGAGAAAAAAGAGCTTTGCGATAAATGCACAGTTTGCAATAAGAAGTTTATCAATTGCGATGAGCTTTTGTTTGGTGATGAAACATATTGCCACGGAAACGACGAGAGCGTAAATCCTGACAGATTCGAGGGCGTGAAAAAACTCGAAGCAATGACAGAAGACGAGCGCGCAGCTTTCTGGAGCAATGAGTTTTCTCGCTGTATCCGCTGCAACGCTTGCCGCAATGTATGCCCTGCTTGTTCTTGTGAGCTTTGTGTGTTCGACAACCCGAACAGTGGCGTTTCTCAGAAAGCAGCTGTAACAAGCTTTGAAGAAGACAACTTCCACATTATCCGTGCTTTCCACGTTGCAGGACGTTGTACAGATTGCGGTGAATGTTCTCGCGTATGTCCGCAGAATATCCCGCTCCATCTTCTCAACCGCAAGTTTATCAGCGACATCGATAAGCTTTATGGAGATTACGAAGCAGGAAGCGACCTTGAAAGCGTATCTCCGCTCACATTCTACACGAAGGGCGATTCTGAGCCGTCGGTAGCAAAAACTCTTTCTAGGGGGGCGAACTGATGGACAAGTTTCTTTTTGTAAGCAATGAAAATATCGACAGCTTCTTCAAGGCTGCAACAAGCTCTTATGCTTTGTATCTTCCTGTGAAAAATGCTTCAGGTCAGAGCGAATTTGCTCGCTATGAAGACGGCGTGAAGATGAGCGATGATTTGAACACTGTTCGCTCTGCAAAAGATTTCTTCTTCCCACAGGTAGAAAACTTGGCTTCTTTTAAGCGCGACGGACTTCACGTTGAAGCAAAGAGAGCTCCTCTTGATGATGAAGATTTCGCTGTGTTTGGCGTTCGCGCTTGCGATGCTGCGAGCTTCAATGCTCTTGACCGTGTCTTTATGCAAATTAAGCCAGAAGACACATATTACAAGAGCCGCCGTGAACATTCAACAATCATCACTCTTGCTTGTAATGCAGACAAGATGGCTAACGAGTGTTTCTGTAAGCTCTGGAAAATCGACCCTGCAAACCCAGCAGGCGATGTACAGGCTTGGCAGACTTCAGAAGGCTACACATTGCAGCCTTTGACAGACAAGGGAGCTACTTTTGTTGAAAAGGTTGCTTCAGCTTTGAAAGACGCGACAGACGCACAGAAAGCAAGTGTTGAGACTTTGAAGAAAGAGATTTCTGAAAGAGCTTCAAAGCAGGCTTTTGCAAACGAGAAGTTAGAGCATTTCACTGGCAAGAATATGATGAAAGTCTTTAATCTTCCAATTTGGGAGAACCTTTCAGAAACTTGTCTTGCTTGTGGTTCTTGTACTTTTGTTTGTCCGACTTGTCAGTGCTACGACATCAGAGATTTCTCTGTTGGAACAGCAACAGGAAGCAAAGTAGAGCGTTTCAGATGCTGGGATTCTTGTATGTATTCAGACTTCACAAAGATGGCTGCTGCAAACCCACGCACAACTCACGCACAGCGTTTCCGCCAGAGATTTATGCACAAGCTCATGTACTATCCGATGGATTATGACGGAGCTTTCGGCTGCGTAGGTTGCGGAAGATGCTTGAAGAAGTGCCCGCAGAAGCTCAACATTGTGAAAGTGATGAGAGCAATCAATCAAGCTATGGATAGCGGAGAAGCGAAATGAGTGAAAATATGACAGACCTTGAAGGCGGCATGTTCCCATACGTCTGCAAGATTACAAAGATAAAAGATGAAACAGGCGACGTTAAGACTTTCCACGTTGTAGGTCTTGACGGAAAAAAGCCGTTCGTTCATATCCCTGGTCAGTGTGCAATGCTCTCTGTTCCAGGAGTTGGCGAATCTATGATTTCTATCACTTCAAGCCCGACTGTTGAAGACCACTTGGAGTTTTCAATCAAGAAGTGTGGTTGCGTTACAGAATTCTTGCACTCAGCGGAAGTTGGACAGGAAATCTTGGTGCGTGGCCCTTTGGGAAACGGTTTCCCTGTAGACACTGTTTTCAAGGGTAAAGACTTGTGTTTTATCGCTGGTGGAATTGGTCTTGCACCTCTTCACAGCGTAATCAACTATGTTCGCGCACACAGAAGCGACTACGGCAAAGTGATGATTATCTACGGTTCAAGAAGCAAGGAAGACCTTGTAACTTACGAAGAAATCAAAAACGAATGGACAAAAGAGAAGGACTTTGACGTCTATCTCACCATTGACCGCGAGCAGGAGAACTGGGACGGTCATGTTGGATTTGTTCCGCCGTATGTGCAGGAGGTAAATCCTGGACTTAACTACACAATCGTTATGTGCGGACCGCCGATTCTTATTCACTTGTCACTCGACAACTTGAAGAAGATGGGCTTCCCTGACAATCAGCTTTACACAACGCTCGAAATGAAGATGAAGTGCGGCGTTGGTAAGTGCGGAAGATGCAATGTTGGAAACAAGTTCGTCTGCAAAGACGGTCCTGTATTCAGCTTCGAACAGCTCGGCGAAATGCCTGGCGAGTATTGATTGGAGTAGAAAATGGCTGACAGCAATGTGAAAATCTATATTTTCGGCAAGGAATACGAAGTTCCTGAAAGCCTTACAATTATGAACGCCATGGAATATGCGGGCTAT
The DNA here is from genome assembly GCA_902778325.1 of uncultured Spirochaetaceae bacterium. Taxonomy (GTDB): domain Bacteria; phylum Spirochaetota; class Spirochaetia; order Treponematales; family Treponemataceae; genus Treponema_D. The sequence continues at coordinate 121,154 of CACYWZ010000001.1, forward strand.
GTGTTGAAGCGTGGCTGCGGTTGCCGTAACGGTTTCTGCGGTGCGTGTGCTACAATCTACCGCATCAAAGGCGACAATCGTCTTCGCACAGCTCTTGCTTGCCAGACGAAAGTTGAAGAAGGAATGTACATCGCGACATTGCCATTCTTCCCGCTCGACAAGAGAACTTATGACATCAACAAGGTTGAACCTAGTGAAACTTTGATGATGAGCCTTTATCCTGAGATTTACTCTTGTATCGGTTGCAATGCTTGTACAAAGGCTTGTCCTCAGGGCTTGAACGTAATGCAGTACATCGCTTACGCACAGCGCGGCGAGTACAAAAAGTGCGCAGAAGAGAGCTTCGACTGCGTAATGTGCGGTATTTGTTCAAGCCGCTGCCCTGCTGGCATTTCACACCCACAGGTTGCAGAGTTGGCTCGACGATTGAACGGAAAGTATCTTACACCGAACGCAGAGCACTTGGAAAAGCGCGTTATGGAAATCCACAACGGTGATTGCAAGGCTGCTGTTGACGAGATGATGGCAAAATCAGACGCAGAGATTCGTGCGCTTTACAACAGCCGCGAAATCGAGAAATAGGGGGACGGCAATGGCTTATAGTGAAGAAATGCTCGAATCTATCAAGAAAGTAGAGGCGAACCGCGAATACAATGCCGCCCTTGAACCGACTCGTTTGACAGCTGAAGAAAAAGAGGCTGTTCTTAACGAGTATCACCCTGACCACATCGCAAGCCAGTTTGCAGAGCTTAAAATCGGACCGAACAAGGGCGAGAAAGCTCCTCTTGAATTGGTGGAATTGCTTCAGGGCAAGAGCCGTATCTGTGCAAAAGACATCGATTTGTCAAAGCCAGATTTCACGAGCGATGTGCTTATCATCGGTGGAGGCGGAGCTGGTACTTCTGCTGCTATCGAGGCTGACAACGCGGGCGCAAGCGTTCTTTTGGTAACGAAGCTTCGCGTGGGTGACGCAAACACGATGATGGCTGAAGGCGGTATTCAGGCTGCTGACAAAGAGAACGATTCTCCTGCTCAGCACTTCTTGGACGCATTCGGTGGCGGACACTTTGCGGCAAAGAAAGAGCTTCTTGAAGAGCTTGTAACAGACGCTCCTGTAGCGATTAAGTGGCTTAACGACCTCGGTGTTGAGTTCGACAAGGACGAAACTGGTCGCATGGTTACAACTCACGGTGGCGGAACAAGCCGCAAGAGAATGCACGCTTGCAAAGACTATTCTGGCGCAGAGATTATGCGTACACTCCGCGACGAAGTTTTGAACCGCAAGACAATCAAGGTTGTGGACTTCACAGCGGCTCTCGACATCGTCAAAGATGCAGACGGAAAGGCTTGTGGTGCGGTGTTGCAGAACATCGAAACAGGCAAAATCCTCGTTGCATTGGCAAAAACTGTTATTATCGCAACAGGTGGAGCTGGTCGCTTGCACTATCAGGGCTTCCCGACAAGTAACCACTACGGCGCAACAGCTGACGGCTTGGTTTTGGCGTATCGCGCTGGTGCAAAATTGCTCTACGAAGACAGCTTGCAGTATCACCCGACAGGAGCAGCTTTCCCGCAGCAGATTTTCGGCGCATTGGTTACTGAAAAAGTCCGCTCACTCGGCGCAAAGGTTGTGAACAAAGACGGTACAGTTTTCGTTCACCCGCTTGAAACACGCGACGTTGAAGCAGCTTCTATCATCAAGGAATGCAGAAAAGGCGGCGGAATCAAGACGCAGAACGGCGAGGGCGTTTGGCTCGATACTCCGATGATTGACCTCAAGAATGGCGAGGGCACAATCGAGAAGCGTATCCCAGCTATGCTCAGAATGTTCGGCAAATACGGAATCGACATCAGAAAGCAGCCGATTCTTGTTTATCCGACATTGCACTATCAGAACGGCGGTATCGACATTAAGGCGAACGGCGAAAGCGGCGTGAAGAACCTTTTTGTTGCAGGCGAGGCTGTTGGTGGAATCCACGGACGCAATCGCTTGATGGGAAACAGTTTGCTCGACATCATCGTTTTCGGTCGCATTGCAGGAAAGAGCGCGGCGGCAGCAGTGAAAAACACAGCTGCTCCGACAACTCCGAGCTTGAAGCACCTCGATGACTTTGAGGCAGAGCGCAAGGCAGCAGGAATCACGAGCGAAAAGCTCTCTCCTCAGCTGCTCCCAGATTACGCTAGAAAATAGAGGCTAAGCCACTTTTGTAAAGTGTAATATTTGAAAAAAACTCCCCTGCGGCAGAAATGTTGCGGGGGAGTTTTTTTTGATATATAATAAAAACGGGAGGCTCAAAATGGCAGCAACAATTTCTGCAAAAATCGACAATTCTGACAAAAATGCTTTTGAATATATTTGCTCTTCAATCGGTCTAAACGTTTCTTCTGCGATAACGGCGTTCGTAAAAGCGACAATTCGCGAGAACGGGCTTCCATTTGCCCTCAAAGCCAGCGACGACCCGCATATTTATTCTGCGGAAAATATGAAATATCTCCGACAAAGCATAGCTCAGCTTGAAAACGGACACGGTCAAGCCCACGAGCTGAAGGAGATTCCTTAAATGAAAAAAGTGTGGTCTGATTTGGCTTGGGACGATTATTGCAAGTTTTTTGAGTTGCACCAGCAAAAACTAATTAAAATGATTCACGAGCTTCTGAAAGACATAGAACGAAAAGGAGAAGATAAGGGGCGTGGTCAACCAGAGCCTCTAAAACACGAACTTGTAGGCTATTGGAGCAGACGAATCGACTCAGAAAATCGTCTTGTATATCGTGTTGTGGACGACGAAATAAGAATTGCTCAATGCGGCACTCATTACCACAAATAACAGCCAAAACCTGTTTTTAGCGCACAGCGTTTTTGATACAAAAGGCACGGTTTTCTTGTTACAAGAAGGCAGTGCCTTTTTTTGCGCTTGGAAAAAGTTTTTGACTCGCTCAAAATTTAGCGATGATGGAAAAATGAAAAGACGACCTCACTAAATTTTTAGCGAGTGCGAAAAAAGAGCAAAATTAGCTCACTAAAAATTTAGCGGGCGCGAAAAAAGAAAAAAGACGCTCACTAAATTTTTAGCGGGCAAGAATTCTTAAAAAGTTTCAATCACTAAGTTTTTAGCGGGCGCGAAAAACAAAAAAACGCCCTCACTAAGTTTTTAGCGAGGGCATCTCAATATTGCTATCTCAAAAAATCAAAGTTATTATGCAGCCTTTGCTTCAGCGTGCTTTGTCTGTCTTGTGAATGTCTTTATTCCCTCGATAACAAGGATAATCGCAAGAACAGCCATAGAAGAGGCAAAGAAGAGCTGGAAGTAATCTCCCCACATTGCGCTTCCCGCTCCAATCATATTGACTTTTGCAACGACTGTCAAAACAAGGCTTGTGAGAGTTGCAGAGAGCATAAACGCCATCGGAATAAAGAACATCTTATTGTTCTTGCCCGCCTGACCGAGCCAAGCCGCCACAGCCATAAGAGCAATTCCCGCAAGAAGTTGGTTCGCTGCTCCGAAAAGACCCCAAATCTGTGAAAGACTCAAGCCGCCTAAGATACAGCCAATGATGACCATTGAAGCCGTTCCGACGAGCGGATTTGCAAGAACTTTGCGAACAGGGCTCTTTGCGTCTTTCCAAGTTGCCTCGTCCTCTTTCAAGAACAATTCTGAGAACATAAAGCGGCTCAATCTTGTTGCGCTGTCGAGTGAAGTCAAAGCGAAAACAGAAACAGCAAGAGTCAAAAGCGCGCTGATTGTGTTGTAAACGCTAGAGCCTTTCTCGCCGAAAAGTGTTGCGATTCCAGCACCGAAAGCCGCAGAAGGAGAGCCGAACTCTTTCTTTCCCCAGCCTTCCCAAACAACGCCGACTGCGATAAGAGCGATAATTCCCAAAGCGGACTCGATAAGCATTGAACCGTAGCCGATTGCCTTAGCGTGCTTTTCGCTGTCGAGCTGCTTTGAAGATGTTCCTGAAGCGATGAGTGAATGGAAGCCAGAGCAAGCACCGCAAGCAACAGTGATGAAAAGAGTCGGGAACATATAGTTTGCGCCAACTTTGAAGCCCGTGAAAGAAGGGATATTGAACTGTGTGTTTCCGCGGAACGCAGAGGCTACGATTCCGACAACAGCGATAACCATCATCGCATAAAGCAAGAAGCTAGAAAGATAATCGCGAGGCTGAAGCATAATCCAAACAGGGATTAAAGAAGCAACTGCGATATATGCGCCGATTAAAACAATCCAAGTGTTGCGGCTCAAAGCCAAGCCATAGTTAAGACCAAAGACGATGATGAGAGCAATCGCAACGATTCCGCCGATTGTGGCAGGAAGAGTTTTCACTCCAAAGCGGTTTGTGAGAACGCCATAAACAACTGCAAGAACGATGAACAAGAAAGAAATCATTGCTGTTGTCTGGTTGTTTGTAAGCCCCTGAGCCTTTGACACAATGCCGAAAGCAGATAAGTTTCCGTCTGCGCCTGCGACTGTCAAGAAAGTGCCTGCAACAACGTTAACGAAAGAAGCGATAACAAGAATCAAAACAAGGAGGGCGAAGATAATGAACAATTTCTTTGAAGTTTTGCCCATTGAATCTCTGATGATTTCGCCGACTGATTTTCCGTCGTGGCGAATTGAAGCAAACAAAGAGCCAAAATCCTGCAAGCCACCAAAGAAAATACCGCCGATTACGCACCACAAAAACACAGGAACCCAACCAAAAACAGCCGCCTGAATTGGACCGTTAATAGGACCTGCTCCCGCGATTGAAGAGAAGTGGTGACCCATCAAAACAGCAGGTTTTGCCGCAACATAGTCAACACCGTCAGCCTTTGTGAAAGCTGGGGTTTTCTTAGCAGCGTCAATTCCCCATTGCTTAGCAAGATAAGAGCCGTAAAATACATAGCCCGCAAACAGCAAGGCTACAGCCGCAAGAATAATGAGCAATGATGTCATTTTCTTTCCCCCTTTGAAACATTTATATATTGCTGAAAATCTTTTTCAAAGACGAGCCAAGTCTATTGTAGGCAAGTCTTTTAGAAGAAATTTCCAGTAAAATTACACGGTAATTGCTCCAGCCCTTAAAGCCAAAGCTGTATGATTTATAGTGCTTGAGTTTTTTTGCAAGAGAAAATGCTTTTTCGTCAATCTTGTCTGCAATAACAACAAGAGTAACATCGCTGTTTCTGTGGTTAGTCGTGGGATTTACGCGGGATAAGCCTTCGAGCCAAGCTCTTTCGTCGAGTTGCAAGAGTTCTTCTTGAGAAAGGGAATCTGTAAGCGCAAAAAAGACGTATTCACTAGATTCTATCTCTGAGAGTTTTGCCGCTTTAGTAAGGAAATACTGCTCTGTGTGAGAATGAAAGGTTGCTTCTGCAGCAAAAGGAGATGAGGGATTTTCTTTGTTTATGTCGTAATAGAGGGAGAATGCACTCAATATCTTTTCAAGAACGCTGACTTTTTCCATAGCCTTCAAACTCAACTGAAAGTAGATTATAAGATTAAAAGAAAAAGTGTCAATACTTAAAATATGAAGTATTTATAAAATTACTGATTTTATTTTTCAATTAGTTCACACTCAAAAACAAAGGACTTTCAGCGCAATACCGAAAGTCCTTTGTTCAAGAAAAAAGTTGTCATTCACCCTTTTATTTTTATGAAATAAAATTGCCAAGAAGTTTTTGCATTCTTGAAATTGCCTCGCAAATACGTCCCAAGCGCTCGTAAATTGACGACTGAGAGCGATTTTCTATTTCGTTCCAGTTGCTGATAATAGAATGAGGGTCGTTTCGACAATCTTTTTGAAGTCTCTGGAACATCGCTCCAAGCTCAACCAAAAGCGCTTGCGCACCCTTCATTATTTTCATCGCCTCTGCATTCACGAGGTCAAGTTGCGTCTTAACCGCCTTGAGTTCGCTTTCTTTGACGAGTTTTTGCGAAAGAAAAGAATGGAAGCGATAGCCTTGAGCGAGTTGCGGGTTGAGGCGTCCGTCAAGTTCTGTGATTTTTGACTCGTAATCGCAAAGTTTCTTGCAACCGTTTAACAAATCGCTGATGAACTCTTTGTCGATTGACTTTCCATAAACATTCAACTCAGCTGAAATCGCAGACATATCTTCAAGCGCATATTTTTGCAAAAACACTTCAAGATATGAGAGCGGGTCGCAATAAGTATAGCCATCTAGAGATTTCTGTTTGAAAAGTTCATTCAAATCAGGAACGTAATTTCTTAGCGTGCTTTGAAAGCCGTTCGGGAACATTCGCTTCACATCAGTGCGGATTACTGCAATGCGCTGAGCTTCGTAAATTCCCTGCATTTGGGCAACTGTGCGCTCATCAACTTCTTTCACATATTTTTCGACAATCTTGTTATTGAAATCGCTAGACTTCACGCTAAAAGCAGGATTTTTGCTCGTAAGTTTGCAAATGTACTCAAAAACAGGCGGTTGGGCATGAGCTGTGAGAAGAAGAATGATTTTGTTCCAAACTGCATGGTCGATAATTTTGACGTCAGTCGCTGAATTGATAAAATCGATTGCACTATCCCAATCCTTCACATTCAGAACGGCTTTTTGTCTGCTGTCAAAGTCTGCGATGGATTCCGTAAGATAAATGCCCCACACGCGAAAGAAATGCGGCTTTTTTGAAAAATCCATCTCGCGAAAATCAGGCGCAAACTTTTTGAGAAGCGCATAATAGTCAAAAGTACAGAAAGAGCGAAGAACACAAAGCGCATTATAAAGCCCGTTTATATTCACTGCACGCTCGCCAGAGAATTCCTTGTGGAACTCGCTAACAAGCGCTTTCACTTCCTTTGACAAATCCGCATATTTCGTATTGTGGGCTTTTTCAAAAAGCGAATCTTCAGAAAGTTCCTCAAGGATTTTGCGCTGACGCTCACTCATCATTTTATCAACGATTTTTTGATAAGACTTCTCAAGCGGAAACTTATTGAAAAAAAGTTGGACTGTATGAATTTTTTCGTAAATGTCATAGAAAAATCTTGCAAACTCAGGAGAAGCCTTCAGTGTAAAACTGTTAACATAGCCACCGAAGTCGCTTTTTGAAAGCGCTTTTGCCACATCTGAGAGTTCAACCTTCGTTTTTTTGTCAACCTTGTCTGCTCCAAAAAGGACATCAAGAACCGTTGACCAAAATGACGGACCTGAAAGTTTTTTGCTTTCTCCGTTGTCGTATTCACGCATATTTTCTGCATTTGCCATATCAAAATTATGAGACATTTGTTCTCAGTTGTCAATTTTTGCTTTCTTTACAAGATGAAAATATCAAGACAGATTTTGAGCCTTCGCGATAGTAGAAAATTGCAAAGAAAATCTATATACTAAACGCCTATGTGTGTAGATTTGAAGGCTCGATTGACAATATTTTTTAAGACAACCATTTTTTTCGTTTTTTCGTTATATATATTTTCTTGCAATCAAAAAAAATCACTTCCAGAAGTTTTGCCACTCGAAGAAGAACAAACAGCAAAAGCAAAGACAATAGATTTTCCAGAACATCTTGATTTTTGGAGCGATTATCCAAACGAAGAACTTGCGGACGAACTCATCCGCCGTATGAGCGACTCAGAACTTCTTTCGCAGATTTTCATGTTCGGCTGGGCAGGAGCAGAGCCAAGCCCGCTTTTGCGCGAATGGGTCAGCGAGCGCGGTTTGGGCTCAATCAAAATATTCGGCTGGAACACAGACGATATCCATCAAGTTGCAAGAAGCGTAAAAGAGTTGCAGCAAAGAAGCCAGCACCGCGATTTACGCATTCCGCTTTTCGTTGCAACAGACCAAGAAGGAGGATGGATTCGCCACGTCAAAGGTGAAATGAGCGACACACCTGGAAACCTCGCCGTCGGAGCAAGCGCCCTTCCCGCAGACGCATGGAAAACAGGCTACTACATCGCAAAGGAACTTCGCGTTCTTGGAATAAATATGAACTTCGCGCCTGCTGTTGATTTGTACTCAAACCTAAAATCCACCGTAATCGGCCCTCGCTCATTCGGAGAAAACCCTGATTTTGCGGGAATCCTCGGTGCAAGTTACGCAGCAGGCTCCGAAGCCGCAGGCGTAATTCCTACAGCGAAGCATTATCCAGGACATGGCGACACTGGGCTTGACTCACACGGAAAACTCCCCGTCATTGACGTGGATTACAACACATTTATGGCGCGAGAGATGGTTCCGTTCAAGTACCTCATTCGCGAAAACATTCCTGCGATTATGAGCGGGCACTTGAGCTTTCCGAACGTTGTCCCAGACGGAACGCCAGCCTCCCTTTCAAAAGCGTTCCTCACAGACATTCTCCGCTCTCAGATGGGCTTTGAAGGATTGATTATAACAGACGATATGATGATGAACGGCGCTACAATGTACGCAGGAAGCCTTTCCGCAGCATACAGAATGGCAATCGAGGCAGGAAACGACATTCTCCTCTCGTCAACGACAGCACAGCTTTCAGAGCCGCTTTGGACAGCAAACCTTGAGCGAATGCAATCAAACGAAAAGTTCAGAAGCCAAGTAAAAGAGGCTGCCAGACGAGTGATTTTCTACAAACTGAAGTATTTCAAGAGCAAAAATGCAGTACCGCTCTATCCTGACGCGGACAAAATCGATGAAAACATTCCGGACCGCGAAGGACAAATCTTTTTTCAAGACCAAGCCATAAGAGCCACGACGCTGTACAAGAAAGGCTCGCTCTTCCCGCTTACACGCGAGGCGGCAAAAGAAAAGCGAGTTCTCCTCGTCGGACCTCTTTCAAACTTCATCGCCGCAGGAAAAGCGTGCTATGGAGAAGACACCCCGATTTTCAAGTTCGACGATGCACCAGGACCAATCCACATCGACTGGATGTCGCGCCGCCTTCCAGGAATGGCAAGCGGCTACGACGTCGTGATTGCCCTTGTTGACGACAAAGGAAGCGCGCAAATCATCAGCACGCTAAAAAATCTCGGAAAACACGTCGTGATTTTCTCAACGATGGCGCCGACATTCGTTTCAGAAATGACACAATGGGCGGACACCGTGATAATCGGCTACAGCTGGTCGGATTTTTCAATCAAGGCGATGTTCTCAGCGCTTGCAGGCGACTTCGAGCCAGAAGGCGTATTGCCGCTCTCATCGCTTTCGAGCAAATAGGAAGGCACTTCCCTCTTTTTCGTGTAGTGAACGTCCTTCGCGTGCGTGCTTGGGATAAGACCTGCAACGCGCGCGTTCTCCATTTCGAGCTGAAAGCGAATCATCGCCTTAAAAACGCTCATCAGCGGCTCAGTGTCGCATTTCTTGCACATATTTTCCGCCTGAAGCTCATTCAGAAGATAATAACAAGACTCAATCGTCGAAACACACTCCTCGCTCGGCTCTTTTTTGAACGTGAAAATCGAGCGATAACTTCCGCTGAACGAAATCTTCGGCAAATTCAGGATTTCTGGATTGAGCTTTATGATTTTCTTCGCGCAAAACCACGTCGCATCGATAACAAAAACAAGAAGAGTCTTACCCTCGATTTTCTTGGAAAGCCCCTCGCTTTTCGCGCTCATCGCGTCCTCGCCCGGATAAAGGACAACAGGAAAATATTTTTCGTCCGAAAGCAGAGAGCGCACACGCTCATTCTTTGAAAAATCAATCCCCGTGATAATCTCGCTGTCCTTGAGCGAAAGACTTGCAAGCCTTCCCGTCCCCGTGCGCTGCCGCTTGGCTTCCTTTGTGTGCATCAAAAACACAAACTTCACGCCGCTGTCAATTTCGCGAATATATTTGCAAAAACAATTGTCTTTTGCCCTAAAGCATTTGTAGCAGATTTCTCTCATAGCGCGATTTTAGCAAAAACGAGCCTTTTTTTCCACATCGCCCTTCCCCTCATTTTCGCCCTTACAAAGCCCGCCGGTAACACGGAACGCCGTTTGTAAAACCTTACAAAGCTCGCCAGTGACTCGGAACGCCGTTTATAAAACCTTATAAACCTCGCCAGTGACTCGGAACGCCGTTTATAAAGTCTTACAAAGCCCGCCAGTGACTCGGAACGCCGTTTGTAAAACCTTATAAAGCTCGCCAGCGACTCGGAATGCCGTTTGTAAGACCTTATAAAGAGCGTCAGTGACTCGGAATGGCGTTTATAAGACTTTATAAAGCTCGCCAGTGAGTCGGAATGGTGTTTGTAAAATTTGGGAGAATATGAGATGAAAAGAAAACGAAAGGCGTTTTGTCATTCTGAGCGGAAAACGGCGCAAGACGTTTGGAGTCGAAGAATCTACTCCCTTTTTTCATAAGGGCTTCTGATTTGCATTGCTAGATTCTTCGACTTCGTTCGCTTTTCGCTCACTTCGCTCAGAATGACACGGTGTCCGCGCTCCATTTCGCATTAAGAAAACGTGGTAAACGCCGTCGGTGAGTCGGAATGAGCTTTCCATAATCGTGGAAACGCCGTCGGGAAGTCGGAATGTGCTTTCCATAAACGTGGAAACGCCGCCAGTGACTCGGAATGCCCTTTCCACAAACATGGAAACGCCGCCAGTGACTCGGAATGGGCTTTCCATAAACGTGGAAACGCCGCCAGTGACTCGGAATGAGCTTTCCACAAACATGGAAACGTCGCCAGTGACTCGGAATGGGCTTTCCAGAAAAATTAGACCTTGAGGAACTTCAAAAGTTCGTCGGTGTAATATGAATCAGCGATTTTACGGTTTCCCGCGGTGTGTCCGAGTTTTCGGTCAGCGCGGACTTTCTCGCCATGGAAATCGCTTCCTGCTGTGATAAAAAAGCCGAGACGACGCGCCATTTCTTCAAGGCGCTTGCAATCGGTCTCGCGCGCGCCGGGGTGCCATGCTTCGAGTCCTTGAACGCCACGGGAGCGGATTTCGCTCAAAACGCCTTCGATTTTTCCCCACGACAAATAAAGGGAAAGCGGATGCGCGATGACAGGAACGCCGCCAGAGGACAAAATCGCGTCTACTGCAAAATCAAGGTCCGCGCCTTCTTTTTCGCAATAAAACGCTCTTCCTTTTGCAAGGTATTTGTCGAATGCTTCCTGTTTGCTCTTTACGACTTTCTTTCGGACGAGGAAATCTGCAAAATGCGGTCTTCCAAGCGATTTGGCGGGATACAGCGTCTCAAGTTCGCCTAGTGTGGCGTCGATTCCCGCCTCGTTCATCTTTGCGACAATTTTTTGATTGCGCTCTTTTCTGGCTCTCGAAAGCGCTTTGATTTCGCCTTTCAAGTCCGAGCTGATTTCTTTTAATCCAAGTCCAAGAAGATGGAACTCTCCCGTGACCCATTTTATGTTTAGCTCGATGCCTGGCACAAACGTGATTTGCTCGCGTTTTGCCGCTTCTTTTGCTTCCTCAAGTCCTTCGACTGTGTCGTGGTCGGTGAGTGCCAAAACACAAAGTCCTGCACTCTTTGCTTTTTCTACGAGTTCTTTTGGCGAATATTGTCCGTCAGATGCCGATGAATGTGTATGTAAGTCTATCATTTGCCTTTGTTTCACAAAAAAATATGAGTGGAGAAAAGTATACAGACAGACAAAAACGATGTCAAATGCAAAAAAAATAGCGCAAATCAAATTTTTGTGTTATCATTTTTAGAAGAATAAAGCGAGGACGAATTTATGCCTAAAATTATGCAATATACGCCGGGTTCTATTATTTATTTTGCAGGAGACCGCGACCCGCGCATTTTTATTCTTAAAAGCGGCGCAATTTCGATGGAAGAAATTGACGTCGAGACTGGCGAAAGTATCCGCTCACACGTTTCAAGTGGTGAATTTTTTGGCGTGAAGTCCGCACTCGGTGGTTCTCCGCGCGAAGAGACTGTAACGGCTGTAACTCCATGTGTTGCTATCGCGATGAGCGTTCCTGAGTTCGAAAATATGTTCTCGAACAACCAAAACCTCATTCTCAAAATGCTTCGTGTATTCTCAAACCAGCTACGCTTGATGCACAGAAAGGCTGAATCAATCTTGAAGCAGGATACTGACGCTGTTGACAAGGAAGCCGGAATGGAAAGCATTATGAAGTGCTTCTACGAAACAGGCGAGTTCCAGAGCGCAGCCGATGTTTGCCAGAAGTTTATGATGCGCTTCCCAAATTCAAAGAAAATTCCTGAGATGAAAAAGGTTTACGGGGTTGCTTCAAAAAAAGCGGAAGTGATGGAAAAAAACAACAATTTTGCTCAACCGAAAACAAATCCAAACGGGCTTATGAAGCAATTTGAACTTCCTGTTTTCAAGCGTTTTGCAAAAACTTACACTGACGGTCAGGTTATTATCTCGGAATTTGAGCCTGGAGATTCTTTTTATTTTATCCAGCGCGGTGAAGTACAGATTTCAAAGTTTATAAACGGCGCTCTCAAGAAGCTCGACGTTCTTGGAGCGGGAGATTTCTTCGGCGAGATGGCAATCATCGATAACACGCCACGCTCTGCAACGATTTTCGCAAGCGGAATGGTTACTGTTCTTGAGTTCAACAAAGCGAACTTCGGCTCGCTGATTACAGGAAACCCTCAGATTGCGCTTGTTTTGATGAAGATGTTCTGCAAACGCATTTTCGACCAAAAGCAACGTCTTCGCATTCTTGTCATAAATGAACCGCATGTGCGAATCGCCGCCGTTTTCGTTATGCTCGAAGAGATGGGAACGCCAAATCCTCTTTTGAATGGCACTCAGCGAACTTATCGCGTCACAATCGCAGACGTTGCGCAATGGGCTGGACTTCCTGCAAATGCGACAAAAGACGAACTTGAGCGCTACGAGAAAAAGCATCAGATTGTAATGAAAACCAATGAAATCGAAGTTATCGACATTGACGAGATGCGTCGTATCAACGAAGTTTACAACAAATTGCACCAAAACGGCGCACGGTGAAAGATTTGCCCCTCTTCTTTTCGGACGAGGGGATTTTTTATGATTTCTTTTGCCTCAATAGCAGGAACTACTTCAAAGCCTTAAAACACAGACATAAAAAAAAGACCTACACTTTTTTGTGTAAGTCTTTTATTGAGCTATTGCAGATTCGAACTGCAGACCCACGCCTTAAAAGGGCGTTGCTCTACCTACTGAGCTAATAGCCCAAGATGTTAGAACATCAATCATTCGGCTTATTGCTGAATGCTCTTGTAATATACATTTTTACTGAAAAAGTGTCAAGACCACAAAAGCAAAAAACATCATTTTTTTCACTTTTGTGGCATTTTTTGCTTATTTTTCCCACAACTTCTCAGGATAATAACCGCTTGCAATCTTCTTTGCAATTTCGTTTTTCACGAGTTCACGGTCTTCTGGATAGGTCATTCCGAACCATTTTTCTGCAGACTGCAAAAATTTGATTGTGCCATGCCCAGTTTGAACGATTTGACTTGCCGCAACAGGAAGAAGCGCCTCTGCTTTCAATTCGCCAAGTTTTTCCGCTTTGAAGTTGCTCCAATATTCGTCAAAAACAGGGAATGCAGATGGTGTAAAGCCAAAAAGATTCATGCTGACAGGTTCTTTACCGCTAAGTTTTACCTTGCCGCCACCGATTTCGCTGATAATGTCATCGCCTTCGTAGCCGATTTTTGTGTTTTCGACGATTGAATCAAGATAACCGTCCTTCACCGTGCAGACACCGCGGCTCACAGTTCCGTTGCGGCTCATTGTATTTCCAAGCACATAGCCCACCATCGCGTGTTCTGTGCTGTCGTTCGACACAGAAGAAAGATAAGCGCCAAGTTGCTCAAAAGCATTTCGACCATAATAGTCGTCCGAATTGATGACGGCAAAAGGTGCGTCGCAAATCTTTTCTTTTGCGCACAAAACAGCGTGAATCGTTCCCCACGGCTTTGTGCGCTCTGTTGTTCTGGCGATTTCTTCGGCAGTCAAAAGCGACTCACGAGACTGGAAGACATAACTTGCATCAAGATTTCTTGCAATGCGGTCAAAAAGACGCTCACGGAAATCTTTTTCAATATCCTTTCTGATGATAAACACAATGCGAGAAAAACCGCTCTTTGCAGCATCGAACGCAGAATAATCGAGCAAGCACTCTCCATGCTGACCGACGCTGTCAATTTGCTTTACACCGCCATAACGGCTTCCCATTCCTGCCGCAAGGACAAGAAGTGTTGGTTTCATAAACATCTCCTTTGTAAAAATATAAAAGAATTTATTTTTCCAGTGATTTTGCTTTTTTTCTGCCAATCACTGAACACGAAACTGCCATCGCAATTCCGCCAAAAATCATCAACGCACAAAGAACCTGCCCTGTCGACAAGTTCAAAAGCGATGTATTCAAATAAGTGTGCGCGCTTGGATCAACAGCGATTCTGTAGCCGATGTTTGAATCAGGCTCGCGGAAATACTCGATGATGAAGCGGAATGTTCCGTAGCAAATCGGGTAAAGAGAAGCGACAATCCCGGCAGAAAACTTCTTTTTGTGTGCCGCCCAAAGAATAAGGAAAGTGCAAATCCCCTCGAAAAACGCCTCATAGAGCTGGCTTGGGTGTCGCGGAAGATTCACAAGACGAGTGCCCTCAGAAACAGCAAGCCCTGTTTTTTCAACCACGGTTTGAACCCAGCCTTGCGAAAGCGAGAACTTCTGCGCCGACGGGAAAACAACACCCCAAGGAACAGTCGTTACTCTGCCGAAAAGCTCCCCGTTCAAAAAGTTTCCAAGACGACCGAAAGTGTAGCCGCCAGCGATAGCAATCACAATCGCATCAAGCCACTTCAAAAGAGGGCGCTTGTTTTTCTTGCACCAAAAAACACAACCAAAAAGCCCTCCGATAAAGCCGCCATGATAGCTCATTCCCGCAAGCCCTGTGAACTTGTGCGTAATCTCGTCGAACGGCCAGAAGATGAGCCACGGTTTTCGCCAGTAATCGCCCGTCGTGTCGTAGACGAGAGTCGAAAACACACGCGCACCGATAAGCAAAAAGACGATTCCCGTCGTGATGTAGCTGAAAACATCGTCCTCAGTCGTTTTTATCGCATTTTCGCCGCTTTCAAAATAGCCCTCTTTCAAAAGGCGCTTCAAAATAAAATACGCAGTCGAAAAAGCGCAAATGTACATAAGACCGTACCAGCGCACAAGAGAGAGAACAGGCACATTCGGAAAAAGTTCGGGGTGAATCCAAGAAGGATAATTTATATAGAGGAACATTTTTTCACTTACACTCCGTTTTTTATGCTCGCATCAGAACTTAAAGCCCTGCTGAGCGGCTTTTAGCAGTTTGGACTTCAAAAGAGTGTTCTCTTTTTTGAGCTGATTGAGTTCCATCTGCTGCATTTTCACAGTTTCTGCAAGTTCCCCAGCCGTCAGAGCGCCCGTTCCGAGCAATTCCTCAACATAAGCCATCTTTGCGCTGTAATCATCGAGCGCTTCTTCGCTTGCAATCTGGAATGAATCAGAGCCTTCGTCCTCATTCGTTACAACATAGTTCTCGTCAAACGAAAGCGTCTCAGACTCAAGGATTCTGTCGGCAATGCGGAAAATCGCCTGCGAGATAACAGCCTGAGGCTTGTAGACAATGACAGGAAGACGAGAAGAAAGAGCGCGGTCCTGAAGAGAATCGCGATAAATGACGCCAAGATGCTCCAAGTTCATTCCAAGATACTGCGAGCAGGAGCGGCGGATTTTCTGCGCTTTTTCGGCGTCCACCGGATTGTCGATGCAGTTCATCACAAGACGCGGGTGGAATTGTGCTTTTCGCTTTATGAAAAGCTCCGTGTTCTCCGGGTCGACCTTCTGCAATTCCTCGACAAGTTTCGGAATGTAAAGACGCTGAAGCGAAGAAGAATCGCTTCTGAGCTTCTTGAGATAATCGTAGCCCGGAGTTCCCTTCTTGAACGTGTTGTACATCATTCTGAAAACCGCGTTCTTCAAGAAAAGGTAGCCGTTGAGAGTCGCCGTTACAGTCGGAGCCGTCACGACAATGCCCTGAGGCGAGAGCAAAAAGAAATCAAGAATGCTCAAGTGAGTGCCGGCGCCCAAATCAAGAATCAGATAATCAGTGTCGCACTTCAAAAGTTTTTTTATCAGCGAATTTTTCTGAGCGGATTTTATTGAAGACATCCCAGGAATTTCAGAATCTCCTGCGATGAAGCGAACATTTTCGTAATCAGTATCTGTAATTATTGACTCAAAATCTTGCGCGCCCGTCAAAAAAGTGCCAATACCCTTCTTTGGAGCTTGCTGCCCGATAACTAAGTGCAAATTAGACGCGCCGAGGTCTAAGTCTGCAAGCAAGACCCTTTTTCCAGCCTTGCCGAGTGCTATTGCAAGGTTTGCGGAAAGCAGGCTCTTGCCCACACCGCCCTTGCCGCTTGCTATTGGAATAATCTGCATAATGAGCAAAGTATACCACAAGGTTGGACAAATGTCATTATTTATCGTAACTGCATTGGCGTTAACTGGAATTTATTGACTGCCTCACTTTGAAGAAAGCGATAAACTGGAATTTATTGACCGCCGCAGTCTTGCACAAGTCAATTAACTGGAATTTATCGTCTTCTTCACTTTGAAGAAAGCGATGAACTGGAATTTATTGGCTGCCGCAGTCTTGCAGAAGTCAATTAACTGGAATTTATTATCTTCTTCACTTTGAAGAAAGCGATGAACTGGAATTTATTGACCGCCGCAGTTTTGCATGAGCCAATTTCTGAGCCGAAACGTCAATGCAGTCGTGAGGACATGTGAAATGAAAGGGAATTAAAAAGCATTATTGTCATGCTGAACTTGTTTTCTTCCTCTGCCTTGATTGATTGGATTTTAAACAAGCTCTCCAATGACAAATTATCAAAATCAGCAGCCCTTTTGAAACACCACCTGCGAATTTACAAGAGTTTTCAAGATTGCTTGACAAAAGTCTATGCTGACGTAAAATAAAAGATATGAAATTGTTAGAAAAAGTAGGTAGAAAAAGCCTTAAAATATGTACTTGCGCAGTATCTTTTCTTGCACTTGTAATCATTACATCAAAATGCTTTGCACAAAGTTCAACTCCTCAGGTAAACACACAGACAAGTCGTCAATATATGCAGCAACTTTACAGCGTGTTCGATTTCGTCGAGCGAAATTATGTTGACGAAGTTGAGCCGAAGGTGCTTTTTGAGGGCGCTATGCGAGGTCTTATGGACTCTCTTGGCGACCAGTTCAGTTATTATCTTGACGCTGAGTCAATGACGAGCATGAACGAGACGACTGTCGGAAGTTTCGGCGGTGTGGGGCTTAGCATTTCAAAAGAGGTGAAAAGCACGGCTGACAAACCAGCGTTTGTTGAGGTTGTGAGCGCGATTGAGGACACTCCTGGCGCGAAGGCGGGCATTCAGACGGGCGACCTTATCGTGAGCATAAACGGGACGGACACGTCGACGATTTCGATGAACGATGTTCTTTCGCTTTTGCGAGGTCCTGTCGGAACAGAGGTGAGTTTTGTCGTGAAGAGGGGCGAGATGGAGCTTCCGTTCACGATTACAAGAGCGCTCATCGAGGTTCAGACTGTAAAATACACGATGATTGACAAGACTGGCTATCTTCGCATTCTTGAGTTCACGCCGCAGACGGCTTCCCGCGTTCGTGAGGCGCTAAAATCATTCGAGAAGAGCGGCTACAAGTCGCTTGTCGTGGACTTGAGGAACAATCCGGGCGGAATTTTGTCGAGCGCTGTCGAAATCGCTGATATGTTCATTGACTCAGGCGTGATTGTGTCAACAAAGAGCCGTATCCAGAGAGAAAACAAGGTTGAGTTCGCAAGCGCGAAGAACACGATTGTTCCGAAAGGGCTTCCTGTCGTGCTTCTTATCGACCACAACAGCGCGAGCTGCTCTGAGGTGCTCTCAGGCGCTCTCAAAGACGCGAAAGTGGCGTATCTTGTGGGCGAGCGCTCTTATGGCAAGGGTTCGGTTCAGCTTGTTGTTCCGATTCCGCCTGGAGATGTCGGTGTTCGTCTCACGATTTCGCGCTATTACAGCCCGAGCGACACGAACATTCACTCAATCGGCATTCCGCCTGATTTGGAAATCAAGAATGTGAGCGTCAACGGCGAAGAAGAGGAAAAAGCATTCCAGAATCTCATAAAAGATGATGTGATAAAGCCTTATGTCGCGTCTCACCCTGATATGAGCGAGAAAGACATCGCTTCTTATGCAAAAACGCTTTCAAAAAAATATCCGCTCGACTTGCGCTTCTTGCGCCGAGTCATCAGAGTGAACGTGAACCGCGCGAGAGAGATGCCGCTTTACGACAAGGATTATGACGAGCAGCTTACAAAGGCGCTCGAAATTGCGAACGGCGGAAAGTTCTCTTCTCTTATGAAGAGCGTCAAAACGCTCAAGGAAATCGAGACTGAGCGACTCGCACAAGAAGAAAAGGCTAGCGAGAAATGAGGCAGTTTGTCGCAAGTTCGCCTCTTTCTTCTGACGGAACGCTTCGTGTTACGGACAAAGATTTCAGGTACTTGAAGCAGGTCTTGAGAATCCAAAATGGTGATATGCTCGCTGTCCGACTTCCTGACGGTTCTCTTTGCAATATGACAGCGGCACAGGTTGACGCTTCTTGTCGCACTGTGACGCTCCAGCTTTGCGCGCAAGGAGAGACCTCTGGCACTCGTTTTATCAGCGAGCACGGTGCGAAATCAGAAAAAAACGGCGTTTCGTTCTATCTTTTCCAGTTCATTGCGAAACCTCAAAAGATGGATTTGATTATCCGCCAAGCAACAGAATGTGGTGTTGAACTAATCGTTCCTGTTATCGGAGAATATTGCGAGAAAGGCGCTGTTAGTGCGTGTCGCGCTTCGTCGGCAAAGGCTGAGCGCTGGCAGAGAATCATTCGTGAGGCGCTTTCACAGTGCGGTTCTGCGACAAACACCCGCGTTGCAGAGCCGATGAGCGTTCAAGATGCCGCGTCATTTTGGAAAAGCGAGGGTGGCGGGATTGCGCTTTCGCTTTATGAGCGCAATGAAAAAACGGTGTCGCTTCACAAGGCGCTTTCTGCTTATTCAGGCGAGCGCATTTGTCTTGCAGTCGGCGCTGAAGGCGGAATTAGTCCTTCTGAAATCGAAACGCTTTCGCAAGCAGGATTTTCAACAATACATTTTTCAACAAATATTTTGAGATGCGAAACAGCGGCGCTTTATGGCATTGCTTCTGTTCAATCAGCACTTTCGGAGAAAGATTTATGGCAATTCAAAGAATAACGCTACTCGGTGTCCCCGTTGACATCTGCCGTCCTGAAAACCTTGAAAGCGAAATTATGGAACTCATGGCGCGTCCGGGAACAAAGCAAATAGTGTTCCTGACGGTTTGGAAACTTCTTCGCGCCCGAAGCAAAAAAAGCACTTTTGCGCAGTGTATTCGTGATGCGGATTTGATTATCCCTGTGTCAAAAAGCATTTTGATGGCAGCGCGTTTTTTGAAATGCCCTGTTCCGCACCGCTACAATCCGTTTTACGCTGTTATCCAAATCTTGACTATTTTGGAGCGTCATGTCCGCTCTCTTTATCTTTTGGGTGGGCGAAAGCGCACTGTTATGCAAACGGAGCGCAATATCAATTCGACATTCCGCGCTTTGCAAGTTGTCGGACGCTATGTTGGCTATTACCCGAAAAGCGTTGAAGAAAACATTGTTCAAGCGATTTACAAAGCATCTCCTACTCTTGTGCTTTTGAGCGAGGGCGTTCGCGACAAAGATTGCTGGGCATACAAGCGCAAGAACCGCTTTTCTTCGAGCATATTTTTGTATTATCGCGACATTTTCGGGATTTTCTCGGAACGAAAGAAGAGGGTCAGCGAGGAAGTTTTTGACAAGGGCTTGGAAATCTGGAGCGAGATTTTCCACAACCCGTTCAAGATTTTCTTGATTTTCCCTTACGCAAAATTCCTCGCAATTTTGCTGTTCCACAAACTTTTTCGCAAAAACGACTATATCAACTTTTAGTTTTCTTTGCGTCCTTTGCACGAGAGCCCTGCGGCTTTGTCAAAGACCTTTTCGATGTATTTTGCCTCGCCTTCCGAAATCGCAGCGCGAGACAAAATCATTCTCCAGAATTGTTCCATATCGTGCCTGCCTGTCACGCTGAAAAAACCTATTTTTTGAAGATTGTCCGCAATTTCGCTTACGGTCTTGTCGAGCCTTTCAAGCGACACTGGAGTGTAGCCGGCGCTTGGCTTTTCGCTGGCACGGAAAGCGTGATAGCACATAATCTGAACGGCGTGCGAAAGATTGAGAGACGCAAAATCAGCGCAAGACGGAATTGTAACGCCAAGAGTACATTCTTCAAGTTCTTCATCAGTCAATCCTGTGCGCTCGTTTCCGAAAACGATAGCAGCCTTGCCATTTTCAGCGCTTGAAATCTCGTCAATGAATTCCTCTGGCAAAAGCAGTTTTCCTTTGCGCTTTTTTCCTTTGCGCCTTGTCGTTCCAGCAGCGCAAAAACAATCCGAGACGGCCTGAGTAACGCTGTCGAAGAACTCGGCGTTCTCCCAAATATACGCGGCGTGAATCGCAAGAATGCGGACTCGCTCTTCGTCAAAATCCTCTTTTTTTCCGACAATCCGCAAATGTTTTATTCCTGAATTAGCCATTGCACGACAAACAGCGCCAACATTGCGGCTTTCTTCTGGGTGTGAAAGCACGATGTAAACATTATCCAAATTCATAAGGCAAACTATACTCGTTTTCACCCTTTTTTGCTAGAATGAAGCGATGAAACAGACAGACTTCATAAAAGGAAAAAGAGCGCTCGTCGTCGGCGGAACTGGCGGCATCGGACACGCAATCGCCGAAATGCTAGAAGAGCGTGGCGCTCATGTTTTGGTGACAGGACGAAAAAGCGGCGACATAAAAATCGATTTTGAGAAAGAACAATTTTGTGAGCTCACAAAAAAAAGCGAATGGAAAGAGTTGGAAAAAGAAGTAAAAAACGCAGATATACTTTGCGTTTGCTTTGGACCATTCATTCAAAAAAGTCTTGAAGAAACAACGCTTCAGGATTGGCAAAAAGTCGCTCTCTTTGATTACGCACTCCCCGGATACCTTTCGAGCATAGCACTTTCTGAAATGAAAAAGCGCAATTTCGGTCGCATAATTCTTTTTGGCGGGACGCGCACAGACCAAATCAGAGCATTTCGCACAAACGCCGCTTATGCAGGAGCGAAGACTGCAATCGCCGTGCTTACAAAATCGCTTTCGGTTGAAGGCTCGCCGTTTTCAATAAGTGCGAACGCCATTCTTCCTGGTTTTGTGGACACAGAATATTTAAGCGAGCAAACAAAAGAAGCATTAAAGGCAAAAATGCCAGACAAAAAACTAATCATGAAAAAAGAAATCGCAAACGCCGCCGAATTTTTGATTGACAGTGAAAGCGCAAACGGAGTTTTGCTTTGCGTTGACAAAGGTTGGAATGCATAAATATAAAAATTCAGCGATTTTTCGATTTTTTGTAGGATTTTTTTTGATTATGCTATATAATTAGTTTTATCAATGCAAATCTTTACGACGCTACGAGGGTAATATGAGCAACAACAATAGTCTTGTTCCAGGATTCAATGACGAGCACGATGATAGCTTGAAAATCTCGCTCGAGAAAGTGGACGACGTGCCCAACGGCATTTCGATTTATTTGAACGGATACATTGACACATACAATTCGGCTTTCTTTCAGAAGAGAGTCAACAAAATCGTTGAAACAGGCTTCGTGAATTTGATTTTCAACTGTGCCGCGCTTAATTATGTTTCATCAACGGGCATCGGTTCTTTCACAGCATTCTTGAAATTGGTAAAACCGAAGGGCGGAGACATTGTTCTTTTGGAGATTCAGCCAAAAGTTTACGAAGTATTCCAGCTTTTGGGATTTTCGCAGTTCTTCAATATCAAGGACACAACAGCTGAAGCCATCGCGTTCTTCAAGCAGGGCGCTCCTGTTGCAGCAAGCGTGTTCCCGAAAGTATTCGGCTGTCCTGTTTGCGGAAAGAGACTTAAGGCAACGCGCGCAGGTCGTTTCCGTTGCTCTGAGTGCAAATCAATTCTTGCAATCAACGATGCAGGAACAGTTTCATTAGGTTAAAAATCTTTTTTGATTGTTTTCCTGCAAAATCGGCTTTGTACATTTTTGTAATTTGTGCAAAGCCAATTTTTTTTGCTCATTATTGAGCAATAATTGCTCACTTTTTTTGTCGGGAGCGAATTATTAGAAAATAATTGGTCAATTCTTAATTTTGCATTGAAACATTGGGCAATAATTCATTATTTCTTAAACTAGTATTGAATTATTAAACAATAATTGCCCGCTTTTTTTTCTGGCAGCGAATTATTGAATAATAATTGGCAAAAAAAGAAGTTTTCGGCGAATTATTATTTAATAATTGACAAAAAAACGTTTTGGCAAGGAAATATTAAACAATATCGAGCCTAAAAATGATTTTTTGGAGAAAGCAAAAACCGTTTTTAGTCAAAAAAAGATTTTAGCGCCCGAAACTGCTTTGAGAGTTGTTTTTGCTTCCTTTTCGTGATACCATTTTAAACAAATGAAAACCCCGATTTATATGATATTCGCGTATCTTTTTCTAATTGTTTTCGGCACTGCTGCACTTGCTGTTGTGTTTATGGTCTTTCAGGCTTGCACAATGCTTGTTTCAGGCGAAAGTCTTTTCTTTTTTTCCGCACCTCTTTTTTGGGCGGGGATTCTGGAATCTTTTCCTGTGTGCGTGATAGCGACGTCGCTTTTTGTGCCTCTCTACGTTGTCAGACACCCTGAAACTGCACTCGTTCCGACTTTTGCGGTATATCTTGCGCTGTCGTTTTTATCTTGGGGTGTGCTGCTTCCGCTTTCGGCGTCGTTTATGACGAAAAATCAGCAGGCGATTGAAGAGATGGAAGAAAAGAAATTCGGGCTTCCGAGCGTAGGCTACTTTCGCGAAGTGAGCGGCTCTATTGATTATTTCACAGCCGTGCGACCAATTTTGGACAGCGAGGACGGACGAAAAAGAGCGAGCGCGGACGGGATTTCGATTGCAAAAACTGACGCTCAAGCGAATGGAAAAACAGAAACTTTTTCAAAGCGCGAGATTTTCGCAAACAATTCATCGCTGACAAACTTTTCGGACGTGATAATTGAGCGCACGCTAAAAATGCCGACTGTTGTCTGGATGATTGTTTTTGCTTCTCAGCATTTGAAAGCTCAAGCGTTTCAGGCAATTTCAGGTGGTATTATTTCGTGGGTTTGCTTTGCCTCGCTTGGAGCGGCTCTTTTCTCGGTGTTTCTTCTTCGGGGACTTTCAACTTACAAATTGTCAAACTGCATTATCGTAACTTTCTCTTATCTTTCGATAATCGCTTTTAATGTCTCATATTTTGAGCTTCCGATTTTTGCTTCATTCCGCGATTCAGGCTCTAATCTTGGTTCAATTTCATCTTTTGTTGCCGAGCCTCCTCTTGTTGCTGTTAATATTGCAGTTTTCCTTGTGTTCACAATCTGGGGAATTTTGAGCAGCATGTTCAACGGCAACCGTCGTTCTGAGTTTTAGGAGATGTAAAAAATGAAACGGATTCTGCTTTTTTCGGTGATTTATACAATTTTTGCGTTTTGCGTGAGTATTTGTGTTGCGTGTTTTCAGGGAACTCCAGAGCTTTTTGCTTCTGATGTGTTTTTCTATCGTCTTCTCACAGCGTGCAAGTATTTTCTTGATTTTGTTCCCGCCCTTGGTGTTTCTGGCGCGATGATTGGAGGAACGATTGAGTTCAGCCGATTCAGTTCAAAGTGTCGCTACAGATTTTCTGACGAAATTTTGTATCTTTTTGGCTATGCTGTGAAATTGTCGATTCTTCTTGTGCTGGTTATGACGATTTCAAACGAGATTTTTCTGCCGCTCGTTTCTGCAAAGCGCGATTCTTTGCGCTCAGATTATCTTTTGTATCGCGATTATCTCAAATGGGGAGAGCATTATCTTGAGGAGGGCGACTTGGAGTTGGCTCTTCATTATGCGCAAGGGATTTCTGGAATAAACGCTTCAAGCAAAGAGGCGCAATCATTCATAAGCCGTGCAGAAACAGCCTACGATGTTCAGGAGCACAAAAAAGGCTTTATTCTTGGAGCGGACGGTATTGAAAATAAGGTCGAAAACACAAAAAACGCTCCTTTTTCAATAGAGGCGTTGCGCGAAAAGGTCGCGGAGGCTTCGGAAAAGGGCGATTGGTTTTCAGCGCATTATTATGCCAATATCGCAGCCGAAATGGAAGGAGAGAAAAAAGGTGGAGAGCAAGAATGGTCAGCGCTTTCAATTCCATACAAATCGATAAACGCCGAAAACTACGAAGAGATTTTCGATGTCTATTCAACAAAATACTATGGCTACAGCGCGCTTTTGAATGACGACCCGATAACAGCGTATTACACATTCAAAACGCTTTACGACACATCGCGCTCTCTTGCTGACGACCCAGACATCAGGCAGTATCTTGCAAAAAGCGAAGAAGCGCTTTTGAAAAAATATTTCTTTGTTGACGAGATGAACGGTATCGAACATTTCGAGAATGTCAGAAATATGTATTTTAGCGTCAAACTCGATGAAGGCGGCACTTACATTGTGTTTGTTCAAGGCGTCACAGATTTTTCTCACGGAAAGTATTTGAGAGGGCTTTCAGTCCACAAGTTCGATGCAAACGGACAGGAAGAATATTCGATGAGCGTTCCTTATGCAAAAATGTTTGACACAGGAAATGCTAACACAAGCATTATGGTGAAGTCTGTTTATAAGGAAAACAATTCTGGCATTGTTGAGCCAGTCTACACGCTTGGAGATGGAAGAAGCGAAAAGAGAAGCGCTTTGTTTTTTGAGATTCCAATGCCATACAACGATTTTGAACTTGTTGCGAACGCTGCCGTCGGTGCTGACAAAATGTTCTTGCCGCTCTTGATGAAGTTTGTGAGAAAGAGCGAGATTTACGGCTTTTCAACAGAAAGTCTTCGCCTTATTCTTGTGGAGCGATTGTGCTACCCGCTTTTGCTGTTCATCATTTTCATTTTCTGTGCAACTTTCGCATGGAATTATAGGGTAAACAAAGGCGATGTTTTCCGCTTTAACTGGATTTTGACATTCCCATTTATGACATTCATCTGCTACATCGCGATTACATGCGGACTTTATGCGCTAAAATTATTAGCAACGGTTATTGTTGGAATGGTCGGCGTTTATGCGCTGTCGTTCTCGCTCGCATCGTGTGTATTTCTTTTGACGGCAGTCAGCATTTTCTTCCTTTCTCGAAAATCTGACTGATTTTTCAAATAAAAAGATATTTATGGAATGTGTTCAACATTTTCTGTAAAATGAAATAAATCTGCTGTCCTCAAAGCAAAATGTTTGGGAGTAAACTATGAAAGTAAATCTTGCAAGAAAACTGCAAAGTCTAAAAGCAAAAATCATCGTGATGATGGCAAGTCTTGTCATCATATCAAACGTAATTCTTGGAATGATTGCATTCAATACTGCCCGTCCAGCATTGGAAAAATCAATCGGGCAAAATCTTAAAGAAGTTACCGACAACGTATCGAACAAACTTATTGCTCAAAACGAGCGTATTTTTGAAGTCCTTGAGGCGATTGCAGAAATTTCAGCGATGAAAGACGAAAATACTTCGATGCTCGAAAAAAATGCAATTCTTGCGGACGTCAAACGTGCAGACAAATCTTTTGTGAACATCGCATTCTACGATAAGGACGGCAATGTTCTTACTGATGCAGGAAACAAAGTCAATCTTGCTTCAGCAGAATATTTTCAAGGAGCGCTGAAAGGCTCCCGCTTTATCCGCGACCCAGAAGTTTCAACTGTCAACAATCAGCTTTTGATGTTCTATTCCGTTCCAGTAAAAAGCAATAATGGCTCAATTATAGGTGTTCTTGTTGCAGTTGTAGACGGAAAATCACTTTCAGACTTCTGCGCTGAGACAATCATCGGAAATGGAAACCACCCGATTATCATAAGCCAGAAAACAGGGCGCACAATCGGAGATTCTGACCCAAAATATGTTGAAAAAGGACAGATTCTTGTTCAATCGGTGAAAACAGGGGGAATGCACGACGGAATTGAGGCTGCGATGAACGGTCAGAGCGGCACTTCGATATTTTTTGAAGCAAGACGAAAAACGGTCATGATTGCAGCCTATCGTCCTGTAGGCGGTGGCACGAACTGGCTCATTTTCTGTATGACACCGCGAAAGGAATATCTCGGAAGCATTGACGCGATGATGATTATAATGCTTTTCACATCTCTTGCGATTATCGCAGTGGCGCTGGTTCTCGGATACATAATCGTGCATTTGAGCATAAAGCCGCTTCGCAAAGTAAGGGAAAATATCAATGAAATCGCAACAGGAAACGCAGACCTCACAAAGCGCATTTCAGTCTCATCAAAAGATGAGGTCGGAGAGGTCGTTGCGGGCTTCAACAAGTTCACCGAAAAGCTCCAGACGATTGTTTCTGGCGTGAAAAACTCAAAAAACACGCTTATGCAGGCAGGAGAGGATATGGACGCAAGCGCGCAGGACACTGCGGACTCAATCGCGCAAATTCTCGAAAACATCTCGCATGTGCACAAGCAAATCTCTTCACAAAGCGAGAGCGTGAACCAGACGGCAAGCGCGATGAACGAGATTATGGCAAACGTCGAATCGTTCGAGAAAATGATGACGAGCCAAAGCGAAAATGTTTCGCAGGCTTCATCTGCTGTCGAGCAAATGATTGGAAACATCGCAAGCGTAAACTCCTCTGTTGAGAAAATGGCAGAGTCTTTCGGCGAGCTCCAAAATGATGCGCAGAACGGCGCTCGAAAACAGGAAGCCGTGAACGAAAAAATCTCGCACATCGAATCTCAGAGCGAACTTTTGCAAGAAGCAAACAAAGCCATTGCATCAATCGCAAGCCAGACGAACCTTCTTGCCATGAACGCAGCTATCGAGGCGGCTCACGCAGGAGACGCAGGAAAAGGCTTTTCTGTCGTTGCAGACGAAATCCGAAAGCTCAGCGAGACATCATCTCAGCAGTCAAAGACAATCGGTGAGCAGCTCGGCTCAATCAGAGAGTCAATCAAGACTGTCGTTTCCGCTTCTGGAGAGTCAAGCGCGGCGTTCCTCAATGTTTCTGACAAAATCCGCGGCACAGACGAGCTTGTCCGACAAATCAAGAACGCAATGGACGAGCAGAACGCAGGCTCAAGGCAGATTATCGACGCATTGAAGCAGATGAACGACAGCACGCTTGAAGTAAAAAGCGCCTCTGGCGAAATGAGCGCCGGAAACAAGGCGATTATGAAAGAAATCCTCAATCTTCAAAGCGCGACAGGCGAAATGAAAGACAGTATGGACAACATGAGCGCCAGTGCGCGAAAAATCGACGAGACAGGCGCTGCTCTCGAAGAAATCACAAAGAAGATGGGCGAGAGCATCGACGAAATCGGGCAGCAAATCGACCAATTCAAAGTCTGAGTCTTTCAAATAAAAGGCAGTGTTCTTCAAAATCGCACATTTTGGAACACTGCCTTTTTGTTTTCCAGCATTTTTATGTTTCGGGCATTTTCCCGAAAGCCAAAATCACCAAAATCTCGCTTCGGGCATTGCCCGAAACGCCAAATTCAACGAAATCACCTTTCGGGCATTCGCCCAAAACCAAAACTGAGCAAAATCTCTATTCGGGCATTTGCCCAAAGCCAAAATTGAGCGAAATCGCCTTTCGGGCAATAGTTTTTCGGCAAAAAACCGACATCTTTGCGATTTTGGGAAAAACACATTATACTAAAAACACTATGGCAGAAATACAAAACTATCAATGTCCCGCGTGCGGCGCGCCGCTTGAATATGAGGCAGGAACTTCAAAGCTTCACTGCCCGTATTGCGAAAGCGATTTTGAAATCGATGAGCTGAAAAGCAAAGAAAAAGAATCGGTTGTCGAGGAAAATCAAGAAGACGAAAATCTTGTTGAGCTCTCTTGTACGGCTTGCGGTGCAAAAATCGTGTGCCAGCCGACGACAGCGGCTACAAGTTGCCCATATTGCAACAACACTGCCGTTGTGACGACGCAGTTCAAGGGCGAATTGAAGCCTGACTATATCATTCCGTTTGCGATAAAAAAGGAAAAAGCTGTTTTGCTGCTAAAAGAGTTCTACAAAGGAAAGCCGCTTCTTCCAAAGACGTTCACGAGCGAGAACTCTCTTCAAGAGGTCAAAGGCGTTTATGTGCCGTTTTATTTTTTTGACGGAACAGCAGACGGATATGCCATTTTCAACAGCGAAAAGCACATAACGAAGCAAAACTCGCGCGAAACTGTGAAAATCACGCGCTATTACAATTGTGTCCGCGAAGGCTCAATGGACTTCAAGATGGTTCCTGTTGACGCTTCAAAGCAAATGGACAACAATTTGATGGATTCTCTCGAACCGTTCGACTATAGCGGTCTAAAGCCGTTCTCGACGGGATTTTTGCCGGGGTATCTTGCAGACATTCGAGATGAGGACGGCGAGGATTGCGCAAAACGTGCAGCAAACCGCACGGCAGGAAGCCTTCAGCAAGCCTTTTATTACACAGTCAGCGGCTACGATTCCGTTTCGCTTTCGGCGGGAAACGCGACATTCACAAGCACGGTTCAGCACTACGGGCTTTTGCCAGTGTATTTGCTGAACACAAAATGGCAGGACAAAATGTTTTCGTTTGCGATAAACGGGCAGACGGGAAAGACTGTCGGCACTCTTCCGATAAGCGCGGCAAAAAGCGTCGCACGGTTCTTCAAAGCCTTTTTTATCTCGGCGGCAATCGAGGCTCTCATCGTGTTTTTGGGGATAAAGTTCGGGGATTGGAGTTTTGACAGCGATGAGGCGACGATGATTCTTGCGGGAGGCTCTGTTCTTTCGCTCATTATCGCGATAACGTCGCTTTCTATCGCGCGCTCTGCGATGAAGACGGTTTCTTGCGCAACAGATGCGACAAGTTATATTTCAGGGCATCTCAACTTGAGAAAGAATGCTGATATGTTCATAAACGAAACGAGAGTTGTTATTCCAAAAGATGAAAAATAATCCATAGGAGGATTTATATGGGATTGATAAAAGCAGCGTTGGGCGCGACAGGCGGTGTCTTGGGCGACCAGTGGAAAGAGTATTTTTATTGTGATGCGCTTGACAGCGAGACGCTCGTCGTGAAGGCTCAAAAGAAAGCGGGAAAGAGGAGCAGCAACAAGCACGCAAGCGACAACATCATAACGAAAGGCTCTGTTATTGCGATTGCGCCAGGTCAGTGCATGGTCATTGTTGAAAATGGCAAAATCGCAGAACTTTGCGCCGAAGCGGGAGAGTTCGTTTATGATTCTTCAAGTGAGCCGTCGATTTTCTCAGGCTCGCTCGGAGAGGGCATCTTGGAAAGTTTCCGCCAAATCGGAAAGAGATTTACATTCGGCGGAGAGCCTCCAAAAGACCAGAGGGTGTATTTTATCAACACAAAAGAGCTACCTGGCGCAAAATACGGAACTGCCGCTCCTGTTCCATTCCGTGTTGTCGATGAGAGGGCGCACATCGATATGGACATCTCGATAAAATGCTTCGGCGAATACAGTTATCGCATTAAAGACCCGATTCTCTTTTTCACGAATGTCTGCTCAAATGTTGAAAGCGAGTTCAAGCGAAACGCTATCGACTCACAGCTCAAAAGCGAGCTTCTGACAGCGCTTCAGCCCGCCTTTGCACGAATAGGCGAAAGAGGAGTGCGCTACTCTTCTCTTGTTGCCCACACAAGCGAAATCGCACAGGCTTTGAACAATGAGCTTTCAGACAAATGGAGTCGTCTTCGAGGGCTTGAAATTGTATCTTTCGGCATCTCCTCGCTAAAGGCAGACGAAGAGGACGAAAAGCGAATAAAGCAGCTTCAGGAAACTGCGGCGTACACTGACCCGTCATTTGCTGCGGCACGTCTTGCAGGAGCGCAGGCAAACGCGATGGAAGCGGCTGCGAAGAACACAAACGGAGCTGCAAGCGCTTTTATGGGCTTTGGCATGGCGCAAAACGCAGGGGGAGCAAACATTCAGAATCTTTTTGCAATGGCTGGCGCTCAAAGCGCAAAGAAGGCGGAAGAAAAGGCACAAAGCGCGGCAGAGTGGAAATGCACAAAATGCGGTGCAAGCGCGACAGGCAAGTTTTGCCCGGAATGTGGCTCTCCAAAACCGTCCGAGCAAGGCTGGAAGTGCTCTTGCGGACAGGTGAATCAAGGAAAGTTCTGCCAGGAATGTGGAAAACCAAAGCCCGCAGGTGCTTTTCAATACAGATGCGACAAATGTGGCTGGAAGCCCGCCGACCCATCAAAGCCTCCGAAGTTCTGCCCAGAATGCGGCGACCCGTTTGGCGATGAGGACATAATCCGATAGCGCTCGTCTTTTGATTGATTATGAAGAAAAGCACTTATTTTGTAAAAGCAATAAGCACATATCTCCCAATTATTTCTCTTTGGCTTTTTGCAACATTTTTGATTGCTTACAACGCTTTGAACGTTTACAACGTCTTTTCGGCTGTGAATGACGGAGAGGTGTTCGAAGCGACTGTGAAAGACTCCAAGATAGTGACAGAGAGAAGCGGGCGATACAAATCGCGATACATAAGCGTTGAAGTGTTGTTCAAGGACGAAAGCGGTGAAGAGGTCATCGCAAAGTTCAAAGAGAGCGCTCCCCTTCTTTCGAATTACGACTCAGGCTTCAGGAGCGGAAACAAGATTCATATCGTTTCGGCAAAGAACGGAGAGGTCTTTTCGTATGCAGGGCGATACCACAGGCTTTTTGCCAGCATAGCCGCTCTTGTCGTTTGCATTGCGCTATGGGGAGTCGCTTTCTTTTTGTTCTGGAACATCGACGTTCCTTATTCCAAGAGCAAGAAAGTGCCTCTCCGCGAAGTTCTGGGCGACATATGCGAAATAGGAATGTTTGCGCTCTTTATTGCTGCAATCTTTTGCATTTTCGTTCTGAAATCGCTCAATTTTGTGCTTTTGGCATTGGCGATTGCATGGTTTTTTATGATTGGAGAGTCTATTTTGAAAAAAGAGATTTACATGCGCTTCGGAGGGAAAATCCGATACGATGAGCGCCCCGAAGCATTCACGATTTTGCTTGTTGTGAACTGCATAATCGCGGTTGTCTTTGCAGGCTGTGTGTTTATGTCGTTTTTCGGTGATTGGGCTTAATGTTATTTCGAGACAGAAGAATTAAAGAAAGCGTTATGTCTTGATTATTTTTTTGACGTCGTGTATATTAACACTCGGTACGTCATTTTGTCATAGGCGGCCTCCTTTTTTAAGATTTTTCACCCTTGTTCTTTTCCGTGCAGAACAAGGGTGTTTTTTTGCCTGACGAGCTATTTTCCAAGACGCTTTGAAATGATTTCGCGCACGCTCTCTTTCAGGCTTTCGCGATGAGTGCGGAACGCAAAGAAGAAGTGCAATCTTTCCTTTCGCTCTGCGTTTCGCTCGCGGATTGCGTGCTTTAGAGCCTCGTAATGAACAGCGATTTTGCGCTCCTTTGCAACAGCGCGGATTTTAGCGGAGATGTTGAACGTGTAGCACACATCAAGAGAGAAGACGCCATAGAAATAGCCAATCACAAGACAGAACGCAAGATGATTCGTGAACCAGTAAAGCCACTCAAGGATTTTCGGGTGAATCAAAAAATAATAAAGCGCGCTCAAGACAAGCCAATAAAAAGTGTATTCTGGGCAAATAATCCCTTTCACGTTGCCGAACTTGTCCGAGTAATCCCAAAGCTTTATGTTCATTCCTTTTATGAACACAAGCCCGCCGACGTACTCCATCGCTGTGATTGAGAGCGCCATCAGAACAAAAAGAAGCGCCTTTTGTGCAAGAGGGCTTTCTAAGAACGACACATCAATAAACGACAGCAAGAACAGAACGCACAAACTGAGCCCATAAATCGGCAGATACGGACCTGTCAAAAAGCCGGGGTTTATCCATTTCTTTTCCGCTCCGGTGAAGCGTCTCCAAAAGACCTCAATACACCAGCCGATAAGACTTCCAACAAAGAACAAAAACGTCAAGACCAAGAACAAACTCATTTTTTTAACATATTAGATTTTCAAAAAGGCGTCAAGTTTTTGCCCAATGCAAGCGATGTTTGTCCGATACTGTTTATATGGACATAACAGAAAAGGAAATTAAAGAAGCACAAGTTTTCAGAATGAGCATATTGCTCACAGGTCGAGAAGCCGAACGCGCAAAGAAGCGCCTCATCGAAGAATACGGCGGCATTCCCCTTCGCGACATCTTCGGCAAAATCAAAAAGAAGCTTCCCGAGCCCGTCCGCGTCAGCATGCCCGAAAAACTCAAAGCCGAACTCTTATCAGGCGAGACATCGATGAAAAGCGAAGAAGAGCTCTTTGCCGAAAAGAACCTGAACCCCGATTTCAAGAACGATATCCGACGCCTTCCCCGCATTATGTACAAAAAAGGCTCATATATGATAAAGATGGGCGACAAGACTTTTTACTGGGTCGACAAAGAAGAGTACGAGCGCTTTGAGACCACACCTGTCGAAAACCGCTTTCTGTCGCCCGCGCACCTGTCCGACACAGTCCACGCCGCGCACCTTTTTCTCATCGCACAAATGAAAATCGACGCAGAGTTCCCCGTGCACCGCTGAACTCACTCCCCACCCTTGCAAAAAAAACGACCCCATAGGGTCGTGATGTCAGACCCTATAGGGTTGATGTGTTCTACCCTATGCGGTAGATATGTTCTCCCCTATAAGGTAGATGAGTCCTCCCCTATAGGGGAGATTTTATTTGAGGAACACAGCAGATGCGCCGCTTACGATGAGAGAGCCGTTCTCCTTCTTGAGAGGCTCTTTGCTTCCGACAGCGTAGATGACGCGGGCGCTTTCTGGGATTTTGGCGGTAACGACAGCGTCTTTGTCGCATGGGTTGAACACAGCAAAAATCGTCTCATCAGCGCTCTTTCGCTCATAAACGAACGGATAGGAGTCTTTGTCGCACTGCAAGAGCGTGATGTCCGCATCTGATGCAAATGCGCTGTGAGCCTTTCTTAGGGCAACAAGGCGTCGCACTTCGCTCAAAAGCGAGTTCTCGTCAGCGCTTTCGCTTTCAGCATTGATGTATGACTTTGACTCGTCCTGCGCGATGTACAGCTCTTCGGCAGGAGCGGCAGAAAAGCCTGCGTTTGCGCTCTTGTCGAACGCCATCGGGCTTCTTGAGCCTGTTCTTACATATCCGCCTTCCACGCTCTTTATGTTCTCAACATACTTCATTCCAATTTCATCGCCGTAATAGATGAAAGGAACGCCCGGCATCGTGAGGATAAAGGCAAAGGCGATTTTCATCTCCTCAGCGTCGAGCGTTCGCGCCATACGAATCATATCGTGGTTTCCTGACGGGAAGCAGATTAAACCGCCCTTTCCCACAGTGCTGGCACGGTTCTTGATGTAAACGTCAAAGAACTCCTTTATGTCGCCGCCGCCCTTTCTTGAAAAATAAGGGTGAATCTTGCTGTCCTCAGGTCTTATGTTGCTCTCGTTTTCCTTTCGGAACAGCTCAAGGTAGTGAGATGGCCCGAAGTGCAAAAGGAAGTCCATCTGAAAGCCTGCCTCAAGCGACTTGTCCGCCTCTCCCCATTCACTGACCATAACGGCAGCAGGGAACTCTTTGTCGAGGAAGTCGAAAAAGTCGTGCCAGAGCGCTACAGTTCCCTTGTGGTCTTCGTCGTTTTTCACCAGAGAGTGCGCCATGTCAACGCGGAAGCCGTCAGCGCCAAGCGAAAGCCAGAAGCGCATCACGTCCTTGATTGCCTCGCGGGTAGCGCGCGGTCCTTCGTCGTCAATGCCCTGCTGCCATGGCTTTGTCTTTTTGTAAAAGCCAAAGTTAAGTGCCGGCTGGCAGTTGTAGAAGTTGACGGCACAACAGCCTTCACGCTCTGTTCCTCCGCGGATACAGCCCATTATGTTGCCGACGCCCTCAAAGCCTTCCCAGACGCTGTTTGTCCAGACATAGCGGTCTGTGTATTCGTTCCTCTCCAGCTTCTGAGACTCCTTGAACCACTTGCACTCAACGGAAGTGTGTCCGGGAACAAGGTCAAGAAGAACGTGCATTCCCCGCTTGTGGCACTCATCAAAGAGCGCCTTTAGGTCGGCGTTCGTGCCATAGCGAGGGGCGACGCGGTAGTAATCGCGAATGTCATAGCCTGCGTCAACAAACGGAGAATCAAAGCAAGGATTGAGCCAGAGCGCATTGCAGCCCACGCTCTGAATGTAGTCCAGCTTTGAAATAATGCCCTGAATGTCTCCGATTCCGTCCGCGTTCGTGTCGCAAAAGCTCTGCGGGTAAATCTCATAAAAGATGGCGTCTTTGAGCCATGCCCTTTCGTTTCTCATAAAAACCTCGAATATTGTCTGATATTTATATTTTCGTGTATACGCAAAAAAAATATCTCCCTGCTTTCACAAAAAACAGGGAGGAAAGTGATTATTTCACCGAGCCTACGACGCCTTCAACAAAGCGCTTTTGCTGAGTGAAGAACAAGACGACCGTCGGGAGCGTCATTA
Organism: uncultured Spirochaetaceae bacterium; assembly: GCA_902778325.1. Lineage (GTDB taxonomy): Bacteria > Spirochaetota > Spirochaetia > Treponematales > Treponemataceae > Treponema_D. The sequence continues at coordinate 155,697 of CACYWZ010000001.1, forward strand.
TCGTGACAGAGAGCATCAAAAGCCCGTAATCCGTCGTGTAGCCCGCCGTCAAGCCCGTCACCAAAAGCGGCATCGTCTGCATCTTCTGACTCTGCATGACAATCAAAGGCCACATATAATTGTTCCACGCGCTCATGAACGTAACGATTGCCGCAGCCGCAAATGTCGGAGCCATAATCGGGCAATAGACGCCCGCATAAATCTGGAACTCGCTCAAGCCGTCAACACGCGCAGCCTGAATAATCTCGACAGGGAAGCTCTGGGAGTTCTGACGGAAGAAGAAGATGAGGAACGCTGTCGAAATCGAAGGCAAGATGAAACCAACAGTCGTGTTCAACAGCTTCACCTTACTGAACATTCTGAAAAGCGGAATCATCGTTGACGCAAAAGGAATCATCATCGACAAGAGCAAGATACTCATCAGCAAATCCTTCTTCTTGTCGCGATAGACCTGAAAGCCGTATCCCGCAGCAGAACACACAAGAATGCTAAGCAGCGTCTGCAAAATGCTCGTGCGAAGCGAGTTCCAGAACGCTCTCCCCATCGAAACGGTTTCTAGCATGCTCTTGATATTAGAAAAAAGATAAAGCCCCGGAGTGAGTTTCCCGCTGATTATATCCGCGCTTTTGTTCGTCGCCGCCATCACCATCCAATAAAACGGGAACACCGAGAAGAAGCACACAACACCAAGAAATATATAAGAGGCAGTCGATACTCTGTTTAGTTTCTTCATTTTCATTGTTTCTTGTCTCCTACCTTGAGCTGAACGAACGACAACAGCGCGACCATGATGAGAATCGCATAGCTGATTGCCGACGCATAGCCGAACTGCGGGTTATAAACGAACGACAGATTATAAATATACTGCGAAATCGTAATCGTTGCGTTTCCAGGTCCTCCTCCCGTGAGGTTCTTCACCTCGTCGAATAGCTGCAGCGTGCCGTTAATCGACATAATCGAAGTGAGAAGAATCACAGGGCGCAAGAGAGGGAGCGTAATCTTGAAGAACATCTGCTTTCGAGAAGCGCCGTCGATAATAGCCGCCTCATACACCCCAGAGTCGATGTTCTGCAATCCCGCAAGGAAGAAGACCGTGTTGTACCCCGTCCATCGCCACGTTATACAGAAGATGATGATAATCTTCGCCCAGACAGGATGCGCAAGGAAGTTCACAGGAGAGGAGATAATCCCCTCTTTCATCAGCAGAACGTTTATAAGCCCGTCTGGAGAGAAAATCGACTTGAAGATGAGCGCCGAAGAAACAAGAGCCGTCGCACAAGGCAAAAACACCATCGTTCTAAAAACGCCCTTGTATTTTAGATGAGGATTGTTCAGCAAAGAGGCTAGAACAAGCGCAAAGAAGAGCATTATTGGCACTTGGAATATGAGATAGACGAAAACGTTTATCACAGAAGAGCGGAAAACGTCGTCCTGAAAAAGTCTGATATAGTTCTTGAAGCCCGCAAACCGAAGATTGTTCGCAAGCCCTCCGTGTAATGACAGGACAAAAGCCTGCACCATCGGGTAAAAGTTCAGCACGAAAATAAGAGCCGCCGCAGGCGAGACAAACATCCAGCCTGAAAAGCGGTACTTTTGTTCGAGAGACGCTTTTTTTGTCATATATTATCCTTATGTTGCTTGGAAAATTAGATACTGTTATCTAAGCATCTCAGATACCGTTATCTAAGCATCTTAGATACTGTTATCTAAACACCTTAGATACTGTTATCTAAACACCTTAGATACCGTTATCTAAACACCTTAGATAAGACTATTCAGCCTCCCTGAACAAGACTATTCAGAGAGGCTGAAAACTTTTAGTAGCCCATCTGGAACTCTACGTTCTTCTGAGCCTCTTTGAGAGCGTCAGGAATAGATGTTCCCTGAAGGATTTTAGCCACAGCAACGCCTACAGCGTCGCGCGCCTCATAGTTGAATACGCCGTACTTTACGAGAGGGATATTCTTTGAGTATGAAACGATGTCGCTATAGATTTTCTGTCCGCCGAAGAACTCGCTTGGTTGGTCATAAACGCTTGACTCTGCGGCAGGAAGCCATGTTGCGATAGCGCCTGATGTCGGAAGGATTGTGTCGTAAAGCTCCTTTGAGCCTGCGAATGTCTTGTTGAGGAAGTCCTTTGCAACGTCTGGGTTCTTTGTGTTTGCCATGATGAGCCAGCTTGAGCCGCCCTGATTTGAGTAATTGACAGCGTTGTCAACATCGCCCAAGCGAGGTGTGTTCACGATAGCCCACTTTCCTGCCTGCTCGCTCTGAGCGCAGATTGAGCCGATGAGCCAGCAGCCATTGATTGCAGAGGCAGCATTACCGTTATTGATAGAAGCGATGTATGCGTTCCAGTCAGTAACGTTCAAGCAAACGCCGTCTTTAATCATGTCTGAATAGACTTTGACAGCCTTCTCAAGAACAGGGTTTGAGGTGAGGTTAGGCTTTCCCTTCTCGTCGAACATCCACTTTCCTGCGCTCTGAAGCATAATCATGATACAGTCAGGCTCGTTTCCGACGTAAGAGATGAGCGCCTTTCCTGTTCGCGCCTTAACCTGCTTTCCGTACTCGTGGAACTGCTCCCAAGTGATGTCGTTGAAGTCCTCAGGCTTTAAGCCCGCCTCTTCCAGTATGTCTGTGCGGAGGAAGGTGCATGTTGCACCGTTGTCGAACGGAACGCTATAGTTCTTTCCCTCATATTCGCCATAACTCACTTTGAACTGAGCGAACTTGCTCAAGTCGATTTTGTCGCCAAGAGGAAGGAACGCCTTCGGATAGTTCGACATATTCTTCTGGATTGCGTTGTCCTGCATCAAGATGATATCAGGAAGCGTTGACGTATCATTTGCGCTAAGCGATGTGATAAGCTTTTGCTGCAAGTCTGCCCAAGGCGTCTCAACGACATTCACAGTGACGTTCGGATTGTCGCGCTTGTAGATTTCAGCAGCAGTATTCATTGCATAAATGTTGAAAGTCTGGTCCCAGCACCAAACGGTAAGCGTTACAGGCTTGTTTGGGTCTTGAGCAGCATTCTGTGTTTTTTCACTTCCTCCGCAACTTGTCGCCAACACTGAAAGCCCAGCAGCACAAACAGCCGCCAGCCCTATTTTCATAATTCTTTTCATTAGTTCCCCCTATGGAATTATTTATTGACTAAATTATAGCACAGCAATTTTATTTTTGTAAAAAAATATGATATAGTTCAACTCACTATGGAAAACAAATCACTTGAATCGATTTTGCATAATATGAAATGCGCAATATTTGATATGGACGGCACGATATTGGACAGCATGCCGATGTGGACAAACGTCGGAAACATCTTTCTTGCCGAGCACGGAATGAGCGAAGACAGCGAACTGTGGTCTTTGATAAAAACGCGCTCTCTAAAGCAAGCCTCCGAGCTGATAAAGGAGAGATACAGCCTTGAGGACAGCGCAGATAAGATTTATGATGACCTCAATGCAATTACATTCAGAGAATACTCAACGCGCCTTTTGCTAAAGGAGGGCGCGCGCGAGTTCCTGAGCGAGCTAAAGCGCCGGGGAATCCCCGCAGTGCTTGCAACAGCAACAGACAGAAGTTGTGTTGACTCATGTCTTTCGCGCCTTGAAATCAAGGGCGATTTTGCTCATATCCTCACCTGCAAAGAACTTGAAACGTCAAAATCAGAGCCGCTTATCTTTGAAGAAGCAGCAAAGCAATGTGGAGTCAAAAAAGAGGACGCCGTCGTCTTCGAGGACGCTTTGCACGCCATAAAGACAGCGCTAAATGATGGCTTTAGAGTTGTTGCGATAGAAGATATTGTCGCCCACGAGAAAAGAGAGGGCAAAGAAAATGAATGTGATTGGGACGAAATCCGCACTATTGCGACAGCAGCCGTTTCATCATGGAAAGAGATACTTGACGCAATAGGCGCATAAGAAAATCAAAGGCTTTGCTCTTCGAGGGCACGAAGAAGCGCATCTTTTTCGCTTATTCTGCCCTCCAAGAACTCAAGAATCGGCACTCCGCCCTCCTCCTTCTCGGAGAACTCAAGTTTTTTCTGCGTTGGAGCAAGAATCGCAGTGATGAAGTTTTCGGCAAGTTTTTCAACAGCGCTGTCCATAAACGAAAGCGCAAGCCCCTTTGACAATCGCTCCTGAAAGAGCTTTTCCGCCTCGATTTCCTTTCGGCGCGAAAGCTCTTTGTCCGCAACAGAATTGAAAATCGTCGTCGTAACAACGCTTCCCTTTGACTCGACCTTTCTGATTTCGCTCAAGACATGCCCCGTTATATTTTTGTCGCTTCCGATATACTTTGAGTGAATCCCCGAAATCACAATCGAGCCTTCTTTTTCTTTCACGAGCACTTTTTTCATGTCAACGCCGAACTTCGCGTTAACATCGTGCGTTTGAATAACAAGGGATTCCTCAACAATCGTGTCAGCAAGGATTCCCGCACCCTTTTTCACAACAAGCGGCTCTTTTTGAACATCAATCTGCTTTAGCGCAGTCTCAAGAAGCGCCACCTCACAGATTTTGTTCATGCTCTGCATCGAAAGCTCCGCATTCTTCAAAAGCAAAATCTCTTGCTTCAGCGCGCTGATTTCCGCATCTTTTTTCTTCTGCTCAGCAAGAAGCGTTTTCTTTGAAAGCGATTCACCCTGTGCGATTTTCGACTCAACAAAAGAGTTAAACGAAGAGCAAAGCGGAATCGAAATGAAAACACACAGCACACTCGAAACAACAACAGCCACAGCAGAATTGATTTTTCGTATCTTCAAAACCGAAAGCACAATCACCGCTACAATAGCAAAAAGACAAACTGCAATAAAAATCCCCGAAGAGATTTGTGCAATATAACTTGTAAAACTTGTCCAAAATCTCATACGCACAATTTTGCTAGATTCTATACTCTGCGTCAACACAGTTTTAGCCCAAAAGCGCAATTGAAGCGCGCTCACAGAAAATCCTTGCGCCTTCTGAAACGCTGATTTCCCGCAAAATCACCACCCGAGTCGTCTCGCAAAAAATGCGGCGAACTTCTTTTTGCCTTGCACTTCCAGCGTCCAAAACAGGAATGCTCAAATCATTTTTTGCGCTTTCCTTTGCGCTCACTCCGCGCTCATCGCCCAAGATTTCTGTTGCGCTCTCGTTATTCACAAGAAAATCCAAGAAGCACGCGGCAAGTTCGCTCTTCACAGCACCTTCCGGAATCGAATAAAAGAGAGACGGAACAAGGAATTCGCCAGAGTTTTCCGCATTAGCTTTTTTTGGAACCGGCAAAACTTTCTCATTTTGCGCCACATCATAAAACTCGTCTTTCCACAAAAAGCGATTCCACGTTTGCGCGCCAGAAGCATTTTCCGCGCTCAAATCTACATCAGTCAAAAACGCGCCCAACTTTGCAAGACGAAACAACATCAAAAAGAACTCTTCGGCGTTTTTTCTCACATTTTCGCCAAGAGCTTTTCCGTCTTCGCTGAAAAACGCATCACCATTTTGCCTCAAAAAAGACTCGAAAGCAAAAGCGCTGTCATCACCGAACGGCAGCGTTTTCACGCCTGTTCTTCCAAAAACGGTTTTGGCGATGTTTTCAAAATCGCTCCAAGTCCAGTTTTCATCGACTTCAGCAACACCCGCCTTTTCCAAGAAATCTTTGTTGACAGCAACACCAAGAGAACAGCTTCCAGCGCATATTCCAAAGATTTTGCCGTTATACATTCCCGCTTTTTTCTCGCTTTCACCAAAGTCCGAAAGCCTAATCACACCGCTATTTATAAAAGGCGACAAATCCTGAAGCCGTCCCGCTTTTGCCCAAATCAAAAGAGAATCAGATGAGTGTTGCATAAGGTCAGGAAGCGTTCCTGTTGCGGCGCACAAGTTCATTTTGTCAAAGTATGCGTCTTTTGCGTCCGTTTCCAACTCGATTTTTATGCTTTCGTTTGCCTCTTCAAAAACAAGCGCCGCTTTTGCAGTTCGGGCGCTGCGCTCAGAATCGCCCCACCACGCAAAGCGCACATAATCATTTTGTTTTTGTTTTCTTTCGATGCACGAACAAAAAAGCGTGCAAAAAGCAATAATTAAAAATATCTTTTTCATAAATCCCTCATCAATTTTTATTTTCGGCACAAATTGCAAAACGCCCTTGCTGTTGAGAAGCCAATGTAAAAATGATATACTCAACACCATTATGGCAGGTTTTTACGATTGTTTTGATGTGGCAGTTGTCGGTGGCGGACACGCAGGAATAGAAGCGAGCCTTTCTTGTGCAAGAATGGGCTTAAAGACGCTTTTAATCACTCAGACTATAGACTCGATTGGAAGAATGAGTTGCAACCCGTCTATCGGCGGCATTGCAAAGGGAAATATCGTGCGCGAAATAGACGCTCTCGGCGGAGAGATGGGAAAACTCATCGACCGCTCGATGATACAGTTCAGAATGCTAAACAAGAGCCGAGGCCCTGCGGTGCAATCCCCGCGAAGTCAGGCGGACAAGCTCGTTTACGCAAACCTTGCTCGTCAGACGCTCGAAAACACACCAAACCTTTCGACGCTGATGGACACCGCCGTAAAAATCCTTGCCACAAAAAGCGACACGGCTCTTCCGCCTGACAGCGACAGCAGCGCCGAAAAAGGAACAATCCCCGGAGAATATCGCTCATCTTCAAAAGAAACGCAGAGAATGAAAGTCATCGGAATCGTCACCGAACGCGGTCGCGTCATTCCGTGCCGTGCGATTGTCCTCACCACAGGCACATTCTTGGGCGGACGCATTTTCATCGGCGAATACGACGCGCCTTGCGGACGACTCGGAGAAAGCGGCGCTTTTGGACTCACCGAGAGCCTTCAAGAATTGGGATTCACAACAGGCAGACTCAAAACAGGAACGCCTCCGCGCATTTTGCGACACACAATCGATTTTTCTGTCCTCGAAGAGCAAGCAGGAGACGCCGAAGTCGTGCCGTTCAGCTTTGACGACGACAAAGTTGAGCGCCCGATGGTTCCTTGCCACCTCGTTTACACGAACGAAGAAACACACAAGATAATACGCGAAAACATAATGCGCTCCCCTCTTTACTCAGGAAAAATCAGCGGAGTCGGACCTCGATATTGCCCGTCCATCGAAGACAAAGTCATGCGCTTTGCCGAGCGCGAGCGCCATCAGCTCTTCGTTGAGCCAGAAAGCCTTTTGACCGACGAGATTTATTTGAACGGTCTTTCCTCCTCCCTTCCAGAAGAAGTGCAGGACGCTTTTTTGCGCACAATGAGAGGCTTTGAGAACTGCGTCGTAAGCCGTCCGGGATACGCCGTCGAATACGATTACGTTGAGCCGACACAGCTTTTTCCGTCGCTTGAGACAAAGCGCGTCGCAGGACTTTTCAACGCAGGACAAATCAACGGCACTTCAGGCTACGAAGAAGCCGCAGGACAGGGCTTGGTCGCGGGAATAAACGCGGGCTACTACGCGCGGGCGCACATCGAGCAGTGCGGGCCTCTCGTCAGGGCGACATCACAATCAAAAGACGTGAACGCACTTGCCGAGGCTCTTGAAAGCGCACAAAAAGAAGCGGGATTCGACGCATTCAGAAAAATTCCTGAATACAAGCCGCTCATTCTTGGACGCGACGAGGCGTACATCGGCGTTTTAATCGACGACCTTGTGACACTCGGCACAAAAGAGCCGTACAGAATGTTCACCGCCCGTGCAGAATATCGACTGAAACTCCGACACGACACAGCAGACCGCCGTCTTTCAGAGAAGGCTTTTGAGGCAGGACTGAAAACAAAAGAGCAGATGGAGCGACTGAGCGAAAAATATGAGGCAGTCGAAAAGGCGATTTTGCTATTGAGCGAGAACGACAAAGCGCAAAACCCTGGCTTTTCACAATCAGTTTGGGACTTGGCGCAGGAAGATTTCAAGTATCGCTACTACATTCAAAAGCAGGACGCGCGCATTGCAAAAATGCACAAAATGGAAAACGCCAAAATCCCCGCCGATTTCGATTATGGCGCAATCCCGTCGCTTTCGGCAGAAAGCCGCATGAAGCTCGAAAAAATCCGCCCGCTCACGCTCGGTCAGGCAGGACGCATTTCGGGAATCCGAAACAGCGACATCATGCTTTTGATGGTCTATTTGCGATAAGTTTTGATTTTTCATTTGTCAGAAGGCTCACCAGAGTGAATTTTGCTCTTTAAACATTTGTTTAAAGCGTCGCTGGAGCGAATTCCGCCTTTTAAACATTTGTTTAAAGCCTCGCTGGAGTGAATTTCGCCTTTTAAACATTTGTTCGAAGCGTCGCTGGCTCGCAGTCTTAAAACGAACATTTGTTATTTTTAAGACAATTGTGACAGCGATGAAACGACATTGAAAAATATGTCGTCTGCGTAATTTTTCAATCTTTGTCGGAAGAATTGTCGAGGGAACGCTGCAAAATCTCTTTGATTTCGCTTGCAGAAAAAACTGAAGAGTTAACGAGCTCCGCGCATTGCTCGCTTATGCTTTTGCCCGTCAAAAGAAGGCGGTCGCTTGAGATACTGAAGCGAACTCCCTCATCGAAGAGCCGCCGAAGCGCGATGTCTTTTATGGATTTTGCCGCGCCAAGCATGACGTTGCTTCCAGGGCAGACGCTCAAAGAAATATCATTCTTCTTCAAAAATGCAATCGTTTTTTCATCGTCAGCGGCGCTTCTTGCGTTTTGGATTTCGTCAAGGCAAAGAGTTTTTGCCAAATCGACAATGCTTTTTGACTCGCAAAACTCGCCTGCGACGGCTTTTTTCTTTATGCCAAGAGATGAGGCCTTGTCGAAAATGCTTTTGAACTGGCAAAGGTCTTTTTTCGAGAAAGCCTCCGTGCCCGAAAGCGAAAGGCTTTTGAAAACGCCCGATTCAAGAAGATATGAGGCTTTTTCAAAAAGTGGGGAGATTGTGTCGCAAGCGTCTATCAAAAGCTCAGGTCTAAAATCGATTCGCTCCTCAAATTTTTCAACAATCTTTTTTATGAGCGACAAAAAATCGTCATCGTCATCGAAAAAGGAGCAAAGCGCAATGTCGACGCCGCCCTCAACAACTTTCACGTTGTCGCCGACAGCGTCTTTGAGCGAAAGTGTCAGCAATCCCTGAACGTCCTTCTTTGTACGGCATCGCGCTTTGACAAAAGGAGCGACGACGTTTTCTTCGATGTCGTCATTGCCGTTGAACTGACGCGGGAAGTCGGGGATATAAAAGCCCGCCCACGTCGAATAGGAAGCGTAGTGCATTCCGAGATGCAATCGATTAAATGAGTCTTTTTTTGGGCATTTAATGAACTCCAGCGCTTCCATAAACCTCACTTCTCTTTTGCTTTAGAATATCTTCTCAAGTTCATCGACAATGCCCTTGAACGTGTCGAGAGCCGCCTGAACAGGAGCACTGCTTTCCATATTGACGCCGCCAACTTTGAGCGCTTCAATCGGATAGCGTGAGCCGCCGGACTTCAAGAAATTAAAATAATCACTAAGCTCTTTTTCGCCGCCCTCTGTGACGCGCTTTGCGAGCGCAAGGGAAGCGGAAATGCCCGTGGCGTACTGATAAACATAGAACGCGTTGTAGAAATGCGGAATACGCAAGCCTTCAAGGTCACTTTCTTTTTCAAAGACCATATCAGGACCAAAATAGAACTCAAGCAAATCGCGGTAGATTTTTCGGATTGATTCTTGAGTGAGAGGCTTTCCGTTTTCGGCGTTCTCGTGAGTTCTCAGCTCAAATTCTGCGAACATTGTCTGTCGGTGGAGAGTCGCAAGCACTTCGTCAGCGCGCTTTGAGAGCAAGAACTTTTTCATCTCGTCGTCTTTTGCGTTCTTCAAAAGATACTGGAAAACGAGCTGCTCGTTGAACGTTGAGGCAACTTCCGCCTCAAAAATCGTGTACTCGTAGCACGGGAACGGATTGTTTTTTATCGAATAATACGAGTGCATTGAGTGTCCGCCCTCGTGCGCCATCGTGTAAACATCGCGGATATTGTCGTCCTGATAGTTCAGCAAGATGTACGGATAGCCCGTGTAGCAGCCAGAAGAGAATGCGCCGCTTCGCTTTCCTTTGTTCTCGAAGCGGTCTGCCCAGCCACAAAGAAGCCCAGAACAAAGTGTGTCGGTATATTCTTTTCCGAGAGGAGAAAGAGCAGCGCGGCAGATTTCCACGGCTTGTTCATAGCTTGTTTTCATCTTTATCGATGAGACGAGCGGGACATAAACATCATAGTGTCGAAGCTCCGAGACGCCCAAAACGCGCTTTCTCAGCGCATAATAGCGGTGAAGGTCCTGTATGTTTTTGTGAACTGTGTCGATTAAGTTGTGATAAACGCTCTCGTCGACTTTATCGCCAAAAAGAGCGGCGTCCAGCGATGATTTGTAGCCGCGGGCGCGAGAGATAAATATATCTTTGTTGACAGAGCCAGCGTAAAGCGAGGAAAGCGTCTCTGCGTGCTTTTCAAAAACGCCATAATACTGCTTGTACGTCTGCTCGCGGATATTTCTGTCAGCGCTTGAAATGAGAGAGCCCCAAGTGCTGTTCGTCAGAGGCTTTTCCTCTCCCTCCGAAACGATTTTTCCGAACTCCATATCCACGTTCGTGAGCATTGAGAACGCTGTCTGCGCCGTCTGCATTGCCTCAGCGCTCAAAGCAAGAATTCGCTCCTCTTTTTCGCTCAATGTATGCGCTTTGTTGTGAAGCCGCTTCTGAATTGCCACGCGATAATCGTCGAACGCGCTGTCAGAGAGCCATTCATTTATTTTATCATCGCTGATTGCCATAAGCTCAGGCAAGAAAAAACTCTGCTCGCCAGAAGCCTTCGTGTATGCCATCATCGCAAGGTTCTTCATCTCCTGAGCCTTGCTGTCGCTTTGGTCAGCGCTCGAAAGAAGGCTTGCGTAGTGGAAAACGTCCTCAAGATTTCTATCGAATGCCTCGCTTGCCTTGAGAGCAGCCAAGAAAGTCTCTTTGCTTTCGCCCAATCTGCCCTTAAAAGCGCAAAATGCTTTTGAAAGAGTATCAACTTTTGAAAGAGCGGCTTTCCAATCATCGTCTGATTTGTAAATCGCTGTCAAATCCCATTTGTATTCTGCGGGAACATCTTTGCGTAAAGGAATTGTGTTTTTCATAAGTTCTATTATAACCGAGCCTGTCTTTTTATCAAGCCGAGCAAAATCAGTCGCGAAGGCAAAACGCGATGAAAACGCCGATTCTGAACATATTCCCAAAAGAGCGCACGTCGTTTTCTTTGCCCTCGTCTTTTACGTTTATCCTCGTGTAGCAAAGCGGGTTATAAAAGAAATTCGCGCCAAACGAAAAATCATTAGAAAGCACCATCGCAGCTTGAGCGCCAAGCCCCGCAAACGCTTGGAACACGCTTGCATCTTTTCTTTCGTTTTCCTCGCCTTCTGTCCAGCAACCGCCAAAATCGATGCCCGCCGCCCCCCCAGCGGAAAACAAAAGCAGCTTTTCATCTCTCAGACTGACCCGAAGCACAGGAGCAAGAAGCGTTGCAAAAGAAAGCGTCGATGTGTACTCTCCCTCATCTTCATTCATACCGCAGTTGAAGAAAAAGCCTGCTTGAAAGCCAACGTGATTATCGTCGCCATAGCAATTTTCACCAAAATTATTTATTTCAAGAAAGCCTCCAAGAGTGAGAGGCATCGAATATTCATACAGCTCGTCTTCTTCTTGAACGTCAAAGGCAAGCGAAAAGCCGCCAAGAATATAACTTCGCTCAGCAAACAAAAGCGAAGAGCAAAACAAAAGCGTGATAATAAAAAAAAGCCGTCGCATATTTTTCCTTTGCTATTGCATAAGGTTTTTGCCCTTGTAATGCGCCTCTTCGCTACAGCCCGTGATGTGAACGTGGCGCTTTCCGTTTGGCTTGCAGAACAAATGCGAGACCAAGTATCCGTCGAGCGGCACACTTTTTCCGCAAACAGGACAAACACGCGAAAGCCCCTCTTCAACAACAGGATAGCAATGCGGACAGCCGTTGACGATGCAATATTGTTCGGGGGTGTTCATCGGTCGCCAAACGCGCGAGATTATGTTCTCGCCTTTCGCGAGCGCGCTGTCGCAAAGAGGGCATCGAACAAGAAGCCCTTTCATCTCAGCTTCTTTCTGCCTTGCTTTTTCCTTTGCTTTTTCTGCTTCAATACGCATTTTCCACGCAAAAAAACGGGACAATCCCCAAATGATAAGAACACACGCCAAAAATATGAGCGCATACGATAAAAAATTAGCCATATTTTTAATATCGGCTCTCAAACATTGCAAAAACGTGCTTTTTATGATTTGATGTGTAGTATGAAAGTTATCGTAGTAGGAAGCGGCGGGCGTGAGCACGCTATCGCATGGAAGCTCTCAGAGAGCAATCAGGTTGAGAAGGTTGTCTGTGTTCCCGGAAACGGTGGCACAGCCTTGGAAAAAAAATGCGTGAACGTCAATCCCGATTCGTGCACTTATCTTGACGGCGAAAAAGGAGCGGACGCCTTTGTCAAAATCGCCAAGAAAGAAGGCTGCACTCTTGCGGTGATTGGCCCTGAAGACCCGCTCGCAGAAGGTGTCGCGGACGCATTCTGGGCAGCAGGCATTCCGACAGTCGGCCCCAAAAAGCAAGGGGCGCAGCTTGAGGCAAGCAAAGACTTGTCGAAAGTGTTCATGAAAAAATACGGAGTTGCTTGCGCGATGAGCGAAACGTTCACCGACAAGAATGAAGCCCTTTCCTACATCGAGAAAAGAGGCGCTCCGATTGTCGTCAAGGCGGACGGACTCGCGGCAGGGAAAGGCGTTGTCGTTGCAAAGACAGTCGAGGAAGCAAAGAAGGCTGTAGAGGAGCTCATGGAAGAAGGCAAAGTCGGAGACGCCGGAAAAAAACTCGTCATCGAAGATTACCTTCGCGGCGTTGAAATCTCCGTTCTTGCAGCAGTGAGCGTCACAAAAGAGAGCGCCGCAAGCGGAAAGGCCTGCATCATTCCGTTTATCCCAGCCCGCGACCACAAGAGGCTCAACGACGGAGCGCAAGGCCCGAACACAGGCGGAATGGGCGCAATCGCTCCTGTTCCAGACGTCACGGCGGAGCAGATGGACGCATTCAACAAGACAATCCTTGAGCCGACTCTTAAGGGAATGATTGAAGAAGGCTTTGACTATCGCGGATTCATCTTCTTCGGGCTTATGCTCACCGAAAACGGTCCAAAGTGCCTTGAATACAACGTCCGCCTCGGCGACCCTGAAACACAGGCAGTTTTGCCGATGATGGAAAGCGACTTTGCCTCACTTTGCACATCAATCACAGACGGCACACTCAAAGATTTTGCGCTTTCTTGGAAAAAGGGCTACTGCGTCGCTCCTGTCGCAGTTTCGGGCGGCTACCCTGCTTCATACAAAAAGGGAATGCAGATTACGCTTGATTACAAAGCAGTCAGAAGTTTCGGCGCAAAAGTGTTCGTTGCAGGCGCTATCATAAACCGCAGAAGCAACTCACGCACCCAAGCCTCAGACAGCCTTCCGCTTGTCGAAGACGACTCGCCTGAGATGCACATGCTCATCACCAACGGCGGACGCGTTCTTGCCTGCTCTGCATACTCAGACTCGTTCGACGACGCGCGCGCAAGGGCTTACGGCGCATTGACGAAAATCTCGTTCAAGGGAATGTATTACCGACACGACATCGGTCTTCCGGGCGCTGCCGAGTCCAACTAAGCATTTTGTTTGCCCGCACTTGATTTTTTTCAGGTGCGGGATTTTTTGTCTTTCCTGAAATGGAGCGTTTTCGGCTTCTTTTTTCAAAAAAATCCTTTTGATAATTTGTTGTCGAGCCACTTTCTTAAGAAAGTATTGAAAAAACATTTGTTGTAAGGCATTTTCTTAAAAAGGTATTGAAAAAACATTTATTGCAAAGGCGTTTTCTTAAGAAAGTATTGAAACAATATTTGTTGTAAGCCGTTTTCTTAAAAAAGTATTGAAAAACTATTTAGTGCAAAGGCGTTTTCTTAAGAAAGTATTGAAAAACTATTTAGTGCAAGGCGTTTTCTTAAAAAAGTGTTGAAAAACTATTTAGTGCAAGGGCATTTTCTTAAGAAAGTATTGAAAAACTAAATAGTTTCGACCCATTTTCTTGCAAAAACGCCCTCACAACAAAATGTGAGAAAGCGCTCGTCGTTAAATCGCGTCCTCGTCATCGAGCATGGGGCCGAACTGATTCGCACCGACTATGAACCATTCAAGTGTTTCGAGGAGGTTCGCGGAGTTCAGCCCGCCCTTGTACGTCATGTAGAACTCAAGCCAGAACGAGTCGTCATTGAAGTACGCCGTCGTGAAAACCTTTTTCTTGTTCCACGTGTTCATCACGCGTGTTGCGCGGTTTTCCGAAATCGAATCGCCTTTCTGCCAGCATGATGCGAACCTGATGTATTTGCGCTCGTCGTCGAGGTCTATGATGAAGTGCATTTCATCTTTGTGAATGATGATGAAACCGGCCTCGTCTATCTCGATGTTCTCGTAATCGCTTGCGAGAATGTCGCGGACTGCCTCTGCCGAAACGTCGTCTGCTAATAAATCCATAAAAAACTCCTTTGTGCTGATTGGATTTTAAAAATATAAACGGAATCTGCTGTTTTGGCAAACTTGCAAGATTTTTTTTTGGCTTGAATGGCAAAAAAAGACGAAAAGAAAAAAGTTTTAAAACTCACTTGACCTTTTTTTTCAAATCCGTATACTGTGAAACATCTTTTACATCAAAGGCGATGTGAATAAATATTTTTCTGAGAAATCTTCGGAATGATAGTTATTCACATCGCCTTTTTTATTTTTGCAAACAGCCTATATGCGCTGCTGCAGGAGGGAAATATGCCTAACGTACCAGAGCTTTTTGGCAGTATGGTCTTCAACCAGAAAGTGATGAAAGAACGTCTTCCGAAAGAAACATTCAAAGCACTCAAAAAGACGCTCGATGACGGAGAGCCGCTCAAGCTCGACATTGCCAACCAAGTTGCCCACGCGATGAAAGAATGGGCGATTGAAAAAGGTGCAACGCACTTCACGCACTGGTTCCAGCCTTTGACGGGCATCACAGCCGAGAAGCACGACAGTTTTATCACTCCGCAGGACGACGGCTCTGTGATTATGTCTTTCAGCGGAAAGGAGCTTGTGAAGGGTGAGCCTGATGCTTCAAGTTTCCCGTCAGGCGGTCGCCGCGCAACTTTCGAGGCTCGCGGATACACTGTTTGGGACCCGACGGCATATCCTTTCGTAAAAGAGCACACTCTTTGTATTCCGACTGCGTTCTGCTCCTACACGGGAGAGGCGCTCGACAAGAAAACACCGCTCCTTCGCTCAATGGAAGCGCTCAACACGCAGGCGCTTCGCATTTTGAAGCTCTTTGGAAAAACTGATGTCACTCACGTTACGACAACGGTGGGGCCTGAGCAAGAATACTTCATTGTTGACCGAAAGCTCTGGGAGCAGAGAAAAGACCTTCGTCTTACAGGTCGCACGCTTTTCGGTGCAAAGCCTGCAAAGGGTCAGGAGATGGACGACCAGTATTTCGCGGCTCTCAACCCAAGAATTGTTGAATACATGGAAGACCTCAACGACACGCTTTGGAAGTACGGCATTTTGTCAAAGACTGAGCACAACGAGGTCGCTCCAGCCCAGCACGAGATGGCGCCGATTTTCTCGACGACAAACCTTTCAAGCGACCAAAACCAGCTCACGATGGAAGTCATGAAAAAGGTTGCCCGCCGCCACGGTCTTGTGTGTCTTTTGCACGAAAAGCCATTCGCAGGCGTGAACGGAAGCGGAAAGCACAACAACTGGTCAATGAGCACAAACAAGGGCGAGAATCTTCTTGAGCCAGGAAAGACTCCAGAGAGCAACGCGCAGTTCCTTTTGTTCCTGACTGCAATTATCAAGGCTGTTGACGAGAATCAGGATTTGCTTCGCATCAGTGTTGCAAGCGCAGGAAACGACCATCGTCTTGGAGCGAACGAAGCGCCGCCAGCGATTATTTCTATGTATTTGGGTGATGAGCTTTACGCTATTCTTGAGTCAATCAAGGACGGAAAGCCTTATTCAAACAACAAAGACTCAAAGATGACAATCGGCGTTGATGTTCTTCCTTCAATTCCGAAGGACTCAACAGACCGCAACCGCACATCTCCGTTTGCATTCACTGGAAACAAGTTCGAGTTCCGCTCATGTGGCTCATCGCTTTCGATTTCAGGTCCGAACACAACGCTCGACGCCATTGTTGCATACACGCTCAAGGGCTTTGCTGACGAGCTCGAAGGTGCTTCTGATTTCCAGAGCGCTCTTCAGAGCCTCATCAAGAGAGAGATTACAGCGCACTGGAGAATCGTGTTCAACGGAAACGGCTACGATGCAAGTTGGGTTCAGGAAGCAGAAAAGCGCGGTCTTTTGAACTTGAAGACAACGCCGGACGCTGTTGAGCACTACCTTGACGCAAAGAACATCAAGCTCTTCACCGAGATGGGCGTTTACACCAAGACTGAGATGGAAAGCCACTACGAGATTAAGCTTGAAAAGTATGCGCAGGTGCTGAACATCGAAGTTGAGACGATGCTTGAGATGATTAACAAAGACATTTTGCCAGCAGCATTCCGCTATATGCGCAGAGTTTCAAAGACGGTCATCGACCTCAAGAATGTTGTTCCTGGCGCAAAGGCTAGCGCAGAAGTTGCGCTTCTTACAAAGCTTGATTGTCTTGTTAATGAGCTTGCGACAAAAGCTGAGGAGCTTTCAAAGAAGCACCTTGCGGCAAAGGGCGAGAGCGACGTCATGGCTGTTGCGCGCGCTTATGTTGACAGCGTAATTCCTGCAATGGCTGTAACAAGGGCAATCGCAGACGAGATTGAGCCTTTGGTGGGCGAGAACTACAAGCCATATCCTAGTTACGAGGATTTGCTTTTCAAGGTGTGATGTAATTTGCGGCTTTTCCAAAAAAATGGGAAAGCATTTGATGAGAGACTGATTAAAAGAAAAAATTGATTGTACAAGGGCGTACATATTTTCAAAGGCAGAAAGAGAGACTGTCTTAAAAATATGTGCGCCCATTTTTTATTCAAAATAAAAAGCACTTCATACAGGAGGAAATGAAAATGGATGAAGCGATTTTGAGTGCCATCAGTGCCGTAAAGGGCGAAATCTGGGGCGTTTGGTTCTTGGCTGGAGCGGCGCTTGTGTTCTGGATGCAAGCGGGATTCGCAATGGTTGAAGCGGGTTTCACGAGAGCGAAAAACACTGGCAACATCATCATGAAGAACCTTATGGATTTCTGTATCGGAACAGTAATGTGGTTCTTAATCGGTGCGAGTTTTATGCTCTCATACACCGACCCTGCGACAGGAGAGATGAGTCGCGGTATTTGGTCTTTTATCGGAAAGCCGAACTTCAATGTATTCTCGTCTTATGCGTCATTTGACTTTTCAAGTTTTGTGTTCAACCTTGTTTTCTGCGCAACGACAGCAACTATCGTTTCTGGCGCAATGGCAGAGCGCACGAAGTTCTCGACATACTGCCTTTACTCCGCGATTATCTCAGGTCTTATCTACCCGATTGAGGCGCACTGGGTTTGGGGCGGCGGATTTTTGACACAGTGGGGATTCCACGATTACGCGGGTTCTGCATGTATTCACATGGTCGGCGGACTTTGCGCGCTCATCGGAGCGGCAATGCTTGGTCCTCGTCTCGGAAAGTTCACAAAAGACAAGAGCGGAAAAATCGCCCGCGTCAACGCTTTCCCTGGTCACAACCTTACAATCGGCGCGCTTGGTGTATTTATTCTCTGGCTCGGCTGGTACGGTTTCAACGGTGCTGCAGCGACAGATTTGCCAACTCTTGGCTCAATCTTCTTGACAACAACAGTCGCTCCAGCAGTCGCAACAGTCGTTACAATGTGCTTTACTTGGATTAAATACGGGAAGCCTGATGTTTCAATGTGCTTGAACGCTTCTCTTGCAGGTCTTGTCGCAATCACCGCTCCTTGCGACGTGACGGATTGTGCAGGCGCGGCAATCATCGGCACGGTCAGCGGCTTCCTTGTTGTGTGGGGCGTTTGGTTCTTGGATTACAAACTCCACGTTGATGACCCTGTTGGTGCAGTTGCGGTGCACTTGTGCAATGGTGTGTGGGGAACTATTGCAACAGGTCTCTTTGCAACAAGTGCAGCGCCGGGCTTTGCTTCAGCTGGTATGAGCGAAGGTCTTTTCTATGGCGGAGGCTTTGAGCAGCTGGCAAAGCAGCTCGGCGGTATGGCAATCATCATCGCGTGGACAATTGTAACGATATCGATTGTCTTCTTGCTCTTGAAGAAAACAATCGGACTTCGTGTTTCAGCCGAAGAAGAAATCATCGGATTGGACAAACTTGAGCACGGACTTGATACAAGTTATGCAGGTTTTGCGATTTCTTACAGCGAAGAAGAAGTCGAAGAAGCAAAAGAGGCAGGCATTTCAATTCCTGTTCAGCAGGCTGTTCCAGTCACGGTTGTTTCAAGCGAAAGCGCAAGTGGCGAAAGCAATGCAATTAGCACAGTCGTAATCATTACAAGACAGAACAAGTTCAATGCGCTAAAGACTGCAATGAACAGTGTCGGAATCACAGGAATGACGGTGAGCAACGTAATGGGCTGCGGAGCGCAAAAAGGCGCAAGCGAGTATTATCGCGGCACACCTGTGGACATCAAACTTCTTCCGAAGCTCAAAGTTGAAATCACAGTCAGCAAAGTGCCTGTCAGCACTGTTATCAGCGCAGCAAAGAAAGCGCTTTACACAGGACACATCGGAGACGGAAAGATATTCGTTTACAACGCCGAAAACGTTGTCCGCGTGAGAACTGGCGAAGAAGGATTTGCCGCTTTGCAGTACGAGGAATAGCAAAAAAAAGACGGGGCTGAAACTCTTCCAGTCCCGTCATAAAACGGAGGTGATTATGAAGAAAGATTTCTGCGTGATTGCAAGAAAAAGCAATTCTTCGTTATCTTTATTATAATCAAAACTCCCTCAAAAAAAGGACAGATTGAAAAAATCTGCCCTTTTTTCATTTTGCACCCCTATCAATTTTGGGAAAAGTGAAAAACAAGTGTTTTTAGCTCTTCCCGTCTTGGGGAAAGTCAAAATCAAACGTTTTTGGCTTTCCCCGTTTTGGGAAAGAGGAAAAATTCATCACACTTTGAAAAGGTCAATTTGAGAGCCGATTTTGTCGATTGAATCTTTTACATTATGGCAATAAGCGACAAGCGAAGAACTTGATTGCGTAATCTGCTGTGCACCACCAGACATTTCTTCCATGCCGCTTTTCATATTTTCCGTAACTTCCTGAAGCGATTGCATTTCAGTGCTGATATTCTCGTTTCGTTTTGACATCTCTTTTGAAGACTTGTGAACATCAACGGTACTGTCGTTCATGCTCTTCAAAGCATCGCTGATTTGCTTTGAGCCAGAGTTTTGCTCTTCCATAGCCGCCTTGATTTGCAAAACGAGCTCGTCTGTTTCCTTGATTTTGCTCGACATCGCGTTGAGAGCCTCGCTGGACTCTGTTGACGCGGCAACGACAGTCGAAATTGACTCGCGGATTTTGTTGAGCTGCTCTCCGATTGTCGCGGACTGCTCGCTTGAAGTTTCCGACAACTTTCTGATTTCGTCCGCAACGACAGAAAAGCCCTTTCCGGCTTCTCCCGCATGAGCCGCCTCGATTGCCGCATTCATAGCAAGAAGGTTTGTCTGCTCCGCGATTGACGAAATCGCCATGTTCGCTTCCTGAAGCATTTGGCTTTGCTCTTCAATCTTGACGATACGCTCGTTGACCGCCTGCTGCTTTGCAAAACCGCGCTGAGCATTTGCCGCCAAAGACTCAAAACTCACCGCCATCTTATCGACGCTCAAGTTAACAGAAGAAATATTTCCAATCATTTCCTCAACAGCCGCGCTCGCCTGAGCCACACCTGAGGCTTGAGAGTCAATCATCGAATCAAGGTCGCTGATATTACTTGAAATGCCACCTACAGCGCTTGCCGTCCTGTCAACGCTGTAGCCCTGATTTGCAATCTGAGCCGAAACGCCATCGATTGTGATGCTCAAATTGTTCATTGCGTCAACAGTGTCAGTAGAACTGTGAAGCATATTCTTTCCCGCTTCGTAAAGCTGCGATTTTGAATCTTTGAGAGTCGAAATGATTTCGTGCAGTTTTTCAAGGAAGAAATTAAAATGAATAATCAAATCACCAATTTCATCGCGGATATAAAGAGAACTTCGCTTCGTCAAATCCGCATCCCCAGTTTCAAGCTCCTTCAAGAACGAAGTGACATTGTTGATTCGCCACATGAGCCATCTCACAAAGCGATACGCAAGAAGAACGAGAATCAAAACAGTAAGGCTCGTGAGCGGAATAACAATCTTTATCGTGTCATTCGCAACTTTTTCAATTGCGTTCATCGACTTGAGAGCAACACACATTCCAGAAACGCTCTCTCCTGAGCGCAACGGGAAATAAACAGCATAGAATCTTTCTTTTCCGATAAACGTGCCGCCCTTGAAAATGCTTCCGCGCTTCAAAACCGTGTTCAAAACGTCAGCGTCAGCAACTTCAACACCGACGAGATTTTGCATTGTGGAACTTTTTCTCACAGCGCCCTTCGTAATCGTGCACTCAACACCGTAAGAGCCTTTGACCATATTCACAGTGTTGTATTCGCTGTTCGTGACCATATCGACGCCCATCGTAATCGTTCCGACAACCCTTCCTGAGTACAAAATCGGGTGCGAGGCAAAAAGCGCAAAATCATAATCGCCAATCTCGTCGAACGCGGTCGCAACCTTTCCGCCAAGAGCCGAGCTAATCGACGAAATGCCGCTCAAGTCGCGTCCCTCGCTGATATTGACACCCTTCATAACAACACCCTTGTTGTCAGTGATTGCAAGAAAGCCGATAAAAATATTCTGCTTCGTTTCGTTGAGAATATCCTGCAATTCGCGGGAGTTTTTGAAGGCAACACTTTCCTGAACTTTCGGGTTCATCGCAATAAGCGCCGTGTAAGCGCTGAGCGAAGTCTGCCAGTCGGTGAAAGTTGAGTTGATGCCAGCCGCCGTCGTCTCAAGCCCTGCCTCAATGTCTGAAGTCATGCGCTTGTCAAAAATATTGAGAGTCAAAAAAGTTGCGCCAAAAGTCCCCAAAAAGACAATGCCCGCAATCACTGCGAGCAATTTCGTTGAAATCTGAATATCACGCTTTGCATTTTTGTCGTGCCAGTCCAACTCTTTTCTTGCCATAAAATAAACTCCTCAGATTTAAAAATATTCCCGATTTTTGAATAACGGGTTTTCAACAAGAAAATTATAAACCCACATCACAAAAAACACACGCATTATTTTTCCTCACGTCGCCATTTTCTTGAATTTGCACTATAATTTTCACAATTTTGGAGGAACAACATGAAATATTTTATCATTTCCGATATTCACGGCTCAAAAGGAGCGGCAGAACTTGCATTAAACGCATTTCGCGAGAGCAAAAGCGATTATCTCGTGATTTTAGGCGACATTTTGTATCACGGCCCACGAAATCCGCTCCCGGATGCGCATGACCCCAAAGGCGTCGTCGAGCTTCTGAACCCGCTTTCACACAAAATCATCGCTTGCCGAGGAAACTGCGATGCAGAAGTCGACCAAATGCTTCTCACCTTCCCAATCTTGAGCGATTACGCCCTCATCGCCGATAACGGAACTCGCATTTTTTGCACTCACGGACACATTTACAGCCCCGAAAAGCTTCCAGCGCTAAGCGAAAAGGATTTGTTCTTGTTCGGACACACCCACGTCCAGACGCTCTATCGCGACAAATCGGGACTCGTCATCTGCAACCCAGGCTCGATTTCGCTTCCAAAAGAAGACAGCGCGGCAGGCTTTGCGATTTATGAAAACCGCTCCATCGCGACATATTCGCTAAACGGAAAGATGATTTCCCGCATCACGCTCTGATTTTTCATCGTGCCATGCCGAACTTGATTCACCATTCGCGTTTATGGATTCCGAAACAGTTCAGCATGGCAAATCATTTTTGCTATCAGCATATCTTTTGCCTCAAAACGTTCTCTCTCGCAGTTTCACAGACCAAATATCGCGGATATTCCCGAAAAATGGCACTTACAAAGCCTTTTATTACTTGGAAAAAGTTTGGAAGAGCCTTTTTCCGCCCTGATTTTTCAAAAGAAGCGCAAAAGACGCACTTTTCAAAATCTTACAAAGCCCTTTTTTCGCCCAGACGCTCTATAATTTTTGCAAAAAGTGCAAAGATACCGTTTTTCACTTAATTTGCAATGCAAATAGACACAAAAAGCGATTTTTCACATTATTTGCAGTGCAAATTGATTAGAAAAAGATTTTTCGATAAATTTGCAATGCAAATTTATCAGAATGCGATTTTTATGAACTTTTTGCAATGCAAATTTATTGCAAAATTGATTTCTCGCATAATTTGCAATGCAAAAAGATAAAACAAACGCTTTATCAAAGAATTTGCAAAATGTATTTGGCGTTTTTTCTTCCCTTTCACTTTTCCAAGTTTTGATTTTCGTTGTGAGCGGAAGGTTTTGGCTTTTGTTTTGTTGAATAACGAGCAAAAGTGCGTGGTCGATTTTGATTGCAAGGCAAAGAAACGGAAGTTCTTGTTGCGATTGGGCTTTTCATATCTTGATAACGATTAGGAATATTTCGACTTGGCGAAAAAAATGCAAGGAGCGAAAAACTCCTTGCATAAGTAATGAAGAAAATTTACTTTCTCACCGCTTTGACGTTCGGAGTGCGTCCGTCAGAAGAAGATGGGATTTTGATTTCGCCGCTCTTAATTTTTGCGATTGTGTCCGGGTCGTTGAATGTTGAAGGAAGTCCAACAAGTTTCCAGTTGTGGTCGCATTTTGGAGAAAGAACGCCCTTGAGCTCTTCATTTGTGTATTTTACGATGAGGTCGCGGATTGTTGGCGCGGCATCGTTTGCGCTTGAGTAGTACACATCTTTGAGTGTTGCCCAGCCGTTTGCCATCAATGTGCCGAAGCGGTAATTGTTGACTGCGAGTTTGTATGTCGCTTTTGGGTCGATTGGCTCACCGTTGAGCGTCGCGTTTACGATGCGGCTTCCGACTGGCTTTGAGATGTCGATTTCATAGTTGATTCCTGAAAGCATATCGTAGTTGTATGCGCGGAAATCAGGGTTGAACGCGATTGTAACATCGCCTTCTTTTGCGCTCTGGTAGTAGCCGACTGTCCACTCCATGTACTTCAGGAGGTTCTCGCCTGTGATGTTTGTTCCCATGAGCGTGTTGTCATACTTGTAGATGAAAGCAACGTCTTTTCGCTTGAAGTCTCCTGCTTTGAGGTTCTGGTCGTTGTTGAATGTCGCTGCTGTTGAAATCTGCGCTTTTGAGTAGAACGCCTGAACTTCGTTAATCAAGTCCATCAAAGCAGTATCCTCAAGCTGTGTGCGAGGCATTGTCGTAACGTGCTCCTCGCCTGTGATATAGTCAACGCCGTCAACGAAATCTGCGCTGACTTTGCCGACAACTTCGTTTGCGTTTGCCTGCGCCTTGTCGTGAACCCACTTGAATGAATCCATAACTTCTTTTGAAGTCTCTTTTCCCTTTGTTGCGATGTTCTCCGCACTGACATCAACGAGTTGCCACTTTCCGCTCTCGTCTTTTTTCATGTTGAACTTTGTGAAGGCAACGTGTGAGCCGTAGCGACCTGGCTCAAGAACGTAAGTGTCATTGATTTTCTCGCAATAAAGAGCGTGCTCGTGACCTGCGATAATTGCGTCGAGTTCAGGAACAGCCTCTGCAATCTGGAAGACGCCGCTCTTTCCTTCTTCTTCGTACTCGCCCTGACGGCTGATGTGAAGAGCCGCAACGAGCAAATCATACTGACCTTCGAGAGCCTTTACTGTCTCTTTCAAAGAATCGATTGGGTTTGTGAAATCTAGGTTCTGGAAATGCTCTGGGGAACTTGCCTCCCACTGCTTGATGTGAGGAGCAACAGCGCCGACGACTGCCACGCGAACGCCATCGATAACGTAAATCTGATATGGGAGGACGAAGTCCTTTTTGCTGTCAGCATATTTGATGTTTGAGCAGACGACACGTCCCTCAAAGTTGTTGATATTGCGCTCAAGGAAGTCGAGTCCGAAGTTGAACTCATGGTTTCCAGGAATCCACAAATCATAGCCGAGCATATTCATCGCTTCGACCATCGGGTGTGTGTCGAGGTCGATGAAAAGCTCTGCGCTGTTGTCCTGCATTGAGTCTCCGATGTCAACGAGGAGTGTGTCAGGATACTGAGCCTTGATTTCTTTGACGATTGTGTCTGTCTGCGCAAAGCCGACACCAGAATTGTCAGCAGCGTCAATCGAATATGACCACGGATAAATGCGTCCGTGCATATCGCTAGTTGCAGCGATAGAAATCGTCACGCTGTCGCCTGTTGCAGCCTCTCCTTTTGTGATTTCGCCAGACTTTGAATAAGAGAAATTCCTTGCAAATTTCTTTGAGTTTTTAGCCGCAGAGCCAGAAGTTCCGCAACCGACAAGGGCTAAAGACGTTGTTGCAATTAGTGCACAAGCGAGCAACAAAGTTCGTTTCATAAATGCCTCCTTAGGCAAGAGTGTGAAAATATTTTCTAGGCACGCCTTTTGTGCCTGAATATCAAAACTGAAAGAACAGCCGTAAAAAAAACGCTCGCGACCATTCCGATTGAGCCTGCAAGGGCCTGCAAAATGTGGATTTGAATGAGGGGGATATTGATGAACTGCACATAATCCATAGAATAGCCCCAAATCATCATCGCAAGCGGAAGCGCCGAGCCGCAGAACGCCAGAATCAGCGTGTTCGTCATCGTTCCGATGATGTCGCGCCCGACCGCAATGACAGCGCTGAAGAACTCACGCGAAGAAAGCGAGGAGGCGGCATCCAGCTGCTCCGCGCTTGAGGCGAGCGAAACCGCGATGTCCATCGTTGCGCCAAGGCACGAGATTATGATTGAGACAAACAAAAGCGAAGTGATTTTGAAATCGCGGTTTTGCGCCAAGTACAAAAGGCTCTCACCTTTTTCCATATCAACGCCCGAAAGCCGCATAAGATGAGCGAAAATGTGAGTGATAATTCCCGCGAGCAAAATCCCCGAAAGCGTTCCAAGAGCGGCAACGAGAGCCTTTTTGCTCCAGCCTGCGATGAGGACGAAACTCACAGCACAAACAATGGCAAGCGAAAGAAGAGCGATGATTTTCGGGTGGGGAGTCCACATTCCGGGAACGACAACAAAAAGCAGCACCGTCGCCGTGAAAACGAGCGCAAGAATGCTCCGAAGCCCGTTCCAGCGACCAACGAAAAGCACAAGAACGGCAAGGAGAGCAAAAAGCGCATATGAATAAGGCGTTCTGTCGTAGTTGTAGAGCCAGACGACTTTCTCGCCGTTCTTTCCTTCGCGAATCGTAAAGACAGCCGTCAGCCCTTCATAAGCAACAGCGCTCCGAAGAGAGCCCAAAGTGTTCGTGCTCTTAAAAACATTTCCAGCATATTCGCCTTCGTTTATGCGAACAAGAAGTTTTTGGTTTCCCGTGAAGCGTCCCTCAACGAAGGGGTCTTCCTCTGTGTTGTCCTCAACAATCTCAACGACTGTGCCCGACACAAACTGCTGATTGAACATTGCACTTTTTCTGTACGGCTCAAAGATTTTCTGTGAAAAAAATGCAATCAGCAAAACCGAAATTGCCGTAAACAAAAGCGCAAAAATTTCTTTTTTTGGCACTGCAAAAAAACGCATTAGTCAAGTATACGATTTTTTCGCCTTTCTGCAAGAAGCGTTTTTAAAAACTCTTCTTTTGATTTTGGGGAAGCCTTGCCAAACTTTGGGGAAAGTCCGCCCAACTTTGGGGAAAGTCCGCCCAACTTTGGGGAAAGCCAGCCCATCTTTGGGGAAGCCCTGCCCAACTTTGGGGAAAGCCAGCCCAACTTTGGGGAAGCCTCGCCCATCTTTGGGGAAAACCTGCCCATCTTTGGGGAGAGCAGAGGATGAAACGAGTTCAGCATGACAAATCGATTTACTTTTCAAAACACATTCCAAGAAAAAAGACTCACCTTGAAGACGAGGGCTGTTTTTGCTAGAATAAAAACATGTTCAAAGATTTGAGAGCTGCAACAAGGAAACTAAGGCTTTTGTCATTTACCACATTCGATAAAGTCGATAATTTTCGTGAAAAAATCGAAAAGTCTTTTTCAACTGTTTTTTTGCCGAATCACGTTGAGTGCAATGAGCGCGAGTTTGGCGGTGTGATGTGCGATGTGCTTGTTCCTGAAGTGTATTCTTCAAAGCGCATTATGCTCTATATTCACGGAGGCTCATTTGTGGGCGGCTCTCGCGATTCTTGGCGCAATTTTTGTGCGAGCTTGGCAAATGTGTCCAGCTGCCGTGTTGTTGTGCCTGAGTTCCGCCTTGCGCCGACACATCTTTTTCCCTCTTCGATTGAGGACATAAAAAGCGTTGCTGAAAACTTAATCGCCGAAGAAAAAACGGCTCTTTCTCTTGAGGAAGACGAAAACAACAGAAAGCCTGAAATCATCATCGCAGGCGACGGCTCTGGTGCGTCTATTGCTTGCGCTTTGCTCTTGCGAATGGGGGAGAGCGCAAAGACTGATATAAAGGAGCTTTTGCTTTTCTCTCCTTGGCTTGATTTGTCATCGACAAGTCCTTTTATGAGCGGGCGCAAAATCACAGATGAGGTCATAGGCTCTGATTGTCTTCGCCGCAGTGCCGACGTTTACGCAGATGAGGCGGATTTGGACAAGGCGGAGATTTCTATTCTGAGGGCAAGCGATGAAGAGCTTTCGCGATTTCCTTCTGTATACATTCAAATGGGCTCAAAGGAAATATTGCTCTCTCAAGCAAAGGCTTTTTCAACGAAACTTTCTGGAGTTGGCGTCAAGTGCACTTTGGACGTGTGGGACGGAATGCCTTTTATGTTTCAGATGGCGGACGAGTATCTGCCAGAATCACACCTTGCCATCGAGAAAATCGGCAAGCACTTCACAGCCAGAAGCTGACGCTCAAAAATACGAATCAAATGAGGTATCTATATGGAACTTTTATCCCCTGCAGGAAATATTGAAAAATTATACTATGCCTACAAATACGGAGCGGACGCGGCTTATATCGGGCTTCGTGGTTTTTCGCTCAGAGCAAAGGCGGATAACTTCATTGAAGATGATTACAAGAAAATCAAGGCTATAAAAGACGAGTTCCCTGGTCGCCGCTTGCACTGTGCGCTTAATATTAGCTTTCACAATAACGAAGTGGCTTCTTTTTTGGAGCGCATTAACGATTACAAACTTTTTCCGATTGACGCTTTCATTGTGCAGGATATGGGCTTAGTGCCGATTTTGCAAAAGGAGTTCCCGAACGCAGAATTGCACCTTAGCACTCAAGCGAGTTGTATGAACTATCTTGCAGCAAAGGCTTATCGCGATATGGGCTTTAAGCGCGTCGTCTTGGGTCGTGAAGTGTCGCTAAAAGAAGTCAGCGAAATCAAAGAGAAAGTAGACAATCTTGAAATAGAGTGCTTTGTTCATGGCGCGATGTGCGTAGCTTATAGCGGTCGTTGCCTGTTGAGCGCGTATATGAACGGCAGAAGCGGACAGAGCGGACTTTGCACTCACACTTGCCGCTGGAACTATGCGCTTAAAGGTGATGTAAAGCAACTTGCGCAGTCTGGCGGTTTGGTCTTGGAAGAAGAGAGCCGACCGAATGAGTATTTCCCTGTTTTCGAGGGCGACAACTTCACGGCGATTTTGTCTAGCAAAGACCTTTGTATGATTGACCACCTCGAAGATATGAAGAAAGCTGGCGTTGACTCGCTCAAAATCGAAGGCAGAATGAAGAGCATTTATTATGTCGCTCTCGTAAGCCGCGCATACCGAAAGGCTCTTGATGTGATGGACGGCAAAATCACAGCCGAAGAAGCAAAGCCATATATCGACGAGCTTTATCTTACGAGCCACCGTGAGTTTACGACGGGCTTTTTCTATGGCAGGGCAGACGCTGACAAAGCGGTTATGGCTGCTGCGGAGTGTCCGTATTTGCTTTCTGGCACTGTCGGCGAAGAGCTTTCTGAAAGTGAAGCTGACGATATTTTCGAGCGCGGAAAGAAATCTTTTGCTTCTCTTAATGAGTCATTCACTTCTGAAGTGGAAAAGGCTCAAGACGCTCGACGTGAGCAGTGGCTCAAGAATCCTGACTGGTGCGTGCCGTGTGCGCATAAAAAAGATGGTTGGAAACTCTATCGCTTCCACCCGCTTAATCACATCTCTTGCAAAGTGGGCGCAGAGGAACAGGCTAAAGACGAAATCGGGCGTGGCTATGATGTGGCGTATGAAGCGCAAAAGAAAAACGCAAAAGAGGGCGACAAATTGGAGTTTGTAGGCTCTTCTTTCTTGTGCAAAAAAGCTAAAGACAGCGAGTTCCAGCTTGTGAACCCAAAAAACGGTATGCTCGTGAACTGGGTATCTGAAAGCCATGAATGTCTTTTGTACACACCGCACGACTTAGAGAGAGGCACAATTGTCCGCATAAGAGATTATTTAAGAAAAATCGGTGTCAGATAATCCATAAGTTTTGAGCAAACGGCAAGAATGATTGTATTCAATGAATAACAAATTGCATACAATCTTGAACAAGCGTAGGAGAGAAAATGACTCTTTTTGAAATGTCTGCAAAAAACAGAAAATATGTTCTCGATTTTCTTTTGGCGCACGAAGGACGCTGTGTTGCATTGACAGAGCGAGTTTTGAGAAATGCGGGCAAAACTTATTACCTTGCACAAACTGACAAAGAGCCTTTTGTTGCAGGAGTCATTTCAATCTCAAAATCTGGAACAGTGCTTCATTGCTTGCCGTTTGCAGGGCAACTTTCAGCTGCTTCAAAAGAAAGAATCGGAGAAGCAACCGAAATCTTTGCACCTTTTTTTGCAGAAAACCATATATTTTGCTTGAGCGGAGAAGAAGCAGGAACAAAATTTTTGGAAAATGCAATCCGCCTTGCCGCAGTTCAAGAAGTTCTTGAGGCGCATGCGTATTACAGAATGGAATATGACAGCGAGCGCGACATGATTGCCCGACGCGCAGAAGAAAAAAAGAGCGCTGAAGACGAATACGCCGTTCGGGAAGAGAGGGTTCAAAATTACGGGCTTTCTGTGAGCGCAGGCTCAATCGAAGACGATGAAGCCACCGTAGCCCTCCGCGATACAGGAACGATAATAAAATGCACAACCGCAGACGCAACGAGGTTGCTTCCTCTTCAAATGCAATACGACAAAGCAGAAGTGCTTCTTCAAGGAATGGTTGAGGACGAAAGCGAATGTCGGCTTCGTCTTGTAGGACAATTAAAAATACAAGACATCTTCGCTGACATCATCGGAGACGAAATCGTTGCAAAAGCAGGAACAAACGCAAAGGGCGAAAAGTGGGTTCAGCTCGGCGGCGTTTACACAAAACCGCTTTACCGAAGGCTTGGAATCGCCTCCCGCCTCGTGAGCCACATCGCCCGCACAGCCGAAGCGGAAGGAAAAAGCAGCGCCCTTTTCGTGAAGGAGCTAAACACAAGTGCAATCCATTCTTACGAGAGAGCAGGCTTTGTTCGACGAGGCTCATACAGAATCGTATATTACGATGGCTATGACGATTAAAATCCTATCGCTCCCTCATCAAATAATCTTTATCAGTATCAATGAGTTTTAGCATAATCGTTGCAAAAGTCGGGTCAAATTGCGTCCCCAAGCCTTTCTCGATTTCCTCGCGGACAATATTCTGCGCAAGCGGGTCGCGATAACTTCGCTTTGACGCCATCGCATCGTAAGCGTCGGCAACAGCGATAATGCGCGCAATTTCAGGAATCTCGCTCCCCCTCAGCCCGTCAGGATATCCGCTTCCGTCGTATCGCTCGTGGTGATAGTGAGCGCCGATTGAAATGTAGGGTGATTGAATGATATTTTGCAAAATTTGGCGCCCAATTTCAGGGTGCTTTCTTATTTCAGAAAATTCCTCGTCGTTAAGTTTTCCCGCTTTGTTTATTATGTAATCGGGAATACCGATTTTTCCGACATCGTGCAAAAGAGCCGCAAAATAAATCTCGCGGCACTCTTTTTCGTCCTTCCCCGCCTGACGCGCAATCTGCTTTGAATATTCAGCAACGCGCGCAGAGTGTCCGTGAGTGTAAGTGTCCTTTGCATCAATCGCGCTCGCCAAAGCCTCCGCAGTCTGAACGAACATCTTGTGCATATTCTGCTGCTCTTCTTTGAGCACCTCAATTTCCCGCTCCATCGCACGTTTCACCGTGTCATTCATATCCATGAGAACGAAAATGTAAAAAAGAGTCGTATCAATAACAAAAGCAATATTTATCAGCGAAACGCCATAGAAAAAAAGTTGCACCAACGTCGCCACAAACGGCAGAGTCGTGAAAACCAACATCGAAACGCGGACACGGCGGCTCACACAAAAATAATATTGGATAATCATTGAGAATTGCAGCACAAGAATTGCCGCAGGCGCAATGAAGGAGCAAATATAATATTTTGAACGGTGATAATCATTAACCGCATCAAGATAATAGTAAAAATCGTAGCGCTGAGAAATCGTTATCGAAACAATATCAAGGAAAGCAAAAATTTCTGCAAGGACAAGCCTTTTCGGAACTTTTTTCAGTCCGCCCTCGTGCGTGTACAAATCGCTAAGATAAAGATTGAACGAAGAAAAGATTACGATAGGCAAAACATAAAGGACATAGTTCGCTATTCGTTCAATGTAATATCCTGCCCTGCTCGGATTTCCAAGATAAAGATAGCCGAAACGGTCGGCAATAAGAAGAAGAACAGAAGAAAACTCCATCATAAAAAGAGCAAAACGACGACGTTTTGAAAGAGTGCGCGCAAAAAAAACCAGCAGGGTCAAAATCCCGCAGGCTCCGTTCATAACCAGCATAATATTGAGCTGATGCGCTTTTAAAAAATCCATTACGTACCCATTGATTATCTAAATTGCTAAAACCCCTCTATCCGACAAGAAATAATATCACGAACGCACATTTTTGGGAATTGAACAACCGTTTGTCAGGGCAATAATATTGCTCCAAAAGCCAAAATTTTCATTTTGGGCTCGTGGGAGTGCTCCAAAGAGCAAAATTTCAAAAAGGAGATCGTGGGAGTGCTCCCAAACGTTCCCTAACGAAAAAGATTCTGTTTGGAGAATGGAAAAGCGTTCCCTAACAAAAAAGCGCGTCATGGGAGTGCTCCAAAGCAAAGAAAATCTCTTGGGGAAAGCGTGGGAGCGCTCCAAAGGCTTCCCCAACAAAAAGTGAGAGCGTGGGAGCAGTCCAAAAAGAGAAAGAGAAAAATGGCAGAGAAAAAATTTCTTGAAAAAACGACAACTGCATTTTATAATTTACATATCCAAAATGAACACTTCAAAAACAAAAGTCGTACAACTTCTTTCTGCTCTCATCTTTGTTTTTATGCTTTTGCGCTTTTTCTTCTATATATTCTCATCTGTTCCGTTCATCGAAAAGAGCGCGGAAGAAAATGAAGAGTTGCTGAGAGAAAATCACGTTCTTGTCATCGGGGAGGCGCAGGATTGCGCGTTTTTGTCTGACGTTTTCAAGGGCGCTGAGTCGGTGAGCGCTTATTACAACTGTGTCACAGAGCTAATCGTGCCGCAAAGTTATGCGGAGGGCGAAAACATCGAATCGCTTTTGGAATACGCCTCTCTTGTTGAGCCGGACGGGATTATCGCTTGCATTCCTGAGAGGGAGGAGCGCATTTTTCTTCCTGAAGGACTTGTCGATATGGATATTCCGATTATAACGCTCTCGAATTATCGCTCAGACATAAAAAATGTGGCGCACATCGGAACTAACCAGAGCGAGCTTGGACGAAAGATTGCGCTTGAGGGAACATCGCATCTTTTTTTGAGCGGCAAGACGAGCGGAACAATTGCGATTGTGAGTCTTTCGCCCGACTTCAAGGCGAACTACAGCACGCTGATGAGCAGTCTTCAGAACACGCTTTCGCGCTTTGAGAACATCAATTCTTTTGTTCTCGACTTTTCTCCTAGCGACGACTTTCAGACAAAAAGCGAGGCGCTGCGCCATCTTTTTTTGAAGGACGAGCCAGACATTATCCTCTGCCCTTCTTCTCAGGACACTATCCGCGTTTCGCAAATCGCCACGGAACTGCACAAAGACGGCTCTGTCGGCATCATCGGTTTTGGAAGCGGCGAGATTTTGGAAACATATCTCAACAAGGGAACTGTGAGCGAGCTTTTGTCGATTGATTCTGAAAAAATCGGTCGGACGGCGATGCAAGAGCTTTTTGAATACATAAAAAGCGGTTATGCGAACAACTACATTATGTCAGACGTTCAGGTCAAAAGGAGCGCGAAATGAAAGCGCTGTCACTTTTCAGGCAAAAGAGTATCCGCTTTCGCATTATGGCAAGCGTCATTTGTGCTATCATCGTTATGATGGCAGGTCAGCTTGCGATTTTCGCGCTCGACAAGCGGATTATCAGCAGAATGGGCGCTTCTTATCAGACGAACGCCGAACTTTCGGAATTATGCGCATTATTGTCGAATATGGAAAAGGCGCTCGAAACTTATATCGAATACAAAACTTTTGAAAGCATCGACTCGTATTACCACTACCAGAGCGCGAGCGCCGAAAAAATCGGCTGGCTTCCGGAAAATCCTTCTGTGGATAAGGTTTTGCAAAACGAATATGTTGTGAAGCGCCTGATTTTGAGTCTTTACGATTTGAGCCGCGACGCCGTTTCGTCCCAGAGAGCGAACGACTCCTCCCGTGCGCAAAAAAAGTACAAGGAAAGCCTCAAATGCTATGCGGTTTTGCAAGCAAAAACTGAGGAGCTTAGCAATTTGCTGATGCAAAAGAACGCGGCGCTTTATGCTGAGAACAAGGAGAAACTCATAATCTTTTCGCAAACGGGCATTATGCTTCTTCTTTTGTTTTTCCTCTGTACGATAAATGTGCTTTATGTTTCCGTAACGCGCATAACGAAGCCGCTTTCCGATATTTCGGCGGTCGCTTTAAGGCTCGCAAACCGTGATTTTGAAGTGCCGCTTTTCAACAACAGCGCAAAAACTGAAATCGGAACGATTTGCCGAGCCTTTGACCGTATGATTATCAGTATCCGCGAGTATATCGACACAATCTGGGAAAATGCGGCGAAAGAAAACGAACTTCGCGAAAAGGAACTTGAGATGCGCTCTCTTTACGCTGACGCACAACTTCGCGCTTTGCAAAATCAGATAAACCCGCATTTTCTTTTCAATACGATGAACACGGGCGCTCAGCTTGCGATGATTGAGGGCGCGGACAAGACGTGCTTTTTTATGGAGCAAGTTGCTGATTTCTTTCGCTACAATATCGGCGGCAAAGGTCAAAGTGCAACGATTGACGAGGAACTATCGCTTATCGATAACTTTGTCTACATTATGAATGTTCGTTTCGGCGAGAGATTTGAGTTTTTAAAGCAAGTCGCAGGCGAAAAACATCCGCAGCATCTTCCGAGAATGACGCTCCAGCCGCTCGTTGAAAATTGCATCAGACACGGGTTTTCTGGGGACAAAAGCCGTGTGAGCCTTCGTGTTGAGCCAGAATTATATCTTACGAAAATCACGGTTTCGGACAACGGCGAGGGATTTTCGAAAGAACTTCGCGAGAAGATTTTGAGCGATTCGCCAGACACTTCCGCAATCCCAAAAGCATCTGACGGAAACGGAACTGGGCTTGTGAACGTGATTTCGCGCCTTCGCCTTTATTTTCACCGTCACGATGTTTTTGACATTCTTGATAACGCGGACGGCGGCACAACTTTTTTACTGAGGATTCCAAATGTATACGATATTGCTGACTGACGACGAGCAGATAATGATTGACTCGCTCACTTTTATAATTAGCAAGAATTTTGGTGATGACGTCAAGATTTTTTCGGCGCTTTCAGGCTCTCAAGCCCTTGAAATCGCTGCGAAAAACCAAATCGACATCATTTTTATGGACATAAATATGCCAGGGCTTAACGGGCTTCAAACCGTGAGCTACATAAAGCAGTCAAAGCCTGACACAATCGTTGTGATTTTGAGCGCGCTCGACCAATTCCAATACGCGCAAGAAGCCGTAAATATCGGAGCGTTCAAATACCTCACGAAGCCCGTGAACCGAAACACCGTAATCGAAACGGTCAAAAGCGCATTCGCCGAAATCAGCAGAAAGCGCGGAAGGCTTTCCGACGAAGTGGAATTGCACAAAAAACTCGAAATCGTCTCTCCGATGGTCGAAAGCGACTTTATTTATTCCGCTGCATTCTCAAGCGGCAAGGACATCTCGGAGTATTTTTCATATTTCGGGATAGAAAACTGCATTTACTGCTTTTGCTGCCTTGAAATCCCGCACCTTGACGACAAAAACAAGTTTGCCATCTACACAAAGATTCGCGAAATCTTGAGTGCCAAAAGTCACTGCATAATTGGCTCGTTTATGGCAAATCGCCTCGCTCTTTTTTTCTATTTTCCCGACAGAAGCGGAAAAAGCGGCTATGAAGAAGAAATGAGAGCGCATATCCGTGAGATTTTCGCGCTTTTATCGCTGAACGTTTCTGCAACAATCAGAGCCGGAGTGAGCGCCTTTGAAAAATCAAGCGCCGAGACTGCAATCGCTTACGGAAAAGCGCTAGAAGCATTGACGAGCGCCCAAAGCGGAGTCGTTTTTGCAAGCACAATCGAAAAAGACGAAAGCGAGAGCGCAGGGAAAGCCGCAGAAAAGATTTTCGGGCGAATAAAAAGCGGAGACCCCACCGCACTTCCGCCGCTTTTGGATTCGTACACAAGAGCGCTCGAAAAAAAACACGCAGGCGACACGGACAAAATAAAAAATTCGCTCTTTGCCCTTTTGGTGAACGCGAGAAACATCGCTTCCGAAATCTCGGCGCAATATCACAACACAATGTTTGACAATGCGTTCAGCGTTTTCAGCAAAGAAAACGACCGCGAGACGCTCAGACTTTTCGTGATAAACCTCCTAGTCGATTGCGCGAGTGCTGTACGCGAAGTCAGCGAGAAAGCCGACAACCCGATAATCTGTCGCGCAGTTGAATTTGTCAAAGAGCATTTGAGCGAAAACATCTCGCTCGACGAAACAGCCCAAGCCGTAAACGTCAGCCCATTTTATCTTAGCAAATTGTTCAAGGAAGAAAAAAACGAGACTTACATCGCTTTTGTCACAAACACGCGCCTTGAAAAAGCAAGAGACCTACTTCAAAATCCCCGCTCAAGCATAAAAGAAGTGAGCGCCGCAGTAGGATACAATGACCAAAATTATTTTAGCCGCCTATTCAGAAATCAATTCGGAATGACGCCGACGGAGTTCAGAGATGCTAGGAAAAAATGATTTTTTGATTGCCCTTTTTGCCTTAATTTTGCCGCTTTCATCTTGCGGCGAAAAAAAAGACGCTTCCCTCGTCATAAAAGACAGCGCAGAAAAAAAACGCCCTCTCATCGGCTTTTCAATCGACACACTTGCCCTTGAGAGGTGGCAAAGAGACCTTGATATCTTCATGGACAGAATAAAAGATCTCGACGCAGACGTTATCGTTCAAAACGCGGGAAACAGCATCGAATCCCAAAACAAGCAACTCCAGTATCTTCTGGAGCAGAAAGTTGACAGCGTTGTAATCCTTGCAAAAAAATGCGACACGCTCACCGAACAAATCCAAAAGTTCCGCGCCAAAGGAGTCCCCGTCATCGCATACGACCGACTCATCACCAACGCCGACATCAACATGTATATTTCCGTAAACACAGAGCACGTCGGTGAAATCATGGCCCGCACAATGCTCACAAAAAGCACAGGCCCATCTTGGTTTTGCATCTTGGGTCCAGAAGACGATTACAACATGGTTCTCCTTCATCGCGGCATACAAAAAGGCATCAAAAACACAGGAATCAGAATCGCAAAAACATATTACACAGAAGGCTGGAACTACGACCTTTCCTATCAAGAAGCCGCCGACATCATAACGGGGCGCATCGTTCCAAACGCCATAATCTGCGGAAACGACGCCGTGGCGGGAAGCGTCATTCAGGCAATCGAAGACTATTGCCCAGACCGCCGAATCCCGCTTTGCGGACAAGACGCCGACATCGCAGCCTGCCAGAACATCGTCAGAGGAAAGCAGGACTTCACCGTCTACAAGCCAATCACCGCCCTTTCAGCCAAAGCCGCTGAGTTCGCAGTCTTCCTCGCAAAAGGCGGAAAAGTCGAGGACATCGCAGAAGTCAAAACGCAAAAAAGCACAATAAACAACGGCTACGCCGACATTCCAGCCGTGTGGCTAGAACCCGCGCTCGTCACAAAAGAGAACATCGACGAAGTTATCGTAGGCTCAGGCTTCCACACAAAAGGCGAGATTTACAAAACCGAAAGCCAAAAATGATTTTTCCGCTCCCCTCATTTTTTCTTACAAACCTCATCGGGAAGTCGGAATGTGCTTTATAAACTCTTATAAACCCCGCCGGGAACTCGGAATGTGCTTTGTAAACTCTTACAAACCCCGTCGGCAACTCGGAATGCCCTTTATAAACTCTTACAAACCTCGCCGGCAACTCGGAATGCCCTTTATAAAATTTTTGGAGAGAGAAAAAAAGGAAAAACGTCTGACCACGTGTCATTCTGAGCGGAAAACGGCGTGAGCCGTTTGGAGTCGAAGAATCTGATTATGTTTTTTCATAAGCGCCTGTGTTTTT
>CACYWZ010000002.1 GCA_902778325.1 uncultured Spirochaetaceae bacterium
TGTCTTCGCGAGCGCCACAAACACACTGATTGCGCCGATTGTCGTGGGCTGCGAGGCGTTCGGCTTCGAGCACTTCCCGCTTTTCGCCGTCGCCTGCGTAGTCGCCTACGCCCTAAACGGAAACTTCTCGATTTACTCAAAGCAAAAAAAATACGAATCGATTTTGCGCGTCAAAGACAAAAAATAAGCTCCACCGCAAGCGGAAAAGCTAAAAATTCCTCTTGGACAAGGAAAACCGCACGCGGTGGAGGTCAAAATTTCTATAGAAGAGAGCAAACCGCAAGCGGTGGAAGCAAAAATTCCTCTTGGACGAGAAAAACCGCATGCGGTTGAGGCAGAAATTTCTTTAGACCAGAACAAACCGCATGCGGTGGAGCTAGAAATTTCTATTGACCAGAGCAAACCGCACGGGGAGATAAAAAAAAGCGGAGAAAACTTCCCCGCTTTTAGTTAGGAGTTAGAGTTTTTATTAAATTGAGTAATCGCTTTCGCTATTGGAAAACGCACTTTTTTCAATCAACCATTTAGCAATTTCGTCCGCAGCGTCCGATTCTGAGCCTTTGAGAAGAGCGCTTGTGTCGGCAAAAATCCACCAAGGCTTTTTCTTTCGCTCATCGTTCGGCTTTGAAAGGCGGGGGTCGAGCGCCAAAAGCACAACCAAGCCCGCGTCAAAGAGCTTCTCTGCTGTCGAAATGTAATCTTCGCTTGCGGACGGAATGTAGCGATAAGTGTGGCGTCCAGCGTTGCAAAGGCGCTTTTCGACTGCGGCAACCAATTCTTCACCCGCACCGTTTTCGCCGAGCGCAAATTCTGCCACGAGCGGCGTCTGGAGTTTTAGCGCGGAGCGTCTTTTTCGCGTTACTTCTGAAAAATCAGCGCTGTCTGCTCTCGCTTTGACGACGTTTTGGACAACAGCGCACGCAGATGTCATATTTGAGATGCGGTCAATCAAAATCAGCTCGCCAAGAGTCCTGTTGTTGCAAAACTCGTCGACAACAATCGGCTCTGTAAACGAAATGTCGACCAAGGCAATCTCGTTCTTTTTGACGACTGTCTTTTGCAAGTGCGCTCCAGTGTTCACGTCGACGGCATAGCGGATTTTCGTGACAAGACCGGGGATTTGCTTTGTGCCGAGTTTCACGAAAAAGTTCTTGCCGCTCTCAAGTGTTGCGTCGTCCATCCAAAGAAGCATGGCGCTGACGCTGTCGCTCGCAAGAAGTTTCGTTTTTCGGCAAAGCACGCACCCGCGGCTCACGTCGACTTCGCGGTCAAGAACGATGTTCACTGCCTGCCCGTGAAAAGCCTTTTTCACTGTGTCAAAGCCACGAACGATTGACTTGACGTGAGCACTCTCGCCGCTTGGAAGAGCGCTTATCTCATCACCGACACTGATTTCGCCCGCTTCAATTTGCCCCATAAAACCGCGGAAAGCGTGGTTTGGACGGCAAACGCGCTGAACGGGCATATAAAAGCCGTTTTGATTTTCGCTTTGGCGAACATCGACTGTCTCAAGATGAGAAAGAATCGTCTTGCCCGTGTACCACTTCATTTTATCGCTTTGCTTTGTAACGTTGTCGCCCTCGGTTGCGCTGACGGGGATAATCACGACGTCAGAAAGAGAGAGCTCTTTTGAAATCTCTTCAATCTGCGAAGAAACTTTGTTGAAGCGGCTTTCGCTGTAATTTGCCAAATCCATTTTGTTCACTGCAAAAATGAAATGCTTGATTCCCATGAGCGAGCAAATGCGCGCGTGCCGCCTTGTCTGAATCAAAACGCCTTGCTTTGCGTCCACAAGGATTATCGCAAGGTCTGCGAATGAAGCGCCGACTGCCATGTTGCGCGTGTATTCCTCATGGCCTGGGGTGTCTGCAACGATGAAACTGCGCTTTTCGGTCGAGAAATATCGATAAGCGACATCAATCGTGATTCCCTGCTCCCTCTCCGCCATAAGCCCGTCGAGCAACAGCGAGTAGTCGATTGCGCCTCCTCGGCTTCCGACTTTGCTGTCAAGCTCAAGCGCTTTTTCTTGGTCAGCGTACAGCAATTTTGCGTCATACAAAATATGCCCGATGAGCGTGGATTTTCCGTCGTCCACGCTTCCGCAAGTGATGAATTTCAAAAGCCCGTTCACTGAATTTGCTGCGTCTTCCATTAAAAATATCCCTCCCGCTTTCGTTTTTCCATGCTTGCAGCGCCTCCGTCTTTGTCGATAACACGGCTTGTGCGCTCGCTCGTAACGGCACTAAGCGTTTCGTCGATGATGGCGTCAAGAGTGTCTGCCGTGCTGTAAACGCCGCCCGTGAGCGGATAGCAGCCGAGAGTCCTGAATCGCACTGATTTGTGCAGGATTTTTTCACCATCACGCAACTTCAATCTGTCGTCGTCCACAAGGATTATTGAGCCGTCGCGCTCGATTACAGGGCGCTCGGCGGCAAAATAAAGCGAGACGATTTCGATTTTCTCGCGACGGATATACTGCCAGATGTCTTTTTCTGTCCAGTTTGAAAGCGGGAACACGCGCATACTTTCGCCTTTGTGAACTTGCGTGTTGTAAAGTTTCCACATTTCAGGGCGCTGATTTTTCGGATCCCACGCTTGAGCCGCATTTCTGAAACTGAATATGCGCTCTTTTGCACGCGATTTTTCCTCATCACGCCTGCCGCCTCCAAATGCCGCCGTAAAGCCGTATTTTGTGAGAGCCTGCTTTAGCGCCTGCGTTTTCATAATGTCGGTGTATGCGCTTCCGTGGTCAAACGGATTGATACCGGCCTTCACGCCTTCCTCGTTCGTGTAGACGAGCATATCAAGAGCGTATTTTTTTGCCACATGGTCTCGGAACGCAATCATTTCGCGGAATTTCCAAGTCGTATCGATGTGCAAAAACGGAAACGGCGGTTTTTCGGGATAAAATGCCTTCAATGCCAAATGCAACATTACCGAGCTGTCCTTGCCGATTGAATACAGCATAACAGGCTTTTCGCATTCAGCGGCAACTTCGCGAATTATGTAAATTGCTTCGGCTTCCAATTCGTCAAGATGAGATAGTTCGCTCAATTTGTTCTCCTCAATATTTATTTGCGTCACTCGAATTCACGATGATTTCCTGAACACTGCCATCGATTTTTGTGACTCGCCAAAATCGCACAGCGCCTTTTGTCTCAACCGCCAACATCGCACCACGCCCACCGATATCCGCGCCCAGAAAAAAACTAACAGCACCACGAGGGCATTCTTTTACGCAGCTGGTACACCCCCAACAATCTCGCTCATACTTGATGAATGCTTTTTTTTCGCCATCGATTTTAATCAGATTCCCAGGGCAAACTTCAACGCAGCGCGAACAGCCGACGCATTTGTTCTTGTCAATCTTTATGCTCATAAAACTCTCCTTTTACAAGCGGTCTTTTGATAATTTGGATTTCGCCGTTTTTCAAAACTGAATTTATGTAGCACAAACCTTCGTCACTTTTTTCAGGATAATCCGCATTCTCGCCAAAACTGTGCCATCGAGTTTCCTTGCGTGCAAGCAAATGTGCAATCACAGCCCTGCACACCACAAGGCGCTCACGAAGCTCATAGATGCGCAGCAAATCATCAGCATCAGTCGCGCAAAGTTTTGGGACAATCGATTGAAGAGAGCGGATTTCTCGCTCAGCGACAGCAAGACGGCTTTCGTTGTAGCGATAATGAGAAGAAATACCTCCTGCATATTCGTCCATAATTTTTTGCATTGCCTCTTCGATTTGCTCTGCCGAAAACGTGGATTTTTGAGATTTTGCATTTTCAAAATACGACTCGTATTCGCTAAATTTCGCTTTTGCTTCTTCGGTGTTTTTTGCAATTTCAATTGACTTGGCTTTCGACAAGAATTTCACAATGCTTTGTGCCGCAATTTGACCTTCGGCAAGCGCGCCTGTCACATATTTCTGAGGAGCGCCGCCAGAGACATCACCAGCGGCAAAAAGCCCGCGTATCGTTGTTTCGCGCGCTGTATCAACCCAAAAGCCGCTCGCCGTGTGCCCACCAACAATGTACGGCTCTGTGCCTTCAATCTCAACGTTCATACTTGCAGGGTTGCTTCCAGACTCAATCCATTTTAGCGTCTGACTCGGAGCCATATTCAGATACGCCTTGAACAAGTCCTGTTCGGCTTCAGATGAGATGCCTTTTGTGGAAAGATAGCACGGACCACGCCCTGCACGATTTTCCTCCACTGTTCCCCAAACACGCTCGCTAGTTTTCAATCCGTAGCGAGTTTCATAGACTTTGCCCAGCGCATTCACTTGCTTTGCGCCCACACCTTGCGCAATCGTTCCTGTTGGAGCAATAGTGTCTTTGCAGCGAAGTGCGATGAATCGCATCTCAAGTGTCGTCATCTCCGCTCCAGAAAGCAATCCCATAGCAAAGCCCGCTCCTGTGTTAAAAGGCGGATACCACATTTTGTGGCGCGAAAAACCTGGATTATTTGGTCGATACAAACCAGACGCTCCACCAGTGGCAATCAGGACTGATTTGGCACTAATGTCATAGAAAGTTCCGTCGTTTACATTGAATCCAAAAGCACCAGAAACCAGAGGCTTTCCATCAGAACTGACTGTTGTTTTCAAATCAGTGATATTGACGTGATTTAAGACTTGAACATTTTTCTGCTCGCTGACAGCAGAAGCAAGAATCGGCTTTATGTTCTCACCATTTATTTTGATGTTGCGCCAACCTCGGCTCACATATTTGCCGTTTTCGTCCTTTAAAATCACAAGCCCTCGTTTCTCTAGGTCTTCAGTAACCGCGTTCACTCGTTCCGAAAATGACAAAAGCAAATCTGTGCGGACAATGCCATCTGCATCGTTTGAAGCATAATCAGCATAATCTTTCGCCGTGTGTCCATCAGTGATATATGCGTTTAGGGCATTAACCCCCGCAGCAAGACAGCCAGAGCGCTTGATATTCGCTTTCTCCGTAATAAGCACCGAAATATCTTTGTGCCCGCCGAGTGTGATTGCAGCATAACAGCCAGCAGTTCCCCCGCCAATTATCAGAACATCTGTCCGTATCTTTTCTGTCTTCATTTAGCTTTCCCGTATTTGATTTTTTTCGCTTCGTTAGATAAATACATAATTTTCGCCAAGCGATTTGTTCAAAAGTTGACGAACTTCGTTTCCACGAGTCACAAAAATCCGATACAAAAAAACGTTGACAGTCTCACCGATTTCAACAGGAGATTCATCAAGTCGCCTTGTCGCAACAATCTCGGAATCGTGAATCAAAATCCGAAGCTCAATGTGAGTGCCCCGAAAACAAACATCGCGAACAAGCCCATCGTAAGCGGAACTAGCAAACATTTCGACTTCGCTTTTCTTGGATATTTTTATAAACTCGGGGCGTGTAAACGCACTGTCAGCGTCGGGAATATCCTCGAATTGCTTAAATGCACGATAATCTTTCAGAAATCCTGCCTGACCAAAGAAAGTCGCAGTAAATGCGGTTTCAGGCTTTCGATATATTTCGAGCGGAGTTCCAACCTGCTCCACATGACCAAGATTTGTCACGATGATTTCATCGCTGACTTCAACCGCTTCGTCTTGGTCATGCGTTACGAAAATGCTGGTGATTCCAAGATTGCCAATCATATCACGAAGCCAAGTCCGTAGTTCGTGACGGACTTTTGCGTCAATTGCAGCAAATGGCTCGTCAAGCAAAAGAAGATGCGGATTCGGAGCAATCGCACGCGCAAAAGCGACACGCTGCCGCTGTCCGCCCGAAAGCTGGCTAGGATAACGCTTTTCCATACCTTTCAGCCCGACAAGCTCAATCATTTCGGCAACACGATTTTTGATGTAATTCTTGTCAAATTTCTGAACACGAAGCCCGAACGCCACATTTTCCTCAACAGTCATGTATCGGAAAAGCGCGTAATTTTGGAATACGAAGCCGATTCCTCGTTTTGAAGCAGGAATGTCGTTCACACGCTTTCCATCGATTATCACATCACCAGAATCTGGAGTCTCAAGACCAGCAATCATTCTGAGAATTGTGGTTTTTCCGCTTCCGCTAGGTCCTAAAAGCGCCACAAGTTTCCCTTTTTCCACACCAAAATTCACGTTATTCGAAGCTTTGAAAGTTCCGAATGATTTGTTTATGTTTTTCAATTCCACATACATTTTCTTCTCCTTTTGATTTTCCGTGGTGTTTTCGGAAAGTCTAAAAACTAAAAATTGCTTTGCCCAAAATGGGAAAAGCCGCTTTTTTAAAATTTGACTCTGCCCAAAACGGAAAAACATTGCTTTTTCAAATTTTGGCTTTGCCCAAAACGGAAAAACGTTGCTTTTTCAAATTTTGGCTCTGCCCAAAACGGAAAAACGCTACTTTTTTAAAATTTGGCTCTGCCCAAAACGGAAAAACGCTACTTTTTCAAATTTTGGCTTTGCCCAAAACGGGAAAGGCATTTTTTTGAAAAGCTCTTTTCCCAAAATGTATTTCACACTTTGTAACACATCCTTATTTTTCAGCGATTTGCTTCAAGAGCCTTTTTGCCAAGTTTTTCCAAAATGCTTCGAAGAATCAGAACGACGATTGCCAAAAACACCAAAATTGATGAAACAGCAAATGCACTAACATATTGGAATTCGTTGAACAATATTTCGATATGAAGGGGGAGCGTATTCGTTTTTCCACGCAAATGTCCCGAAAGCACTGAAACAGCACCAAATTCACCCATTGCGCGCGCCGTGCAAAGAACAATGCCGTACAAAAACGCCCATTTTATGTGCGGAAACGTGACGCGTGTAAAAATCGTAAACCAATTTGCGCCTATCAGCGCAGCAGCTTCCTCTTCGTCCGTGCCTGAACTTTCAAGAACAGGAATCAGCTCTCGACTGACAAACGGAAATGTGACAAACACTGTTGCAAGAATTATTCCTGGAACTGCAAAAACAATCTGAATGTGATGCGCTTTCAGAATAGGGAAAATTGCGCTTTGGCGACCAAAAATCAGAATGAAAATCAAACCTGCAATAATCGGAGAGACTGTTACTGGCACATCAATAAGAGTCATCAAGACTTTTTTTCCGTGAAATCTGAATTTTGTAAGCGCCCATGCTGCAAAAAGTCCGAAAACCGTGTTGATTAAAATCGCCCAAATCGTTGCGGTCAACGTGAGTTTTAAGGCTTTGAGCGCATAAGTGTCAGCGATTGCATTTTTGTAAAACGAAAAACCTTTTGCAACCGAATTCACAACAACTGTTAAAAGAGGCAGAATCAATAAAAGGAACAAAAACAGCGCACTCAAGGCAATCAAAATCCATTTGAAAACACCGCTGTCCCGCCTAATTTGCTTTTCAGGGCTGGATTTTTTGTGACTCATTTTGCTCCTCCCAAAATCTTTGCATTTCGTGATTGAACAAGATTCACCAAAAACAGCGTCAAAAACGAAAATGCAAGCATAACAAGTGCAATGCTCGTTGCAGCAGGATAATCATATTCTTGCAACTCCGCCATAATTATGAGAGGCGCAATTTCCGTAGAAAACGGCTTGTTGCCTGCAATAAACACAACGCTACCGTATTCGCCCAAACATCGCCCGAAAGCCAAAGCGGCTCCAGTAAAAAGTGCGGGCAACAATTCAGGCAAAATCACATGAAAGAAAATAACACGCCGATTCGCTCCAAGCACGCTTGCAGCTTCCTCCAACGTTGCGTCTAATGTTTCCAAAACAGGCTGAACTGCACGCACAACGAACGGAATCCCAATAAAAATCAATGCAATCGTGATACCAATTTTTGTGTATGCAATCTTTATCCCTATCTTTGAAAAAAGACCGCCTACCCAGCCTGTGTCAGCCAGTAGCGAGGTCAATGAAATTCCTGCTACTGCGGTTGGAAGCGCAAATGGAAGCTCGATAATGCCGTCCATAATGCGCTTTCCCGGAAAAGAATATCGCACAAGCACCCATGCAATCACAGTTCCCATCACAGCATTCACCATCGCTGCCACCGCC
This sequence comes from uncultured Spirochaetaceae bacterium, assembly GCA_902778325.1. GTDB lineage: Bacteria > Spirochaetota > Spirochaetia > Treponematales > Treponemataceae > Treponema_D. The sequence continues at coordinate 7,994 of CACYWZ010000002.1, forward strand.
GAAGTGCTGATACTTACCCAAAAACTCGACAAAACGCGGTCTCTGGTGATTACCGTAAAAAACTGTTTGGGTTCAAGCTTTGCAGAGTAGACCACAAGAGATGCTAGCGGAATCAGAACCACAATACTCAGAATGCTGATTGTCACCCCCATGGAAATCCCAAAACCTGGAATCACACGCTGTGTTTTTCTACTCATACAAAACTCCCTTTTTTGATTTTGAAGTTATTTTTTATCGTAAATCTGGTCGAATAGGCCACCGTTTGAAAAATGCTTTTCATGCGCAGCGTCCCAACCACCAAAATCTGCGATTGTCACAAGATTTATATCCAAATTGAACGTATCTTTGAATTCTGCAAGAACAGCCTTGTTTGATGGGCGATAGAAATTTTTGCCTGCAACACGCTGCGCTTCTTCAGAATACAAATAATTCAAGTATTCAGTAGCAACTTCACGAGTTTTGCGACGGTCAACAACTTCATCAACTACAGCAACCGATGGCTGTGCCAAAATGCTCAAACTCGGCGTTACGATTTCATAATCATCTGGATAATCTGCAATCGAAAGGAAGGCCTCATTTTCCCATGCCAAAAGCACATCGCCTTGCTTATTCTGAACAAAGCTGTTAGTTGCTCCACGCGCACCAGAATCCAAAACCAAGACATTTGCATAAATCTGCCTGATAAATTCCTTTACCTGAGCTTCATCATTGCCAAATTTTCGTTCACCATAAGCCCATGCCGCAAGATAGTTCCAGCACGCACCACCTGAAGTCTTTGGATTTGGAGTGATAACACCAACATCTGGTCGAATCAAGTCATCCCAATCCAGAATATTTTTTGGATTTCCCTTTCGCACCAAAAACACAATTGTTGAAGTGTATGGCGATGAATCGAGCGGGAATTCACTAACCCAACCATCTTCAATCAGTCCTGCGTTCTTAACAGCATTCACATCGTATTCCAAAGCAAGCGTCACCACATCCGCTTCCAGTCCATTCGCAACCTCAAGCGCCTGTTTACCACTTCCTCCGTGACTCTGCGTAATTTCCACATCTTGACCTGTCTTTTCTTTCCAATGGGCAGCAAAAAGCTTGTTGTAATTTGCATAAAGTTCACGTGTCGGATCGTAAGAAACATTCGTAATTGAAACTTTTTCAGAAACCTCAGTTTTCTTGTCATTTGCATCAGAATTACTCTTATTACAAGAAAATATTCCCAAAAGCGAAATTGCAATAACCGATACAAAAGAAAAGTTTAATAACACATTCTTCTTCATAAGAAACCTCCTATTATTTTCCTATCTGTTTAATAGGTTTTAGATTTAACATGTCGCATACGTTAACGAGCAAAACAAAAAAGGTCAAGATATTTTTTCTATTTTTCTCAATAATTTTTATAAATCTTGCAAAAATTAAAAATTACTAAAAACTTTTGTAATTCCTATTGCATAATTGGGGAATATATTATAGATTTTGCCTTAATTGTTTACTTTACAGATAGGTTTTATTTTACAAAGGACACAAAGGAGGCGGGTTATGGCAGAAGTTGTTGACTATGCGGCTCTCAAAGCAGGAGGGTTTATGCATCAGAAACAAAAAGGCTTTTTTTCGCTGCGAGTGCAAACAGTTGGCGGAAATATGACTTCTGAAAACATAAAGGTGATTTCTGAAGTGGCTGAAAAATATGGACACGGGTATGTTCATATGACAAGCCGACAAGGAATTGAAATCCCGTTTATCAATATAAAGGATATTGAATCGGTGAAAGCTGCTCTCGCAAAAGGAGGCGTCAAACCAGGTGTTTGCGGTCCACGTGTCCGCACTGTTACCGCATGTCAAGGCTCTGCAATTTGCCCAAATGGCTGTATCGATACACTTCCTATCGCGATTGAGTTGGACAAGCGATATTTTGGACGAACGCTGCCACACAAATTCAAATTCGGAGTCACTGGTTGCCGCGCAAATTGTTTGAAAGCCGAAGAAAATGATTTTGGCGTAAAAGGCGGAATGGACGTTACGATTGATAACGACAAATGCAAAAGGTGCGGCGTCTGCGTGAAGGCATGCCGTTTTGGTGCAATTGCATTAGACAAGGAAGCCGGGATTGCGCTTGACCGCGAAAAATGTGTGCTGTGCGGACGATGTGTAAAAGCGTGTCCGTTTGATGCTTGGACAGGCGAAAGTGGCTACATCGTGTCATTTGGAGGGCTTTTCGGCAACGAGATTTTCAAAGGCGAGAACCTGCTTCCAATCATCAAAGACAAAGACACTCTTTTCCGCGTGGCGGACGCTACAATCAATTTTTTTGCCGAAAACGCAAAGCCGAGCGAGCGTTTCCGCGCGTGTCTGAAGCGCTTGGGTGACACAGATTTCAGGAAAGTGATTGAAAAAGCCTACAAAGGCGAATAAATGAAATTGACAGGAGAAAAATATGGCAGAAATTAGCGCTGACAGCACAGTTGACATCACCGATAAAGTTTGTCCGCTCACGTTCGTAAAGGCAAAAGTTGCGCTTGAGGAGTTGGAAGTCGGGCAGATTCTGGCAGTTCGCATGAATGACGGCGAGCCTGTTCAAAATGTGCCTCGCTCGTTCAAAGACGACGGTCATCAAGTCTTGAAACTGGACGACAACAACGACGGCACTTACACGCTGTTCGTTCAAAAGCAATCATAAATGTGGGGAGAAGAAAAATGACGATTACGGTTTCTGGGAACAAAAAAGAATTTGCAGACGGACTTACTTTGCCAGAGCTCATTGAGAGCGAGAAAGTTGAAACGCCGCAATATGTTACGGTTTCGATTAACGAGGAGTTTGTCTCAAAAGCCGACGAAGAGGCGACTGTGCTAAAAGACGGCGATGTGGTGGAATTTCTGTATTTTATGGGCGGCGGAGAGAGATAGAGAAAGCCCCCAAGGAGAATGAAAATGGGATTAACTGATGAGCAAATTGAGCGATATTCTCGCCACATCATTTTGAAAGAAATCGGCGTGAAAGGGCAGAAAAAACTCCTTGACGCAAAGGTTCTGATTATCGGCGCCGGCGGTCTTGGCGCTCCGGCGGCGATGTATTTGGCAGCGGCGGGAGTCGGCACAATCGGCATCGCGGACGCTGACGTGGTGGACTTGTCGAACTTGCAGCGGCAGATTATTCACGCGACTTCGGACGTCGGAAAGCCAAAGGTGCAATCCGCTGCCGAGACGATGAGCGCGATGAATCCTGGCGTAAAGGTCAACACTTACCAGATTTTTGTGGACGCCTCAAATATCCGGGAGCTTATCCGCGATTACGATTTTATCATTGACGGCACAGACAATTTTCCCGCAAAGTTTCTCATCAACGACGCTTGCGTTCTTGAAAAAAAGCCGTTCAGCCATGCAGGCATTATTCGCTTCAAAGGGCAATTGATGACCTATATCCCGAATCAAGGTCCCTGCTATCGCTGCGTGTTCAAAGACCCGCCGCCAAAAGACGCTGTCCCGACATGCAAGCAGGCTGGCGTTGTCGGCGCAATGGGCGGCGTGATTGGCAGTTTGCAGGCGATGGAAGCGATAAAATATATCGTCGGAGTCGGCGAGAACCTCGTCGGGCGGCTCTTGACTTACGATGCGCTCAAAAACGAGTTTCACAGCATAAAATTGCCAAGTGTGAACGGAAAATGCCCTGTTTGCGGTGAAAATCCTTCAATCACAGAGCCGATTGATTACGAGCAGCCGACTTGTGAGCTAAAAGCAAGCAGGCACTAAAAAAACAAAAAGGTGAGAAAAATGATTTCGCTCAAAAAATCTGATTACGAAAAAATTGTGTCGCACGCTCTTTCTTGCTTGCCTGAAGAGGCTTGCGGGCTTATCGCGGGCACAATCGAAGGCGGGCAAAGAAAAATCGAGGCGGTCTATCTTGTCGAAAACACCGACCATTCAAGCGAGCATTTTTCAATAAGCCCGCGCGACCAGCTCACTGCCATCAAGGATATGAGAGCGCACGGCTGGAGCGCGCTTGGGAACTGGCATTCGCACCCCCAAACGCCGAGCCGACCGTCAGAAGAAGACAAGAGGCTCTTTTTCGACTCAAACGCGCGCTACTTGATTTTGTCGCTTCAGGACAAAGAAAAGCCTGTGCTGAACGCGTTCATCGTGAAAAATCACACCGACGTGAGCAAGGACGAGCTTGTCATAACAGAAGATTGACTCACCTTTTGCCATTTTTTGAAAAACCGCAAGCAGTTGAGCTAAAAATTCCTCTTGGACAAGGAAAACCGCACGCGGTTGAACTCAAAATTTCTATAGAAGAGAGCAAACCGCAAGCGGTGAAAGCCAAAATTCCTTTTGGACGGCAAAAACCTCTTGCGGTTGAGGCAGAAATTTCTTTAGACCAGAACAAACCGCGCGCGGTGGAGCTAGAAATTTCTATAGACCAGAGCAAACTGCACGAGGGAAAAGCCAAAAACGAAAAAAAAATTTGCCGAACGAGTTTTGTTTTCGTATTTTTAAAAATATAGAAAAGCAAACGCTTTTTGTCCAAGTCAGAATTTTTTTAACGGAGATAGACAAAAATGGCAGAATACCAGTTTCAGACAGAAGTAAATCAGCTTTTGAAGTTGATTATCCATTCAATGTACTCAAACAAAGACATTTTCCTTCGCGAAATCGTTTCTAACGCGTCAGACGCTCTCGACAAGCTCAAATATCTCACTGTCAGCGATGATAATTACAAGAGCCTTAACTTTGACCCGCGCATCGACATTTCTTTCGATGAGAAAAACGCCGTTCTTGTGGTTCAAGATTGCGGTATCGGTATGACAAACGAGGATTTGACTGCAAACCTCGGTACAATCGCTCGTTCTGGCACAAAAGCCTTTATCGAAAAGATTTCAAACGACAAGAGCGCAGGCGATTCTAACCTCATCGGACAGTTCGGCGTCGGTTTCTACTCAGCATTTATGGCTGCAAAGAAGATTGATGTCTTCACACGAAAAGCGGCAGGCGACGGCAAGGTTTGGAAATGGTCAAGCGACGGCACAAACAGCTATTCTATAGAAGAAATTGCTTCAGACAGCGAAGAGGCAAAGAAATACGGCTTTGACAAAGCAGAAAAATGCGGAACTGCTATCGTTATGAGCCTCAACGACGACAGCAAAGACTATGCTTCACGCTGGAAGGTCGAGGAACTCATCAAAAGATACTCAGACCACATCGCATTCCCGATTTTCTTGCACTACGAGCAGAATCAGTACGACGACAAGGGCAATGTCAAGTCAACCGAGAGCAAAATCGATCAGGTCAACTCTGCGAGCGCGCTTTGGAAACGCTCAAAATCAGAGCTCAAGGCTGAAGATTACAACAATTTCTACAAAACCGTGTCGCACGACGGACAAGACCCGTTGCACTACGTTCACACCCACGCAGAAGGAACGCAGGAATACACGACTTTGTTCTATGTTCCGCAGACCGCGCCTTTTGATATGTACAACGCGGATTATAAGAGCGGAGTCAAGCTCTATGTCAAGCGCGTTTTCATCACCGACGACGACCGCGAGCTTCTTCCTGCCTATTTGCGCTTCGTTCGCGGCGTAATCGACAGCGAGGATTTGCCTCTCAACGTTTCCCGCGAGATTTTGCAGCAGAACAGAATCCTCTCTTCAATCAAATCTCAGAGCGTCAAGAAGCTCTTGGGCGAGTTCAAGAAGATGGGCGAGGAAGCTGACAAAGCTCGCAAGGTGGAAGCGGACAAGAGAAGCGACGACGAGAAGAAAGCTATCGAAAAGTGGAATACTTTCGTCAAGAATTACAACAGACCGATGAAAGAAGGTCTTTATGGCGACTATGCTAACCGCGACGAGATTGCAGAAATCGTTCGCTTTAAGTCAACCGCAGCCGAGGGCACGGGAGATGAGAACTGGACGAGCTTTGCAGACTATGTGCAGCGTATGCAGAGCGGACAGAAGGCGATTTACTACATCACAGGCACAGACGAAAAGAATTTGCGCGCTTCTCCGCTTCTTGAAGCCTACAAAAAGAAGGGCTTCGAGGTTCTTTTGATGGCTGATGACATCGACGACATCGTAATTTCTGGCTATGGCAAGTACAAAGACTTCGAGCTTAAAGCTGTGAACCGCGCGGGAAGCGATGAAGAGCTCGGAGTGGACAAAGACGAGGCAAAGAAGAAGGAAGAAGAGTTCAAAGACGCTGTTGCCAAGATTAAGAAAGCTCTTGACGGCAGAGTTAAAGACGTTGTTTTGTCAAAACGCCTTTCAGACAGCCCGTCTTGCGTTGTTATCGACGAAAACGACCCATCAGTTCAGATGGAGCGCATGATGAAGGCGATGGGACAGGTCGGAATGAGCGAAGTCAAGCCGATTTTGGAGGTTAACGCCGACCATATTCTCGTGCAAGACATTCGCGACACCGACAATGAGCAGGTTATCGCCGACACAAGCGAAGTTTTGCTCGACGAAGCATTGCTCGTTTCTGGCGCAGAGATAAAAGACCCGAACAAGTTTGTTACAGCCTTGAACAACTTGCTCTCAAAATAAAATAAAATCGCAATAAAAAGAGCCGCTCTCGTTTTGGAGCGGCTTTTTTGTGCTTGTGCTATCGTTCTATTGAATAGATAATCTATTTTGAGTATCTTATTGTAGATTTCTGTATCAACGAAAAAATTTTGGAGAGAGGAAAATGGAAAAAATAATTGATTTTTTTGAGCAAAAAGCAAAAATCATTTTGGGATTTAGCGTTTTTGTGAGCATTGCGCATTTTGCAATCTGCATTTTTAAAGGATTTGAGCTTTTTGAAGCACTTTTTGGCTTGGGATTGAGCATTGCATTTTTCTTTTTGGCTTGGGGAATACTTTTTCTTGTGCTGGGATTTCAAAAAATAAATCCCTTTTGTCCAAAACAGTTTTTCAAATTTTTTTGCTATCTTTTTATTGTTTTGAGCGTGTTTGCCGAAGTTGGTTACATTTTTAACGACTTGATTATTTCTTTGTTAAAAAGCAAAGACGAGATGATGGAATTTTCTGGAACAACTGCACCGCTTGGCTTTATTTATGCGATCATTTTTTTGTATCGCAAAACTTTTGGCAAAAATGGCGAAATTGCTCAAAATCAAAAAGAAGTGACTGAGAAAAAGAAAATCTCTGTAAGATATGTTGCGCTTATCGCAGTTTCTTTGGTTGTTGCGCTTGTTTTTTGTTTTTCTGTTTTTTCAACTTTCAAAAATTCAGAGCCGTATTTGCACTCAATTAAACTCATCGAAGAAAACGCTGAAGTTCAAGAATATCTTGGAGAAAACTACAAGTTGCCAATCTTTGTTAGTGGTTCAATGAGCACGAGCGCAAACGGCACAGGCTTTGCCTCGATTTCTTATTCTCTGAAAGGAAAAAACGGCAAATCTCGCGTTTATGTTGAAGCCCAAAAAGAAAACGACATCTGGTTTTACAATAAAGTTGTTTTTTACAAAATAAAAGGAAAGGCTGATTGCGTTGATTTGCTTTTGAAATAATTGGAAAGAAATCAAGATTTGAAACAAAAAAGACTGGATTTGAAGTGTCTAGCCTTTTTTATACGCATTTTTAAAGCCTCAACCCGCTGAAAACCTATTTTTCTCCATTTTTTTCGCCTCCCTTCTCGCATTTTGCCTCTCGTAGTCACTACGATTGACGTTTTGGGTGCTGGAAATGCTTCGTAGCCGCTACGATTGGCGTTTTGGGTGCTGGAAATGCTTCGTAGCCACTACGATTGGTGTTCGGCATGCAGGAAATGCTTCGTAGTCGCTACGATTGATTTTTGGCATGCGGGGAGAGCTTCGTAGTTTAAACGAGGCTCGATTTTAAAAAGGCGCTTCGTAGAAAAACACGAAAAAATCGCGCGCGCTTGACCAAAGAGCGGATATTCTGTTATTATAAGGGCATTACGGGATGTTAGCTCAGCGGTTAGAGCAGAGGACTCATAATCCTTTGGTCCCCGGTTCAAATCCAGGACGTCCCACTAAAAGCACTCGGTTTTCGGGTGCTTTTTTGTTTTTCGCACTGCTTTTTTTGTGTTGAAAAGACACGCAATTCACGGTATATTTTAGATTATGATAGAGTTGACAAGTCGCCAGCGAAAAGTGCTGGAAAAACACGCGCAGAGCCTTTCTGCCGCAGTCCAAGTTGGTCAGGGCGGACTTTCGCCTGAAATCGTAAATCACATTCTGAACGTGATGAAAACAAACGAGCTTATCAAAGTGAAGTTCAATGAGTTCAAGGACGAAAAAGAAGATCTCATGAAGAGTCTTGAGGAGCAGACTGACATTACTGTAGTTCGTATTATCGGGAACACTGCGATTTTGTACAAAGCGGCAAAAGAAAAAGACAAACGCCAGTTTGAAAAAGAACTCGCAAAGGCTTAAAAAATGGCAAAATCCGCGCTTACAACACTGTGCTACATTGAAAAAGACGACGCTTATCTTATGCTTCACCGCGTCTCAAAGAAAAACGACATAAACCACGACAAGTGGATTGGCGTGGGAGGGCATTTTGAGAAAAACGAAAGCCCCGAAGACTGCCTTTTGCGCGAGGTGAAAGAAGAAACAGGGCTTTCTCTCACGTCTTGGCGCTTTCGCGGGATTGTCACGTTCGTTTCGGACGGCGATTTCAATGAGTATATGTGTGTGTATACGGCAGACGGATTTTCAGGCGAGGTCAGAGAGTGCGACGAGGGCGTTCTTGAGTGGGTTAAAAAAGAGGACATCGAAAAATTGGAGCTTTGGGAAGGAGACAAGATTTTTCTTCGCCTCCTTGCACAAAATGCGCCTTTCTTTTCTTTGAAACTTGTATATGAAAACGGCGTTTTGACGAGCGCTGTTCTTGACGGAAAGAAGCTGTGAATCAGCGGAGAAAAAGTATATGGACAATTTGTTTGAAGAGCGGATTTCAAAAGTCCGCGCAGAAATCGCAAAAAGAAATCTTTCAGGTCTTATCGTTTCAGACCCACAGAGCATTTTGTATCTTACTGGGATTTGGAACAATCCGTACGAGCGTCTTTACGCGCTTTTCATCGCTCGCGAGGGAAAAGCAACTTTGTTCGCAAACAGGCTTTTCAACATCGGAGAGACCGATTTACAAATCGTGTGGTACAGCGATACAGACAACGCGGCAAAGATTCTTTCCGAACATATCGCCCATTCTGGCGTCATCGGCGTCGACAAGATTTTCCCGGCGAGATTCCTGATTCCGCTCATGCTAAGTTCAAAAGGCGCTCGATTCTCCGTTGGCTCTGCCTGTGTTGACGATGTTAGGGCATGCAAAGACCAAAAAGAGCAGTTATTGATGAAAGAGGCTTCTCGCATTAACGACATTTGTATTCAGAAAGCCTTTGACTTCATTCACGAGGGCGTCACTGAAAAAGAGGTCGCTGATTTTATCCGAAAGAGTTTCATCGAGGAAGGCGCTGAGGGCGAGAGTTTTGACACTATCGTAAGTTTTGGAAAGAACGCTGCTGACCCGCACCACGAAAGCGACGGCACGGTTATCCAGAACGGAGACTGCGTTTTAATCGATATGGGCTGCAAGAAAGACGGATATTGCGCTGATATGACAAGAACCGCCTTCTTCAAAAACGCAGACGAGGAATTGGTCAAGATTCACGATATCGTCCGTCAGGCAAACGAGAAAGCCGAAAGCATTATCGGTCCTGGCGTGAAGTTCGCTGATATTGACGCAGCGGCTCGCGATATCATCAAGGATGCAGGCTATGGCGAATATTTCACGCACCGCCTCGGTCATTTCATCGGGCAAAGCGAGCATGAAGCAGGAGATGTGAGCAGCGCAAATGAGAATGTCACGAAAGAAGGAATGATTTTCTCGATTGAACCGGGCATTTACATTCCAGGAAAGTTCGGAGTCAGAATCGAGGACTTGGTTCTTGTGACATCAGGCGGCTGCCAGAGATTGAATCTTGTTGACAAGCGTTATCGCTACCTTTGCCGTGAATAGTTTTCACCAGCACAAAAACGGGGACGCTCCCCGTTTTTTTTTCGCACATCAAAAAAATGCAATAAAAAAGCTCCTTGCAAACGCGCAATGCTTTGCAAAAGGAGCTTCTGAATCAAGAGGCATATCTGCTCTCCGATAATGTATCATTGACTAGAATTGTAAGGCGCCCTTTTCAGTCTGTCAATTTTTTTGTGCAAAAACTTAGGCAAAAAGCAATCTAATCATATCTTTTATGCTCTGTGCAACGATAGATACACCGTCTTCCTTGTCAGGCGCAACCACACGCTCAAAGCCCATCGACTGCGCGGCTTTTATTCTCTGCTTCAGTCGCACAACAGGACGCACTTCGCCTGCAAGACTGAGCTCACCCATAATCACAGTGCCTTCTTTTAGCGCAATGTCAGTGCGCGCAGAATAAAGAGATGCCGCCAAAGCCGAATCAATCGCGCTTTCTGAAAGGCGCACACCTCCTGCAACGTTTATGTAAATATCTTGGTCGCTGAACTTTAGCCCCGCACGCTTTTCGAGAACAGCCGCAACGCGCGAAACACGGGCGCTGTCGATTTTGTCGCTGTAAACGCGCGTCATCGATGATTTTGCGGGAACAGTGAGCGCCTGTATTTCAACAAGGAACGCCCTGCTTCCCTCAAAGACTGCCGTAACAGCCACGCCTGCGGGAAATGCACCATCACGCCGCGTCAAAAAAAGCGCGCTTGGGTCTGAGATTTCGCTCAATCCCTTGTCGCCCATCGAGAAAATCCCCAGCTCATCAATAGAGCCAAAACGGTTCTTCTCGGCACGCAAAAACCGCACGTCGTCGGCAGTGCGCTCAAACGACAAAACAGTGTCGACCATATGCTCAAGCGTTTTTGGACCTGCGATATTGCCGTCCTTCGTGATATGCGCGGTCATTATCATAACCGTGTCCCGCTCTTTCGCCCAGCCAATGAGCTCTGCAGCGCAATACTTGAGTTGGCTTATCGTTCCGGGAATATTTCCCGCCTCAATGCTCGAAACCGTCTGAATGGAATCGATAATCACAAGCGACGGCACAAGCTCATCAAGCGCGTCAGATATGTCCTCAAGGCGCGTCGTGCAAAGAATCTGAATATTCGAAGTATCAAGCGACAATCGGTCGGCTCTGTTTTTTATCTGCGAAGCGCTCTCTTCGCCCGAAACATAAAGAACCTTGCCCGACGTTTCGCCAGTAAGACGCATTTTTGAAGCCGAAAGCGCTTTGTTGCTGCTCTTCTTTGACACAGCAGCACAAGTTTGAATCAAAAGCGTTGACTTTCCGATGCCAGGCTCACCGCCGATTAAAATCACGCTCCGCTTCATCGCGCCACCACCGAGAACGCGGTCAAACTCCTCGCTTCCCGTCGCAATACGGCTTCCCTCAAGCGCATTTACCTCAGAAAGAGGAACGGGCTTCATCTTTTGAGTTGGCGCATTCAGTGTTGCAAGCGTCTTTCCAGAAGAAGCCGCCGTACTTTCAACAAACGTGTTCCAACTTGAGCACTGAGGGCATCTTCCAAGCCATCGCGGTTGAGAATAACCGCATTCTGAGCAAGTATAGACAGTAGTATCCTTTTTTGCCATCAAAAAATTCCTAAAATCTCCAATATTTCTTGACAAATCTATATATTTGAGATATTATCACTATCGGCTTGTGAGTAATAAGCTGATAAACTCTCTCCGATGTCCAATGTTGCTGGACAGTAGAAGAACCAATTAGTGTTACTAGTTGGTTCTTTTATTTTGCCCTTTTAATCCTTCTGAGTGAAAAGCGTGTTCGGTGCAATCGAGTGCGTGACCCATGTGTTTCCGCCGATGACACTGCCTTCCCCGATAACTGTCTTTCCGCCGAGAATTGTCGCGTCAGCATAAATCGTAACGTTGTCCTCGATAGTCGGGTGGCGCTTTTTGTCCTGCAATTCCTTTTTGACGCTCAAAGCGCCGAGCGTCACACCCTGATATATCTTCACATTGCGCCCGATAACGCAAGTCTCGCCGATAACAACGCCAGTGCCGTGGTCAATGAAGAACGACTCGCCGATAGTAGCGCCCGGGTGAATGTCGATGCCCGTCTTTCCGTGCGCGTGCTCGCTCATAATGCGCGGGATAACAGGAACGCCCTTGACGTGAAGATTGTGCGCGATACGGTAGACCATAATCGCCTCAAGACCTGGATACGACACAATCACCTCCGCTGTACTCTTCGCCGCAGGGTCGCCCGCAAAAGCCGCGTCCGTGTCGAGCTTGAGCATACGACGAAGCTCCGGAATATCGCTGATGAGCGACTGCGCCGTCTTTTCCGCAAGCGAAAAACAATGAGAGAGCTGCACGTCGTGGAACTTTATCGGGTTTGTATCGTCGCATTTGACGTACAAGAACGATTTTTGAATCTCGTGCGTGAGCGTGTGCACAACGCGGTGAATGCGCTCTCCCGTAACATAGCGGAGCGTCTGCTTGTCCAAAAGTTCCGCCGTCCTGTAACCCGGGAAAATCAGGCTTTGCAAGTCGTGAAGAACGGCAACAACATTCTCTCTGTTCGGAAAAATGTTGCGTCCCCAAAGATTCGCTCCTCCAAGCTCATCGTAAGAAGCGATAATATCATCAACCATCTTGTCTATATCCATATAAAAAGACCGCCTTCAGAAGATGTTTCTGAGTGTAGCAAAATAAATCGAAAAAAGAAAGCGTGACTTGAGTACAAAACAAATACTTATGCGTATGGCACTCTTATACGCATGCGTATCGACATCACACCCGCATACGGAAAGACAGTCCACCCGTATGCAGTTGAATATCGCTTCCGTATGCAGTTGGACACCTCAACCGCATGCAGGTGGACTGCCCAACCAAAAACAATGCAGCTTTTTGGCAGGCTTTTGAAAAACAAAAGATTTGACGGGGGTAAAAAGGCAATGTTATACTTTTTTAAGGCACAAATCTCGCTTTTTTTGTGCGCTTTTATAAGTTTTTTGGCTTTCATTGTCTTAAAATCTAAAGAAGAGTTGATATGAAAAAGCGATAATTTTGAGCGCTCGGACGGCAGACTTTTTTACAAATAGAGCAAAAAAAACAAATACAACACTTTGAGGTATATACGTATGAATTTGAACATTTTGAATGACCTACTTAAGAAATTCGAACTTTCAGAAAGCAACAATGCAGCACAAGGAGACAAAAAGAACTCTTCGACGCTCAACCGCATTACAGCGCTCATTGTTTCTTCGATGGTGTTCTGCATGGTCAGTGCCGTAGCTCTTTCGATATTCACGTTCAACAGGAACTATATGCGCGACACGACGAACTCCATTTCGCATATCGCCAACGGTGCGTTCCGCATTATCGAGGATTGGGCGAACAACTTGAGAACGCTCACTTCCGCAGTCTCAACTCGTCCTGACCTCGTTGCCGCTGTCAACGGAACAAGCAGTTCGGTCACTGTTGAGGAGATTATCTCAAGAATGGCGGAGCAAAGCGATTTTGACATAATGGCGATAACTGACTCTTCAGGTGTTGTTATTGAGGGCGGCGGCTACAATACGGATTCAGGCGATGATTTGTCTTCATCAAGAAGTTTCCAGAATGCTACCATCGACAATCCGATTCTCACGTTCGAGCCTCTCGGAAATCTTGATTTTGTCATGGCTATCGGTATGCCAATCAAGGACGAGGACGGAGAGATTATCGGCGTGCTGATTTTTGCGTATGACCTTACGGACGACTTTTACACGAACTTTATCAAAGACGGCTTCGATGCGGACTGTACGGTTTTCAAGGGCAACGTCCGAATGGAGACGAGTCTTTTCGACATTGAAAAAGGCTCAACGCTCGAAAATCAGAAAATCCTTGACACAGTTCTTTATAACGGCGGCAATTTCATCGGAAAGAGCAAGGTTGGAAAAGACAGCTACGTCTGCTGCTATCAGCCTCTTCGCTCAGAGGACGGCGAAATTGACGGTATGCTCTTTGTTGCGAAAAATCTGGCTTCCGTAAAGCATATTTCCAACACGGTCATTTTGATTTCAATCCCAACGACTGCGATTCTTGTTCTTCTTTCAGCGCTTGTCATTATGAGCGCCATGAACAAGATGAGAAACCGCGAGAAGAAGGTTTCTGAGACGCTTTTCACTGAAACGCAGAACCTTGTTGTCGCCTCAAAGGAGAATGCGGCAACTGCTCAAGACCAGAGCGCCGCTGTCAAGGAAATCGTTGCGACGATGGAGGACAACAACAGTCTTTCGGAGAACATCGCGCAGAAAATCAAGGACGTCGCAAGTGTCGCAAACAACACGAACTCAAACGTTTTTGACGGTGTTGAATACCTTCAGGAAAACGTAAAGCAGCTCCACGAGATTGCGGCCGCGAACCAGACGACGATTGACGGAATCAAATCTCTTGGCGACAAAATCGAGAACATCTGGGATATCGTCACGCTCATCAACTCTGTTGCAGACCAGGCGAAAATCATCGCTTTCAATGCCGAGCTTGAGGCGTCAAGCGCAGGCGAGGCTGGAAAGAACTTCCACATTGTTGCGACTGAAATCCGTCGTCTTGCTGACGGTATCATCGACGGCACGAAGGAGATTAAGGCAAGCATCAACGAGATTCAGCAGTCAAGCGACAGCCTTATTCTTATGAGCGAAAGCGGAACTGAGAAAATCAACAGCGGTGTTGAAAACGCAAAGAATCTTGAGAACCGCTTTACTGACATCAAGAATGCTTCCGAGATTACAGCAGAAAGCGCGAATGACATCACAGCGATTATTCAGCAACAAGCAATGGCAAGCGAGCAAATGCTCATCACATTGAAGCAGATTTCAGCAGGTGTCGAAAACTTTGGAGCAGCAACAGAGAATATATCAAACGCGTCGCAGAACCTCAAAAAGATTGCTGAAGATTTGAACAAATAAGAGCCCGAGTATTTGTGTTTTTGAATTGAAAAACGGCTTTTTTGGTATATAAGGAGAGTATAGGAGAAACTAATGAAGAAGAAATTTCTATCGCTTAGTTTTAAGCAGATTCTTCAGATTGTTCTGCCACTTGCAATTATAGCGATTTACACTTGTACGTCATTCACTTATTTGGTGAACGTCATTATCAAACGCAACACTGTCAAGGTAGCAGAAGAACTGACCAAACAAATTGAATATGAAGTGCGCTTGCAGTTTGAGCCACCTGTTTTTGCAGTCAATACGCTTGGATTTGCGCTTTCAAAGAGCCAAGAATACGATGATGTGCTAAATCTTTTGCAAGCAACAGCAATGCAGTATCCGCAGTGCGAAATATTCTATTTTGGAACGATGAACAAAATCGCTGACGGTGGCTCTCTTATTTTGAGCACGGACGAGGAACTTCCTGATGACTTCGACCACACAAATCGCGATTGGTTCTTGAATGCGGTTGAGGAAGGCGGAGGCGTTTATATCAGCGAGCCTTACAAGACGTCTGCGGCTACGGGTACGGTCTGCGTTACTTTTTCGCGCCTTGTTTTCGACGAGGACGGCAATGAAGTGGGCGTCATTGGAACGGATTTGCTCTTGAACAATCTTTCTGATGTGATTTCTTCTCTTGAACTTTCCAAACATTCGGTTGTGAACATTGTTGACCGTCAGGGCTTGTATCTTACGAACAAGGACAGCAACAAGTTGCTGAAGAACAACTACTTTAGCGACACAAAAATAGACAAGAAAAAATACGATTACCTTAACTATTTTGACGGTATCGATAAGGCTTTCATTCAAGGAAGCAATTTCTATGCTGTGCGAAAAATTGGTGTTACGCAGTGGTTTGCTGTTATTGAAGGTCCAATTTCTGATTTTACAGGAACTTCGAAAATGTGGTTCTCGATTATCGAGAGCATAACTTGTATTTTGATTCTTGCGAATGTCGCATACATCGGCGCTCACATGAACAATACAAAGGTAAAAGAGAATAAAGTTTCCGAAAAACTTCTGAGTGAGACACAGAATCTGGCTGTTGCGGCTAAAGAGAATGCAGCGACAGCTCAAGACCAGAGTGCTGCTGTCAAGGAAATTGTTGCGACAATGGAGGACAACAACAGTCTTTCGGAAAACATCGCGCAGAAAATCAAAGACGTTGCAGGCGTTGCAGGCAAGACGAACTCTGATGTTGTTGACGGCGTGAAATATCTTGAAACAAATGTAGCACAGCTCAAAGAAATTGCAACCGCGAACCAGACGACAATTGACGGAATTAAATCTCTTGGCGAGAAAATCGAGAACATCTGGGATATCGTCACGCTCATCAACTCTGTTGCAGACCAAGCGAAAATCATCGCTTTCAATGCTGAGCTTGAGGCGTCAAGCGCAGGCGAGGCGGGAAAGAACTTCCACATTGTTGCGACTGAAATCCGCCGTCTTGCTGACGGCATTATCGACGGAACAAAAGAGATTAAGGAGAGCATAAACGAGATTCAGCAGTCAAGCGACAGTCTCATTCTTGCTTCCGAAAGCGGAACTGAAAAAATCAAGAATGGCTACGAGAATGCAAAGAGCCTTGAAAACCGCTTTGAAAGCATAAAGAACGCATCAGAAATTACAGCAGGAAGTGCAGGCGAGATTACTACAATTATCCAACAGCAAGCAATGGCAAGTGAGCAGATTCTCATCACATTAAAGCAGATTGCGGCAGGTGTCGAGAACTTTTCAGCAGCAACAGAAAATATTTCCAAGGCGAGTAGCAGCTTAAAAGATATTGCTTCTGACTTGAATGAACAAAAAGATAAGTCTAACACTGATGAGAAGGAGAGAACATGAACGAAGATATAGTTGAGCAACTTGGAACAGAAAAAGAAAGCGAAGAGGATATTGTTGAAGAAAAAAAGATGACGACATGGCTTATTTTTTCGATGGCAAAGAAAAAATATGCTATTCGCTCTGCTGATGTTCTAGAGATTATCCGCGATGTTTCGGTTTATAAACTTCCGTTTATGCCATCATACATCGAAGGTGTTCTAAACAGACGTGGTGACCCGTTCACTGTCATAAATCCTCGCGCTCTTATTGGGGAAGCGGATACGACACCGCCTGAAGAACCGTTGTTCCTTATTATAAAGAGAGATGACGACCAACTTTCAATTCACATTTCCGACATTCTCTTTTTCACAGAAATGGAAGAGGGTGATTTGAATCTTATCCCAGGAAGCAACGAGGAAGGTTTCTTTCTCGGAACACTTAGTTATGGCGGCGAAGAAATTCCTGCTTTGAACCCGAATGCTTTTGAATTATTGATAAGGAAAGACCTTGGAAGCGCATAATCATTTTACTTGCATTGCTTATGATACTATCGATTTTCTCATTCAGAGCAAATATGTTGTTTCAGGCGTTTATCTGGATTTTGACAAAAGCGTAAAGAACGTAATTTTCAACCGAGAAACGCTTCCTCATCTTCATATTGGCAATCTTCTTGAGAAACAATTTTTATGCAGTGCACTCGAAAACTATAATGTTGTTCTGATTATGAACAAGCGCGATTTTGCAAAAGATGTTTGCCGAAAAATCGCAGATTTCACTGACACGGCTTTTCCTGCAAGCGGGAATCTTGCGCTTTCTGTGAACTCTTCGATTTCAAGCAAAATCATTGATATTGCGTCTCTTCATCTTATTCCCGAAAGCATTCGCTCAAGACAAGCGGAATGTGGAGTTTGTGCAATAGGTTTTTCATCAGACGGGAAAATTGGAAAGCCGTTTAGAAAACAGCTTCTTATATCACCTGACAATCTTTTGAGGAAATTCTTTGCGTCAGGACTGATAAACGAAAGGAGAGAGAAATGAAAATCATCATTGCAGATGATTCTGCTGTTATTCGCGCAATTTTAGACCAAAATCTCAATAAATATCCTAACATTGAGATTATTGCCGCCGTATCAAACGGACGCCGTGCAATTCAAGCAGCGAGAAGTGAGCGACCTGACGTTGTCATAAGCGATGTGGATATGCCAGAAATGGACGGATTTGAGGCGCTAAAAGTGTTCTCAAAAGAACTCCACGTTCCTGTTTTGATTTTATCTGAATCGGATTCAGAGCGTATTACTGCAAAGCAATCTGGCGCAGATGAGTTTATGATAAAACCAAAACCAGGACAGTTTAGCACAGACTTTTTTGACAAGCTAATCAATAACTTGAAGAAGATTGCCACACCGACTTCTTGCATGTCAGATAGTGAAAAAAATCATCTTTCAACAGAGATGAAAGGTTCTTACAAGATATTGTGTCTTGGAGCATCAACAGGAGGACCTTCTGCTGTTGCTGAAGTTCTATCTGGGCTTGGGAAAAATTTTCCGCTTCCGATTTTGTATGTTCAGCATATTGAAATTGGCTCTGACAAAACAATGGCTGACTGGTTTTCAAGTGTATGCCGTGATATTCATGTAACACTTGCAACAAACGGAGAGGAAGCAAAACCAGGCTATGTCTATATGGCACCTGCGGATAAGCATCTCGTCATTGATTATGTCAAATCAAATGGGCATCCTATTCTGTCTCTTTCAGATGAAGAGCCAGAGAGATTTCTGCGTCCGGCTGTAAACAAACTCTTTCGCAGTGCAGCACAATTCTACAAAAAAACGTGTCTTGCAGTTCTTTTGACAGGAATGGGAAGAGACGGAGCTGACGGTTGCAAGCAAATAACAGATAAAGGCGGGTGGACAATCGTTGAAGATAAATCTACCTGCGCGGTATTTGGAATGCCAGAGGCAGCGATACAAGTGGGAGGCGCAAAAGAAATTTTGCCTCGGGGAGAGATTGCAAAGCGAATTATTTCGTTAACAACGAAACAGGCTTAAAAAGGAGTATTCTATGGCTATTGATTCCTTTGCTCTCGATGATATTATTCAACTCATAACAGCACGGACAGGAATTATCCCAAGAGCAAGCCACCGCGAAGGCATAAAAACATACATAGAAAAAATGCTTTTGGAAAAAGGATTTTCTGTGCAAAGTTATAAGAATGCTCTTATGACTGATGCTGCTCTTTTCTCTCATTTAGTGAATGAAAGCACTGTTAACGAAACATACTTTTTTCGCGAAGAAAAACAGTTCGCACTTTTGAAAGAAAGGCTTTTTCCAATGTGGAAGGCAATGTTTCCAAATATGGAAATGAAAATCTGGAGCGCTGCCTGCTCATATGGAGAAGAAGCGTATTCACTGGCAATTCTTGCAAAATCGTGTGGCGTAAAAGTGGCGATAACTGCAAGCGATATTAATTCTGAAGTATTGGAACATTGCAAAAACGGCAGTTTTCTTATTACCTCTATCCGCCAAGTTGATGGAGTGAAGTTCAAAGACTTGCTTACGCCGTATATTTCGAGCGATAACAAAATCTTGTTCCCGAACGAAATAAAGAGTTGCATTACAGCACGCAAAATCAATCTTTCAATGATTGATTCACCACTTAGTGACTCGCTTTTGCCAAAGAATCAAAACATCATTTTTTTGCGCAACGTGTTCATATATTTCAATCAAGACCTTCGATCCCGTATATTGCGGACGATAGCGGAAAAATGTCTTGCTGATGGCGGAGTTTTGTTCGTGTCGATGAGCGAAATAGCGCAGCTTGATTCTTCAGTGATGCCATCATCATTTGAGAAGGTTATGGACGGAAGCGTGTTTTATTTTCACAAAAAATTGGGGAGGTAGGCTCGTATGGCAAAAATATCAGCCGATATTACCGAAAGTTTCGTTGCTGAAGTTAACGAGCTTCTTGAAGCAGCACGAAAAGACATTATAGAACTAAAGGCCGTTCAAAATGACACGGTAGCATTGACTCGTCTTTTGCGTAACTTGCACACGATAAAAGGCAATTCAAGAATGCTCGGATTTTCAACAATCGAGAAACTTTCTCACGCAGTTGAAGATATCTACAAAAGCGTAAAAGACGGGCAAGTCAAGAATTCTGAGCGCTTAGTCAAACTCGTTTTTGCAGTCGCAGATAAAATCTCGGACTGCGTTTCTTCAATTGTCAAAAAAGGCACTGATGAGCAAAACATCGAGTTATACTTGCAGTATTGCGACAAATTGGCAGCGGGAGAACTTATCGATATTGACGCTTTCATCTCCGAAATAAACAAAGAAGCAGGAGAACAAAGCGAAGAAGATGATGAAGAATCAACAGAATCTGTCAGTGAAATCCAGTCAATTCGCATAAAACTTTCTCGCGTAAACGAGATTATCACCGCATTCGATACAATGATAACACGAGAGTTCCGTCTGAAACACCAATTAGACGAACTCAAGAAACTTGAAGAAAAAAACGGAAGCCATGAGCTGACAAAAATACGAAAGCAATTTGAAAGCGATATTTTTGCACTCGAGACATCTATATTTAGTGTTCAAGAGCAAGTCTTCGACCTCAGAATGCTTCCAATAAGCATAGTTCTCAGACCTTTCGAAAACACAATCGCAATCGAAAGCATGAATCTCGGCAAGAACGTAAAATGCGTAATTCCTCCGACTGACATCGCTATCGACAAAGTGATTCTCGAAGAACTTGGCGACATTCTTATGCACCTCGTAAGAAACGCGCTTGACCACGGAATAGAAACACCAGAAGAGCGAAAAGCCGCAGGAAAAAGCGAGCAGGGAACAATCAGCATAACTTGTGTCCGCGAGACAAAGCACATAGAACTGAGAATCAGTGATGACGGACGCGGACTTGATTATGAAAAAATTAGAGCAAAAGCGCTCAAAGTTTATCCAGAGCGAAGCGCTGAAATTTCAAATATGAGCGACCGCGAACTGTCGCAGTTTTTGTTCCAGTCAGGTTTTTCAACGAAAGACAACGTGACAGAACTTTCAGGACGCGGCGTTGGACTTGATGTCGTCTGGACAAACGTTGAAAAAATCAAAGGACGCATAAAAATCGAAAGTACCGCAGGAAAAGGAACTTCGTTTATTCTCCATTTTCCGCTCTCGCTTTCAACGCTCCAAGGTCTTTTCGTTTTCTCGAACCGCGACAAATACCTCATTCCGTCACAGCACATCGTCGATATCATTTATCGCAAAAAGAGCGAATACATCACGCTCCAAAACCAAAGTTTCATACGACTTGAAGGACAACTCATTTCTTGCTTCTCGCTTTCATCGCTGTTCAAAGACCAAAAAGGATTTAATTCATCAGATGCGGACTCAATCCTTATCGCAGAATATATGGAACAGCGAATCGGTATTATTGTCGACCAAGTTCAGCAATACGTTTCGCTTGTAGTAAAACCGCTTCCAAGCACATTCAAGAACTTCTCAATTTTGCAGGGAATTGTCTTCGATGAGCACTATGATATAGTGCCGATTTTGCACGTTCCTGACATCTTGAAGAAGTTCAAGTCCCTTCGCGGTTACGACATCAAAAAATACGAAGCAGCGACAAAGAAACGCACAATACGTATCCTTGTCGTCGATGATTCCGACACGACACGACAAATTGAAACATCAATCCTCGAAAGCGGAGGCTTTGCAGTCGACACCGCTGTGGACGGCATCGATGGTCTTGAAAAAGCAAAAGAGAAACAGTTTGACCTCGTAATGACCGACAAAGATATGCCTCGAATGACTGGACTTGTCCTTCTTGACAACTTAAGGCGAATGGAGCAATACAAAGAAGTGCCTGTCATCGTCGTTTCCGCTGACCAAAGCCCTGAAGTCCTGCAAGAATTCGAGCGACTCGGAGCAAACGCAATCATCGCAAAGAGCGATTTCCGACGTGGAACGCTCATCGAAGCAGTCAACAAGTTGGTTAATGTTTAGGAGAAAATCAAATGAGCAAAAAAATACTTGTGCTTGAAACATCAGTAACATTGCAAAAACTTTTCACAACAACGCTGGACAGTGACGACTACACAGTCCAGTTCATAAACGACGGAAAGGCTGCAATTTACACACTTTTTGAGTTTCAGCCAGATTTGTTCCTTATGAATTGCGACATAGCAGAACCACACAGCTTTGAAATCGTCCGAATTGTGCGCTCGCTAAAATGCTTCAAGGAACTCACAATCGGAATGTACGCCACATTCCCGACACCGCTCGACGAGACATTTGCGATGGAAAGCGGAGCAACAGCATTCGTCAGAATTGACCAGAAGACATTGAGCCTCAACATCGACGAGCTTGCACAACTTCCAGCACACAAAATCGACAAAATGGCTCTTTCGCAAGTGAAAAAGAATTTCGATGATTCGCTTTTGTTCATGAACACAGCAAATCTCTTGTTTTTCGATTCATACAAAAACACGATGATTTCAAAAATCGTAAACCTCATCGACAGCCTTGAAAACATCGAAGAACTCGTACGCCAGTATCTTCTTTTGATTGCCGAAGTCTGCGAAGTACCGATTGCAGGGCTTTACGTCGTTGAAAATGACGGCCCGCACGGCTATTACGTCTCTTCCGAAAACGTCACCGAAAAAGACATCGAAGACTTTTTGAGCGTGTGTGCCGCTGATTTTGAAAAAGTGAAAAGCGATTACAACGCCTCAAAAATAACTCCGAATTGCCTTGAAAAAAAAGTCGAGCTCAATCGCTTTTACAGCACAAAAGTCCAGCTTTCGAGCTATGAGAGCGCAGACCTTCGCACAACAGACGAAAGCGATTATTTCGGAAGCGTGCATATCGTAAGTGAGGGAAACATCACAAGCGACAAGCAGGATTTCTTTGAGTTCTGCGTAAAAAGCGCAGGCGCAATTTTTGACAAAGCGCTAATCGTAAAAAAGAAGATGTTCTTTGAAAAGCGAATCCGTCGCGCGTTCTCACGCTTCGTTCCAGAGCAGATTATCGACGACCTCGTTTTGCAGTCAGACACGACAGACGAAAAAGTCGGCGTCGGCGAAACTCGTTCTGTGGCAATCCTCTTCAGCGATATTCGCTCGTTCACAAACATCAGCGAAAAGAACAAGCCAGACGTTCTCGTCGCATTCCTGAACCGCTACTTCTCAAAGATGGTCGACATCATAAAAAAGCACGGCGGAACAATCGACAAGTTCATCGGAGACGCAATTATGGCAGAGTTCGGAACTCCTGTGAGCTACGAGGACAACGCAAAGCGAGCAGTCGCCGCCGCGTACGAAATGCGCGAGGCATTGCCGACAGTCGAAATCGGAGACCTTGTGCTTCCTGAAGGAATGACGTTCAACATCGGTATCGGAATTCACTACGGAGACGTAATCGTCGGCTCAATCGGCTCAAAAGACAAAACCGACTATTCCGTAATCGGCGACAACGTAAACCTTGCAAGCCGCCTTGAAGGACTGACCAAAACATACGGCGTCCAGCTTCTTGTGAGCCAAAGCGTTATGCAAGACGCAGGAGAGGACTCGTTCTGCTTCCGCCATCTTGACGACGTCCGCGTCAAAGGAAAGAAAAACGCTGTTCCGATTTTCGCAGTCGACCGAAACGAAAAAGAGTTCCCTGCGGAGTACAAAGACGCTTACATAAAAGGAATGGATTTGTATCATCAGGGAATCTTCCATCTTGCGCGCGATTATTTCCAAAAAGCGCAAAATGCCGTTCCTGCCGACAAAGCCGCAAAGCTCATGTTCTCCCGCTGCGAGGATTTCATTCAGAATCCGCCTGAAAACTGGGACGGCGCAATCGCGTTCACCACAAAATAAGGATTGCGAGATTTGATTTTCGCTTTCCTTATTTTGAGGAAATATGCTTTTGCTCAAAATGAGATTCCTTATTTTAAGGAACGCCGACTTTTTGGGAAAACGCGTTTCCTTATTTTAAGGAAATGAGGATTTTGGAAAAAGCAGCTTTCCTTATTTTGAGGAGACGCAACTTTGGCAAAAAACAGCCTTCCTTATTTTGAGGAAGGCTCAATTGTTCTGTTCGGGGAATCCTTATTTTCAAGAAAGGCGCAAAAAAAACAGCCGTCGGGATTTCCGACAGCCGATTCTCAAAAGAAAGTTAGAGAACAAGAAGCGTTATCTTGTTGTTTTCGAGTTTTGTAACCTTGAGGTCAAATCGCTCTCCGCTTTCTGCATCCTGCAACTTGATGACAGTGCCTTCGCTTACATAATAAGTGTATTTTTCAATAGTGTGGCTTGTCCAATCTCCGCCGACAATACAGTGGTGGTCAAGTTCAAGTTCGCCGCTTGTGTCTCCACTGGCAGCGCGGATTTTTGAAAGCGTGCAATATGATTCAATGCGCGGCTCGCTGTACGAGTCAGTCATCACGTCGAGAGGCAGGAACGACATAGATTTCTCACCGACTACAAAACTTAATTCTTCTGAAGATTTCATTGTAAACTCCTTAAAAGTGCAATTCGCACAGCATAATTTTAATTTTAACCCGCCGCCCTCTTGCCGTCAACACAAATACGAAAAACGCCGATATTTTTATAAGGAGATTATACAGCGTATGAAAAAGACAAGATTATTATCAGCAGCGACGGCTCTAATTTTGGCGCTTTCGCTTTTTTCTTGCGGTTCTACGAAAAAGATTCCAGAGCCGCCTGTCGAACCTGTTACGGACAGTGAGTCAAAGAATCTTGAAAAAGAAGATGAAAAGGTCGAAGAAGAGGCTCAAACAGTCGAGAAAAAGCCTGCTGTCGAAAATCCAGGCACATTTTCAGCAGAGCGAATTGAAAAGAAAGACGATATGGTCGGAGTGAAAAAGCCTGCTGTTGAGCAAAAGTCAGGCGATTATCCGAATATGGACAGAGGCAACATTGAGGAGACTCGCATTCCGCTCGAAACGCCAAAGAAAAAGGTTGCCGTCGCAAAAAAGACAGAAGACATTGTTATTGTGGACGACTTGCCGAACATCGTGCAGGAAAACGAGAACGTGCTTTTTTCTTCTGATTGGGACGAAGAGACGGTTTTTGCTCCTGAGGACTGCGGATATTTTTACACGACAGACAATCTTGGCGAGTTTTCGATGATAAAAGGCGAGTTCAGAAAACTCGGCGGCTATGAGGGAAGCACAGTCGGCTTTGTCTTCGGCTTTTCACCGACAAAGGACGGCTGGCTCAAGAACTATATCCGCTTCGAAATCAACACTCGCGGTGAATACGGCATTTATTCATGGGACGGCAAGCGATATACTGACCTTGTGCAAAAAAACAAGCCCGACACGGCTTATCTTTACGAGTCAGCAGCGATAAACGCGGGCTACAACCGAAAGAACACGCTCACAATTCAAAAGCAAGCCGACGGAACTTACACGCTTTCGATTAACGACAAAGTTGTAGCCGAGAAAGTTCCACCGCTCAAAAACGGCACAAAGGGCGTTATGGCGTTCTTCTCGGTCGGAAAAGAAGAGCAGGAGCATTTTCCGGAAGACCCTGTGACCGTAACATATCGAATCACCGAATCAAAATAGTTTTTCAAAAAAAAGCGCCGCAAAAACAAGCGGTGCTTTTTTATGCCTTCAACTGTCTAACGAAGAATTAGTATAACTTTCAAGATAATCATTAAAAATATTATCAAGTAAAGTATAAAACTGGGGTTCTTTAGAATTTTTGCTGCTTTATATTTTTTTAATGACTTTACATTCTCTTCATCTATTTCCTGTGAAGATAAAATATTTCTAATTTCTGCAAAACCTTCCAGCCAATCTTTTATTAAAATTGAATTTCCTTTTGCATCATAAACGAGAATTACACCCTTTTTTGAAGTATCAATTTTAGCCAATTCATTTATTTTTATTACTTTCTGAAAATTGCCAGTTCGTGAAATAAGTTCGGTTTCTGAAATTTCTAATTCATATTTTTCATAGTTTCTCTTATGCTTTTTTCCACAAATCAATGCTGCAGCAATAGCAAAGAGAGCGGTTATAGACAATGAAAAGTAGAATATCCATTTTGATTCCGCTAAATCCTCTCTGAAATCAAATACATAATAACCCATAAGAGAATAAGTAGATAATGCAATCAAAATAGGAATGCCTACAGTTAAATAATATTTCTTCAAAAATTTCTTTTCATTGGCAAGATTGTTTTTGTAAATCATTTTAAAACAGAGCCTCTTCGCTAGTTCGTTTTGTCCAAAAGGGCGATGAACTCGCTCTTTTTCTCTTCACTCAAGAACGACGCCTTGAAAGAGTTCCGCGCAATCTTTTTGAGGTCGTCAACCGAGAAGCCGATTTCGTTGTACGCCTTCCAGTATTCGTCGAGAAGCTCCACGCCAAAGAAAAGCGGGTCGTCGGTGTTAAGCGTCACAAGAAGATTTCGGTCAAAGAACTCGATAATCGGGTGCTCCGAAAGTTCCTGCACATATTTTTTCGTGAACACATTGCTTGTCGGACAAACTTCAAGCGGGATTTGCTTTTCAAAAAGTACTTTCATCAGATTGTCGTCCTGCACAGACGAGATTCCGTGCCCGATTCGCTCCGCTTTCAAAATGTTCAGCGTGTCCCAGACAGATTCAGGCCCCACATCCTCGCCCGCGTGCGCCACGGCATGAAAACCGTTCGCTCGTGCCCTTTCAAAGACATCGCCAAAAAGATTTGCAGGCCCTTTTTGCTCAGAGCCGCCAAGCCCGATTCCAATCACCTCAGGAATGCGATAAGAAAGCAGCAGCTCCAGATTTCGCTCTGCGTTCTCAGCGCCAAAAGTGCGCGAAACATCAACAAGCATTCTGATATCGACGCCAGTTTTTGCCTTAATCTTTCGGATATTTCTCGCATACGAGTCCATCATATCCGAAAACTTCCAGCCTTTCTTCAAAAAAGCGCTCGGAGCGGCAAAAATCTCGACGTATGAAAGCCCGTTTCGCAAAATGTAATCTTGAAGGTCAGAAAAAAGATAATCGAAGTCGTCAACGCTGTCGTATAAGTTTTGAATCTCGATATATGACGCAATAAAACCGTTTAAGTCTGAATAATCAAAAAGCCTCGTCATCTCAGCGTCAAGCGCGCTCTCATCAAGCTCAGGTCGTCGACGACGGATAAAGGAGCGGATTGTCTTTCTTCCAACAACCGCCTCGATATGCAAATGCAATTCTGCTTTCGGAAGCCTTTTGAAATATTCATAAAACTCATCTTTCGTCATCTTTCTTTCCTTCTTCACTTTGCGACGCGGTCAAACCGCCTAGTTTTTATTTTAATGCGGCAAAGATGAAAAATCAAACAACAGCGCAATTTTGCGAACAAAAAAGAAAGTGTGTTTTCTCTTGCACGAATCGCCTTTTGCTCATTTTCTCTCTCGTAGCCGCTACGATTGATTTCCCGCAGCCAAAACGTCCTTCGTAGCCGCTACGAAGCGTTTTTGGCATCACGGACGTCAATCGTTTAAACTACGAAGCATTTTTGGCAAGCTGGAAGAGCATCGTTTAAACTACGAAGCGTTTCCTGCATGCCGAAAGAGCATCGTTTAAACTACGAGGCTCGATTTTAAAAAGGAGCTTCGTAGTTTTCTTGAAAAATCAATGCTCGTACGTTCGAAGGATATTCTCGGCTGTCTGAATGCGCGACTGCCTCAAGTCCATCGACTGTTTTTCAATGTAGCGATGAGCCTGAGCCTCCGTCATCCGAAGAACTTGCACAAGAACAAGTTTCGCTCTGTCGATAACACGGATTTCCTGAATCTGCTGCTGAAGGCGCTTGTTCTGGTCTTCAATAAACAAAATGCGCCGACGGCTTGCGTCAAGAAGTTTGGCCGCCTGATAGAAAAACTCAGGGCTAATCGGCTTTGGAAGCACAAAAACACCCGCGTCCTCGGCATCTGCGTTTTCATCGAACAAGCGGCTTTCGTCCACGATGAGAATAATTCCCGCCGAAGTGTGTTCCGCCGCATGCAACGACAAATCCGTTCCGAACTCATCTGGCAAAGGCGTGTCGATTATAATCAAATCGAACTCGCTTTCTGTCATATATCTTCTTGCCTCCGCGCCGCTTTGTGCCGCAACTATTCGCGAAAAAGAGCGGGAACGCAGAAGGCTTGAAATGATTTGCATAGTTCCAGAGGTGTTTGAAGCAATTAGCACACTGTCCATTTTGCTTTCACCTTAAACGGTTCCGAACTCAGGCTCTTCCGCATCTGTTTCGGTGTACGCCTTGACAATCGCGTCTCCAAGCACTGAGCGAACGAACTTGCTCTTTGCGGCAACCTTTCGGGCAGCTTCGAGTGTCGAAGGCAATGTGCCGAATGTCCATGACGCTTCTGAGCGAAGGTCTTCTGCTGCCGGGATAATCGATTCTTTGTTCTCGATTCCCTCAAGTCCCGCGCGCAAGAGAAGCGTGATTGCAAGATAAGGATTGCAACTTGGGTCAGCGGCTCTGACTTCGATATGCTCTTCCTCGCCTGCTGGGAACGGGATTCTGATTAGTTGTCCGATGTGGTTTTGGCGCGTCCAGCTCACAGAAAGAGGAGCGTCGTTGTGTCCAAGTCGCTTGTAGCTTGACGGAAGCGGATTGAGGAACGCCGCAATTTCAACGACTCTGTTGAGGACTCCCGCAACGAACGCGCCGCCAGTTTCAGAAAGTGTGCCGCCTTCAAAGAGGTTTTTGCCGTCTTTTTTAATCGCAAGGTTCACATAGAAGCCGCTTCCGATTGCGTCCTCAACCGGCATTGGAAGGAATGACGCGAAAAGCCCGCTGTTTGCCGCAACAGTGCGAACGACTGTCTTGAATGTGTTCACATTGTCAGCAGCATCGACACCGCAAGCAGAGCGGAAGTCAACTTCGTGCTGCCCGGGGCCTGCTTCATGGTAACTTCTCAAAGGCTCGATTCCCATCTTTGAAAGCGTCAAACAAATTTCGCGACGAATGTTCTCGCCTGCATCAAGAGGCGCCAAATCGCAATAGCCTGCAAAATCGTGTGGCTCGCGTGTCGCTCTTCCGTCCAAATCGCGCTTGAACAAATAAAACTCGCATTTCGTTCCAAAAAGACACTCATATCCCGCTTTCTCTGCGTCCTTGACGGCGTTTGCAAGCATTGAGCGGGTGTCGCCCTCAAACAAAGAGCCATCAGGATAGCGGATATTGCAGAAAAAGCGCACGACGCGCCCCTGCTGCGGACGCCACGGCAAAACACAAAGCGTATTTGGGTCAGGAACGACGAACAAATCGCTGTATGTCATGTTCAGAAAGCCTTCTGACAAACTTGCGTCAAACGGTATTCCAGTCTTGAATGCCTGAGGCAGCTCAACCGGCTGTATGTTCAATGAGCGGATACGACCGAATATATCAGTGAAAAACAACTTTATAAAGCGCACATCATTGTCTTTGACGTACTGCAAAACTTCGTTCTGTGTGTATTCCATAATTATCCTCCTAAAGCTTATGGTTTATGGCAATTTTGACAGCATTTTCATCAAAATTCCATCACTAACGCTATTTTTTTCACTGTTTTACTCAACAGTTACCGATTTTGCAAGGTTTCGAGGCTTATCAGGGTCATTTCCGCGCAAAACAGAGCAATAATATGCAAAAAGCTGCGCTGGAACAACAGAAAGAAGAGGTGCAAACGCGTCATCAACGTCCGGAATCGAAACATAATCAGCGCAAGAAGCAAAATATCCTGTTTTATCCTGCGTTATTACCATTGTTGCAGCACCACGAGATTTCACCTCAACAATGTTGCTTGCGATTTTGTCAAAAAGAGAGCGCTGGGTTGCAACAGCGACAACAAGTGTTGACGGGTCAACGAGCGCAATAGGGCCGTGCTTGAGTTCGCCTGCCGCAAAAGATTCGCTGTGCATGTAGCTGACTTCTTTCAACTTCAATGCACATTCCATGCAGATTGCGCTGTCAAACTGTCGACCGATATAGAAAATCTTTTCTTTGTTGAACTGCTCTGATGCCAATTTCTGAATTGATTGCTGATTCTTCAAGATTTCCTCGATTTTTGAAGGAATCGACTCAAGCTCAGAAAGAGCCTTAAGATAAGCGTCCCCTGTCAATGTTCCGCGCACATTTCCGCTCTTTAGCGCCAAAAGATACATGCACATTACTTGAGCCGTGAACGCCTTTGTTGAGGCAACAGCGATTTCAGGACCTGCCCAAGTGTAAACAACATCATCTGCTTCACGCGAAATTGTTGAGCCGACGCAATTTGTAACAGCCACGACACGCGAGCCGTTTTCTTTTGCAAGACGAAGAGCGGCCAATGTATCTGCGGTTTCGCCTGACTGGCTAATCACAATAAACAAGTCATTCGGATACATAACGGGGTTTCGATAGCGGAACTCGCTTGCAACATCGACTTCAACAGGCAAGCGCGCAAATTTTTCAAACACATATTTTGCAACTTGTCCTGCATAACTTGCTGTTCCACAAGCAGCAATAACAACACGTCCAACATTTTTCCAGAACTCAGGATTCTGCATTTCTTCAAAATTGATATCTACAGGGCGTCCGTTCTCATCACGCACAAGACGTGAGTTCATCGTGTCATTAAGAGCCTTTGGCTGCTCGTGGATTTCTTTCATCATATAGTGAGCATAGCCGTCTTTCTTTGCGGCAGATACGTCCCAGTCAACGTGGAACGGCTCTCGAATAATCTTCTCGCCGTTCATATTGAACAAATCAACATGGTCAGAATAAAGAACAGCCAATTCTTTTTGCTCAAGGAAATGCACAAGCCTTGTGCGGTCAATAATCGCAGGAACATCGCTTGCGATAAAGTTTTCGCCCTCGCCAATGCCGACAACAAGCGGGCAATCTTTTCTCGCCGCAACAATTCTGTCTGGGAAATCACGGCAAATCACGCCAAGAGCATAAGAGCCTTCGAGTTTTTCAAGCGACTGTCTTACAGCCTGAAAAATATCATGTGATTTTTCATAAAAATAATTCGTCAGATGAGCAACAACTTCTGTATCAGTCTGGCTTCTAAAAACAACGCCCTGACTTTGAAGCCAAGAGCGAAGACGAGCATAGTTTTCTATAATTCCATTATGAACAACTGCAATCGAACCGCTTTCGTTTATGTGCGGATGAGCATTTGTATCGTTTGGCTCTCCATGAGTCGCCCATCTTGTGTGTCCAATACCAGCGCAACCAGGAAGAGCCGCTGCTGTTTTTTCAACCGCTGCTTTGAAAGCTTCATCATTTTCTTTTTCCGCCTGAGCAGAGTCCTTTGCTGATGACTGCTTTATCGTTTCATCGATAATTCTTTCAACAAGAAATTTTAGAGCGCCTTTTGTTTTTCGAACAACAATATCTTCTCCTGAAAGAACAGCAATTCCAGCGCTATCATAACCGCGATATTCAAGTTTTTTGAGAGCGTCCACCAAAATCGGTGTTGCATTTTTACTTCCGATGTAGCCAACAATTCCGCACATATTTTTACCCCTGCAAATAAATAAAAATCATTTTATAGTATTGAACGTAAACACGCAACAATTTCGCTATCATAAATATCACCCTTTTTTTCAAGTTCCAAGATAGCACTTTCCTTGTCACGAATCTCGCGATAAAGCCTTAAACTGACGATAGACACATAACTTTCACAAACACGAATTATGCGCGAGACAAGCGGGATTTTTTCTCCAGAAATTCCTTCTGGATATCCAGAGCCATCCATATTTTCATGGTGTTTTCTTGCGGCGTCCAAAAAGATATCTTTGTATTCCGAAGGCACAAAAGAAAAATACTCACAAGATTTTTCAACATGGCTTTTTATCAGTTGCTTTTCATCATCACCAAAGCTCTTTGAGCAAAGCAATTCTTTTGGAAACGAAAGAAATCCTGCATCAAAAACAAGAGCTGCACAATAAAAAATCACTGCCTTCTCACCAGTAATGCCAAGAGAAAAAGCAATTTTATATACAAGTTCTGCAACATTCCGAGAATGATTTTTCCTTCCAGTTATCTCATCAATTTTATCACCAAGCGTTTCACATTCTTCAACCAAAGTCAAAAGAGAAGACCTCATTTTATTTGAAAACGCATAAACATCGACAATTCTGCCACTTCCTTTTTGCAAAAGCCGCGCTTTTTTTGCTGATTGAATTGTAAGAATTAAAATCACAAACAAAAAAGTCAAAACAAGCAAAACCGTCAAACAAAGAATAGCCAACGCAAAAGCGCCTTCTTTTTTTTGTCCTGAAACTTTCCCGACAAAACTAGAAATAAGGCGCTCAAAAGCATTTTCTTGCACAGAGCGCCCGCTATAAGCAATCTGAACATCATGCCCCAAATTATGAGCGCGCACAGTTTTCATAATCAACTCGTTTATACGAGCGCTCTCAACCTGCGGATACTGAAAAAGTTTTGATTCAACATCTTCAAGAGCAACATATTCTTTGTCTTGTGCAATTTTTTGCAGATATGAAAAATAAATAGGTTCAGCAAGAAGAAGAACATTTACAGGAATAAAATCGCTCGTGCTATTCAAAGCAAGCGCACGGTTTATTTCCTCATACGCCTCTTTATATTGCCGCATCGTAAACCGCTCATTTGCACGAATAAGGATTTTTTCTGTTCTTGAAAGCCTGACAGCACAACTCGCAAAAATCAATCCTGCGATTATCACTGGAATAATAAAAAGAATTGCCGTTTTCTTTATTCTGTTCATTTTTTACTCCACAAAAAGTTCCCAGACCTCATCAGACTTTCCTCCTGTGCTTATCGTAACACAAGCCTTTGAAGAAGTTATCTTTCCAACTTTTACAAGCGTCATTCCATAAGGGCGAATCTCAAACCGCGAAGAAGGCGAAAAGAGCGTACAACCAGAATAACTATAATATCCGTGCTCAACGTATTCTGTATTTTTCGGGAGGTCTTTTTCCAAATTCCACAAATCAATTGACTTGAACGGATATTTTCCTGAAACACTATTTTTATGTGAAAATTGAGCAGATTTCAGAACACACGCTTTTGCATACAAAAGCAAAAGTTCTCGAGCAGAATAAGAAGAAGTTGAAATAGAATTTACTGCCGATAATGCACACTCAAAGCCTGAAAGAGAGTTTTTCGCCATACAAGACAACAGTTTTATCCCGCCAAAATTCCTAACAAGCCAAGAGCCAAAAGCATAATTTGATGCATACGACAAAATATCATAATAGCCATCAGCGCTTTCACGATATTCAAGTCCGATTTCTGCATACCGCGCTTCAAAAAAAGGAAGCCTCGCCTCAGGACTATCACTGTCAGAAAGCCCGATAGCACCTTGAAGCGCATCTTCACAAAGCATAGACATCATTTCCTCATGAGATGCTGAAGTTGAAATCCCTTGCGAAATCGTTTTCACGCCATAACTCACCATATGCTGAAACTCATGAGCCAACGTCGAAACCGCAACAAGAGGCTTTTCTTCTGCAAATGATGCATCAAGATAAATATATTTTCCTTCGTTCGATGCACAAAGCATCTCGTTTTCATAAGCATATCCCTGAACCGAAAGCCTCTGTGCGCTCGCAAAATAATCACGAGAATGAAAATAGCCCATAACACCGTCTTTCGCAGAAAAATCGCCACCGCCAATATCATAAACAACAATATTGACTTTTTTTTCGGTCATAGGAGATTTTTCCCAGCCTTGAAAAGACGAATACCACGAATAATACTCATCACTTTCATGCCCAAAGATTTCTCGAACTTTCGGACATATTTCATCAAATTTTTTTGCCAGAAACTCTGCTGTTTCCTGAGAAAAATCATCGTCTAAAGCCCAAACAAGACAATTTTCTCCAATAGCACGAAGAAGAGCAGATTTTTTCTCATACGAAGAAAGAGAAGACGACGAATCAACAAAAATATCTTTTCTGCTCTTTCCTTTTTCAAGCACCCTGTCAACTTCAGGAACATAAACAGACTTTTCTTTAGAAGAAACAGAAACAGGCTTCAAAGCCGAAGCATTTATCATTGGAACACGCACACTAGACGAGCCAAAACTATATCCGTTGCTGTCGTGCAAAGTCTGATTTTCAGAAACGAAAAGAGAAATGCCTTCTACACTTGAAACATAAGATGAAGCTGATGCAGGAACTACAACTTTGCTAGGATTTACTTTGACAAAATACAAAGTTTTTCCGCTAACATCCTCTCCAAAATAATCACGAAGGAATATTGTTTTTTGATTTCCTATTGTCCGAGGGAGTTTTTGAATTGATTTTGAAGATGTACAACTGCAAAGAACAAGAACAAGAGTGAAAATACAAATACTCGGACGCATATTTTTTATGATAGTGCATTTTCTCTAAAAAATCATTGCTGATTTGCCCCGAAAAGCTCTTCAAGAACCTCATCTGCCGCAAACCTGATTTTTCTGGATATTTCCCCGCCAGAAATACGAGTCCTTTCGATAAAGCCAATATTGTAAAAACCAAGCGCATTTCCAGCAGAATGGCAAATAAAACCGCTTTTGTACGGTCCATTTTGAAGAACAATCTCAGGAACAAGTCCGATTCCAATTCCAAGTTGCGCCATTGCCATAATCGCCTCATTGCCCTCAGTTTCGGCAGCAATCGAAGGTCGCACGTTTCGGCTTTCAATCCATGAATCAAATCTCTTTCGCGCAAGCCCTGTTTTTGGCAATATCAAAGGAACCGAAGACACAATATCTTGAGGAGAGCCGTGAACAGTAACAAAAGGACCTCCAGATGAGGCAGCAAAAACAAGAGGACTGTGACAAACACTTATGCTTTTCAATCCAGAAAGCCCCTCGTCAGGAATTGCCGCAACAGCAAGTTCCGCCTCGCCATTTCGAACACTATCGACAGCACTCGCAGGGTCTCCAGTTTGAACACTCAAATGAATTCCGGGATACTTTTCAGAAAGACGCTTCACAAATGACGGCAAAATCGAATAACACGCCGTAACAGACGCATAAACGCGCAAAGTTCCCGAAAGGACATCGCTTTGCGAAAATGAATGCAAAATCTCATCGCGCTCGCAAAGACACTTGTCCGCGAAACGCACAAAAGCCGCGCCCGCTTGCGTCAACGAAGCTCCATGATTATCCCTCTCAAACAAAGCAACGCCAATTTCGCTTTCAAGCCTTGAAATCATACGACTTAAAGCCGACGGACTTAAATTTATTTTTGCCGCCGCTTTTGCAAAATGGAGAGTTTTTGACAGCTCCGAAACCGCCTGAAGTTCAAAAAAATCCATAACTGATTGAAAATATATCACAAAATGCACTATAGCGCACTATAAAGAATATCGCTCAATATAACGCCTTCAAACGCCGATACTCAATAACACGGAGGGCTTGATATGAAAAAGCTTTTGACTGCCGCCTGCGCTTTGTCAACATTTTTCAGTGCATTTGCATTTGACAGCGAAACAGTAATACCAGCAGGGACGGTAAAATCCTATACAAAAACAAACTATACAATATCTTCAAAGTTCGGTACTTTTTACCGCACTCCAGAAACAAAATACGTTCACACATACAACAATGCAGGACTAGAAGCAGAGCGAACAGAAACAACAGGAACAGACGTTTTGACCGACAGAATGACATTTCAATATGACATGTCGAATCTGCTTCTTTCAACGACGCTTTTCAACGCAGACGGCGTTCAGACACAGCAGACAGCATACACTTATGACAGCGATGACAGAATAAGCACAATCGAAGTCACGAGCAAAGACGGAATCCTTATCTCAAAAACAGTCTTCAAAATTGCTGACGGAAGAGAGGACAAATCAGATTATGACGGAGAAGGCGCGCTCGTAAAAAAGACAATCTCAGTGTTTGCAGACGACGGAAAGCCGACAGAAATTTTTTCTTATAACGGAAACGGAAGTCTTGCCGAAAAAGAAACATACAGTTATGACGTTTCACGCAATTTGACCGAAATCACATATTTCGATGCGAACGAGAAAAAAGTGAAGCGCGAATCTTACCGCTACAAGAGCGGAGAGAACACAGCTTCAGAAATCCAAGTATTTGACAGCGCGGACACTCTTCTTGAGCGCCGCATTCTTACTTACGATGAGAAGGGAAACATTACAAAAATATCAACATACACCGTTTCTCAAAAATTCGGTGAAACAGTTACAGAATTATCGGACATAGTGGAATATTCGTTCCAATATTAAACACCATTACAAAAACTCCCCACATCCTAGCCCCTCGAAAGGACTGATCATCTTTTCGGGGGACTTTTTTTAGCCAAGCAGCTTTTTTATCGAAGGCGAAATCCGCAAAGCGCTCTCCAAAAGCGCACAATCATCATCTTTTTTGCCGCTAGCCGTATCCGATTTTTTCACAGCGCGAATCAAGAGGTTCTTCGGCGTGTGCTCAATGTCGATGAACTCAAGAATCTGCACTCCATAGCCGCGTCGCTCAAGATACTCCGCGCGAAGAGCGTCAGTGCAAAGCGCAGAAAAGCGCTCCTTTATAATCCCGTACTTCAAGAGAGGCGCAAAAACATCGTCGGCATCTTTCTTTGAAATCTGCGCGTTCAGCTCGTGCTGGCAGCAAGGAACGCTCAAGATAACACGCGCTCCTTTTTCAACCGCATACGAAAGCGCAAAATCCGTCGCAGTATCGCAAGCGTGAAGCGTTATCACCATATCAAGCGCACCGCCCTCATATTTGGCGATATCCCCAACAGCAAAGTGCAAGTCCGAATACCCCAGTTTCTCCGCAAGCGAGGCGCAGTTTTTGATGACATCAGCCTTGAGGTCAAGCCCCGTAATATCAACGTCCAAGCCTCGAATATTGTGCAAAAAATGATAAACCGCGAAAGTCAAATACGATTTTCCAGAGCCAAAATCCGCAATCCTTATCTTGCCCCCGCTTTTCTCAAGCTCAGGAACAACGTCAGCGATGAACTCCAAAAAACGATTTATCTGCCTGAACTTGTCGTATTTTGCGCTCAAAACCTTTCCGTCCGCGCTCATCACGCCAAGCGCGACAAGGAACGGCACAGGAGTTCCCTCGTTGATGATATAATTTTTCGCCCTGTTCAGATTTTTGTTGCCCTTCATCTCCTGAAGGCGCTCCGAAGGCGAAAGCGGCTTCTTGAGCACGCTGATACGTCCCTTTTTGTTTGAAAGCGTCGTGATAATCTCGCTTTGAGTCCTCTCCGTGCAGTTTTTGAACGTTGTTCCCGCGTTGTCGCGAATAAACTTTTGCGCCTCCTCGACACTCATCACACGCTGAAACGACTGCTTTTCCGTGAAAAACTCAACGTCAAAAGCGTTCTTATCCGCGTCAAAAAAAAGCCTGACCCGCTCATAGTTTTTCCCAAGCCGCTCACAAACCTCTTTTGTCGGCTTTGAAAGTGTTGCGCTTATCGTCATTTGTCTTGCCTCCGCGCTCATATCTTATGAGATTTCGCTCTTTTTCTCTAGTCAGTCCGCGACTTAACGAAAAGAAAATCCAAAACTCGCCGTTAAGCGCACTTTTTTGCTCGCCAGAAAAAAAAGGAAGGCGTTAAGCGCACTTAAAGCGCTCCCAGAAAAAAAAGGAAGCCGTTAAGTCCACTTAATCGCTTCCCAGAAAAAAAAGGAGGTCGTTAAGTGCACTTAAAACCTTCCCAGAAAAAAAAGCTGCTCGTTAAGTGCACTTAATGAAAAAAAATTTTTTTTGCCGTTAAGTCGTGTGAATTTTCTCACAGCAAACAAAAAAGCGCTCCCTTTTCTTACAAGGAGCGCTTCTCGAAAATCAGTCCAGCGTGTAGCTTTCCTAAAAGACACTTTCTTAAAACATTAGCATTATTTGCTAATCAATTGAATTGCATTACTTTTGAACACTCAATTTGACTTCATTAAAAACATCAGGATTTTCCAAATCTGCCCAAGAATAAGACTTCATTTTGTCAAACAAAAAACTGTCTTTTTCAAAAGAAATCCAAATACCCTCCTTTGAAACTAATCCCAAACCTTTGCTTTGAAGTCGCATAGCATAAGATTTTGCCTGTAAAAAAGCATCTTGAAGCTGCCTTTTGTTTGAAATCGTAAACTTCGCCTCCCACAAAAACTTTGCAGTCTCCTCGCCTTTTGAACCTTTGGGAAAAAGCGCATAATCAGGATAATTTCTCTCTCCTCTTCCCATTCTGACAGGCAACTGCCGAACCCAATTTTTTTCCGTGTAACCAAGCTTTTTCAAAAGAGGCTCAAGAAGTTTTTCTTCCACGTCCTTTTCAATACTCAACTCAACATCATTCGGAAGTCCTGTATACTGAAGTCTTGGAAGGAGTGCCGTATCAAAGCCTTTTTCCGAAAGCATTTTCAAAAACTCATCATATTCATTTTTGGAACACGGAGTTCCTGCAACACCTTGCATTGAAGCTTTTACAAGACCTTTTTCTTTCCAAACAGGATTATTCCTCAAATCATCGAGCGTTACAGGAGCAGTCCGAATCATCTTGCTAACCCAAACTCTATCTGCAAAATATTCAAACGGGTCGGTAAAACCTATTGAAACACATCTCCAGACTGATTGAATGGCTGCAACAGGCTTTACCTCGTAAAGGAGCATAATATCTCCATGCATCATATTTGTATTTCCTGCCCAACGACAAATCGTGTTTGAATCACAATTCTTTAGCCATTCAGAATCTTCTTTACTTGCACCGCAAATATAAACTTTTGACGGTTCTGGCAAATCTTCTGAAAAAGTCATCGGCTCAATGCAATGAGGTGAAAAATAATACAAAAAAACGCAAAACTCTTCTGGTGTAAAATTATACTGCTGCCTAAAATCATAAAAAGCCTTGCAAATTTCAAAATAATAGAAAAAACGCTTTTTATAATCCCGTTTTGGCGGTAATGGAGGCAGGCTTATATCAAACTCTTTGCAAATGCTTTCAAGTTTAGGAAACTGTTGCTCAAAATAATAAGGGAAGAAAAAATTAGAAGCAGAAAAATAGTATACCAGTGAAAAATAACGAATAAACGTCATATATTCGCGTTCTGTGGAAACTTCATCATTCACTAATTCAGTTTCAAAAAATGCTTTTCCGCTTTCAATTATTCCGTCAATCCCATTATTGTTAAATATTTTTTGATTATTTGAACGAGTTTTTATAAAATCAAAATCAGAAAATATCGTCGAATATCTTTTTAACTCCTCATCAGAATCTTCTTTTTCTATTGGCAAAATACTTATGTGATTAAGAAAATCGAAATAAGAAGATTTCTTTTTGCTTTTTATAACATTCTCAAAATCAGAGAAAAACCGAAGCGCCTTCTTTCCTTCATCTGTTGCAATGTAGTTATCAAAAATAAATCTGTTGAATTTCATAATGCCCTCATATCATTCAACCACAAAACGCTTCATTTCAGATTCAGAAAGAGGACGACCCAATTGTCTTGAAAAAAT
Source organism: uncultured Spirochaetaceae bacterium (assembly GCA_902778325.1). Taxonomy (GTDB): domain Bacteria; phylum Spirochaetota; class Spirochaetia; order Treponematales; family Treponemataceae; genus Treponema_D. The sequence continues at coordinate 47,152 of CACYWZ010000002.1, forward strand.
AATTGCTTCCCGAAGACGATATACCTTGTTATCAGATTTCTCAGAAAGCCTGCCGTCCGACATCAGCTCTCCAAAACGCTCAAAACCATTTTTCTCAAGAACAGTATCCAGAACCTCACCAGTCTCACGGTTTTCAATGCAATTTGTAAAAGAATCTATCTGAATATCTATTTCCATAAAGTCAGTATACAACGATTTTTGTTATTTATAAATACAGCGTTTGTCTTGCCTCCCCGACTTAACGAAAATAAAATCCAAAACTCGCCGTTAAGCGCACTTTTTTGCCCGCCAGAAAAAAAAGGAAGCCGTTAAGCGCACTTAAAGCGCTCCCAGAAAAAAAAGGAAGCCGTTAAGTGCACTTAATTGCTTCCCAGAAAAAAAAGGAGGTCGTTAAGTGCACTTAAAACCTTCCCAGAAAAAAAAGCTGCTCGTTAAGTGCACTTAATGAAAAAAAATTTTTTTTGTCGTTAAGTCGTGTGAATTTTCTCACAGCAAACAAAAAAGCGCTCCCTTTTTCTTGCAAGGAGCGCTTCTGGAAAATCAGTCCAGCGTGTAGCTTTCGCCGTATTTTACGATGGTAACGTTCGGGTATCCGTTTTCATTCAGATATTTTTTGAAGAACTCTTGCGAGCTCTTCTCACCGTGCACCATAAAAATGTTTTTCAGGCGGCTTGTGTCGATTGAATTGAGCCAAGCAAGGCTTTCGACGTAATCGGCATGGGCTGAGAACGAGTTAATCTGCTCGACTGAAGCCTTGACGCTGTACCAGTCGCCCATAATCTTCACTTCTTTCTCGCCGTCGCGGATACGCCGTCCGAGCGTGTTCTCCGCCATGTAGCCGACGATGAGAATCGTGTTGTTCGGGTTTGAGATATTGTTCGCAAGGTGGTGCAGGATACGTCCTGCTTCGCACATTCCGTCAGCGCTCAGAATAACCATAGGTCCTTCTTTTTTGTTGAGCGCTTTCGACTCTTCAACACTCGTGATAAACGAGAGGTTTCCAAATCCGAACGGGTTTTTGTGGTGTTGGAGGAATGACTCGTGGACTTCCTCGCTGTAGCACTCTGGGTGAATCTGGAAAATACTTGTGGCGCTCATCGACATCGGGCTGTCGACGTAAATCGGAATGTCAGGGATTCGCTTCTGGTCAACAAGCAGGTGCAAGTAATAGACGATTTCCTGTGTTCTTTCGATGGCGAATGACGGCACGATGATTTTTCCCTTTTTCGCCACGGCGCTCTTCACGACTTCTGCAAGTTCGTCCATTGCGATTGACTGCTCTTCGTGCTTTCTGTCGCCATAGGTGCTTTCCATGAAGATGTAATCAGGAGCGGGAACTTCGGAGGACGGGTCACGGATAATCGGCTTTCCCATTCTTCCAAGGTCGCCTGTGTAGATGATGCGAATATCGTCAGCAGGCGCTCCTGTCATCATGCTGAGCGGCGGACGAGGCTCGTTTGTGTAGCCTGAAAGGTGATTCCACTGTCTGTTGTCAACGTCGTGGTCTACGACTCCTGTTATTGGGTTTATGCGCTGTCCTTTTATTGTGAAGCACGCAAATGCTGAGCCCAAAATGTGTCCTGCGTCAAAAAACTCAAGCTGTACGTCTGGCGCAATGTACATTCTTCGCTTGTACGAAAGTGTTACAATCTGGTTTGCGGCTTTCACGCAGTCTTTTTCGTCAAAGAGCGGCTTCCAAGTGAACTTTTCGCCTTTTTTCGCGGCTTGTTTGCGAAGATACTCGGCATCGCGAGCCTGAATGCGCGCGCTGTCCATCATGATGAGGTCGGCAAGGTCGCGTGTCGCCGGCGTTGCATAGATGTTTCCGTTATAGCCGTTTTTGGTGAGCAAAGGAAGAAGTCCGCAATGGTCAAAATGCGCATGTGTGAGGATTACAGCCTCTATTTTGTCGGCGGCAAAGTTGAAGTTGCGGTTCTTCTTGTCCGCTTCGGCTCGTTTTCCCTGAAAAGCACCGCAATCAATCATAAAACTTCTGCCGTTTACTTCAAAAACGTGCTTTGAGCCTGTAACTTCCTGCGCCGCTCCGAGTGAATATGCTGTTATTGCCATAATTATGCACCTCCTCGATGTAAAAATTGCAAAATTTATATATACAATTCTAACGCATTATTTCTTTTCTGCAAATTTTTTTCAAAAATTGCTCTTCGGGATTTTCCCGATTGCTGACTTTTCAAAAAAGTCTTTCTCCAGTGCTCCAATACACTTGAAATACACTTCACTATAGCAAAGCGGCGGTCAAAAACAAAGAAAAAGCGCAAAAATCAAAACATTTGCTTATATGCTGCATTTCAGTTATAATAAAACATTCCTGTTTCAAGAATAAACGCAGAGAAGGATTTTTATTTTGTATACACGAGAAGTTTTACCACCGCCGTTCGCGCTCATTCAAAACAAAAAGCCGGTGTTCGGAACTTTCCAAGGAACAGCGCAACGGCTTGATATAAGAGGCATTTACATGCCTTTCGGCGTTATGCCTCTGCCGACTTTCATCACGAATATACGCATAAAAAGCAAAATCTCTTTCACGTTTGATATAGGTGATTTCATCGGCAACGTCGAGATAAACGATATAAAGATGCTCGCTTACACCGATGTCGTCTTTTGGGAAAAAAGCACAGGCAAAAGATTTTCTTATCGCCACATTATGCGCCCGCGACGTCGCCTCATTCCGCACGAACTGCGCGCCTTTATCTGCACAAGCCACCACAGAGCGCGATACATAAAAATCAGCTGGGACCGCGATAAAAACAGGATTTCTCTCTTGTTCAGCATGAAAGGCGATGATGCTCGTCCTGACAGTTCTGCGGCTTTCATTTCGCATTTCAGTGAAGAGGGAATTGGTGATGTTCTGCACGTTGTTCCGTTTCCGTCAATGAGGCGCTGTCAGGCTTCATATCACATGGCGCTTCCAATTCACGGCGCGCTCAGTCTCACGACACCCGCTCAAGAAATGAAAACGATGGAAGATTCCGACGGGCTTGGCTTCGTGGATTTGCGTCGCACATATCTTCTTTTGCGCTCAAGAGGCGAGTTTGTAACAGGGCTTGGCGTTGTGAAAGGCAAAAAGGTCGTGTTCAGAATAGAAACATCTTCTAATGATGCCGTAAATGCCGACAAATACAATGCAAATGCGCTGTTTGTTGACGGAGATATGACGCCGCTTCCGCCGATTCGAATCACGCACCCTCGAGGGCTTATGGGCAGATGGAATATCCAAGACACAGACGGAATGGTTGACCTTGTATTCACGCCAATTTCTAATTATGCGAAAACTTTGAGCGTTTTTATTTTCCGAACGCAATATAATATTATTTATGGTACGTTTGAAGGCGCACTTTTAACGAAAGAAGGTGAAAAAATAACATTCAAGCAGCTTTCTGGGATTGCAAAGCACAATCTTTTGAGGCTGTAAAACTGATTAACGGAGAAAGGAAATGAGCAACAGACCAAAAGCGATATACGAGCCAGGAACGCTTGACAGAACAAGAGCAAATCTTGGTGACATCGACGATGAAGAAGCAAAGCGCATGGCGAAAATCTTGGGCGGAGAAGTATTCGTCGAAAAAGACCGTCCGATTGATTACTCAGCAATGCCAAAAAAGGCTTATGCCAAAAAAGGAGTCGCAACAAAAAACGAGCGCGTTATTCACAACACTTCATCACAATCATCATCTCAATCGAAAGTTGCTTCTGACAATCTGCCATACATTTCGGATAAGGTTGCCCAGCAAATCGACAAATTGATGATGGCGTCTCCTTATAAGATAAAGCCAAACTATGGCGTGTTCAATTTTATTATGAAACTCAACAAGAGCGGACGCGACAAGGTTGCTCCCTCTTTTATCGACTACACGCTAAAAACTTACATTGCGCACCTGTCTTCGTTTTCCGAAAGCGTAAAGATGATAATTCAGCTCGCGCCTGCAACATATCAATCGCGCATTTCAGAAGACCCGTCAGTCAATATGCGTTTCTTGAAACTTGTGGGAAACTGGCAGTTGCACGATGTGAAAAGCCTTTATGAGTCTCTTTCAAGAAAAAGCGCTGAAATCACAGTTCCGATGCTTGTGCCAATTGTGCGCGCAATGTTCCGCCCAATGATTACACTGTATTATCTTGGAGAAAGCCGTATTTCTCACATTTTGCATGACATTTACGAAGAGATTTCCATTCTTCCTGGCGTGCAAAAGCGAAAACTCGAGAAAATCGTAAAAGACGCATCAACTGAATGGATGTACATCTATGAGCGCGTTATTCGTGGGCTTTATCCGCTTTTGATGAGAATGTGCTGCACTGTCTATGTCGGCTATCCTGAGTTCTTCCGTGCACAGATTTCAAACATTTTGATGTTCCTTGCGATGACAAAGTTCGATTTGCTCACAATCGAAAAAGCGCACAAGGAAGAAGAAACAGAAACTTTTGTAACGCAAGAAGACAAAGCGCTTTCAGCACAACTCGACTCACTTGAAAAGCCAGATGATATGCCTTCTATAGAGCCTGCTGCCACAAATGGAAAAGACACAAACGCTTCCAGCGCAGAAAAAGCAATCACAGGTGAAAAGGATGATGCCGTAAAAAGCGGGCTTCGTCTTCTTGAGCAGCTTTTCCCAGACGCTGGATTTTCTCGTCTTTCCGATATGCCTGATATGTATCCGTACTTTCAGCCGATTTTCGATTTCGATGATGAGTTTGCTCTTTTGTCGCCGAAGAACCCGCTTCAAATCACGATTGTCCTTATGCGAATCATCGAAGATGTGTTCCAAGGATGTCGCAACATCAACTTTAATCTTGACGCAGAACCAACACTTTGCGATGACAAAGACTCTCTGAACGATATTTTTGGCGATTGGGCAAAATATCGCGAAGAGCTTTTCGAGCGAAAGTATTGCGGAGTTTTGAACGATTTGGTCGGAAGAGCGCTCTCAAATCCTGATTATATGAACTCGCAGTACGCAAAAAAGCAACTCACCGAACTTTTGTGGTCGGCACAGTACAACTTTTTGCCGCATTTGAAGTTCAAGCAGATTATTCTTGAACGCCCAATGAACGACTCTCCATATCGTTCTATTTTCATACGAACAGATTATCTTCGCCGCGTTTTCAGCGAATTGTCAAAGCGAATTGATGCAGGAGCGAAAACAAAAGCCGTTCTCACTGTCGTTGCAAATCCATGGGAACCATACAAGTTTTCAATTCAGAACGAGGTTTCAAAACGACTCGATGTGCTTTTGGGCGCACGACGAAAAACCGACACAGCGGCAACAAACGCTAATCTCATAAAATACGCGCTTCGTTTCATAGCCGTTCTTGACTGGTGGATAAACAACACAACAAGCCCAGCGTATTCGATAACACCGAACAACTACATCTATCGAACTGATGACAAAGGCGCTGTTGGATATGCTGGCGCTGTAAGAACAGACCAGAACCGCCTATTTATGCAGGCCGTCAAAGACGCCATCGCAAAAAAACAGGCACAAGCGCAATCAAAGCAACAATAAACACAAAAAACGGCGTTACTAAAAAAACGCCGTTTTTTGTGATTGCCCTTGTTTCTAAAACTCAGCAAATCCGTACTTTTTTAGCATATTCATATAAAGAGCGCATCTTTGGTAAAGCGGTTCTGCGTCTTTTCCAAATTTTTCGCCCAGAGCGTCTGCTATTTCTTTGACAGTTTTGTTTGAATCAATGCTGTTCCAAACAAAACTGCCAAGATTATCAAGATGAACTTGTGAAAAACGTGGCTTCTTCAAGATTTTCTGTGCAATAAAATTGAAAAAGCCCTTGTTCTCCACAAAAATCGTAACAAGACCGCTCTCATCCACTTCAAAACGAAAGCGCGAAGAACGGCTTGGAACAAAATCAAGAAGATTAGCGCTTTTCTTCATTTTTTGAAGGAAGCGCAGACTTCACGATAAGAGCACACAAAATCAACAAAACGACAACGCCACCCGCAGTTCCTGTGTTGTGCTTTGACAAGTCGATTTTTGACGCGCCACCAGCAACAGTGAGAATCGCAAGCAAAATGCCAACAATTCCCTCGCCTGCGATAAGTCCTGAACTGAACAAGATGCCAGAAGAGTTTTCTTTTTCTGCGTTTTTGTTGCGTTTGTCCATAAAAGCGCGAATAACGCCACCAATCATAATTGCAGCGTCAAGTTCGAGCGGAAGATAAACACCAATAGCAATTGCAAGGACAGGAAGCTGCAAAAGTTCAAAGATAATCGTAATGCAAGCACCAAGGAAAACAAATTCCCAAGGCAAGTTACCATTCATAACGCCCTCAGTTACGATTTTCATCAGCGTCGCTTGAGGAGCTGCGAGGTTTTCTGAGCCAAATCCCCACGCTTTGTCGAGCAAAGTGAGAATTGCGCCAATGCAAAGAGCCGAAACAACAGCGCCGATAAGTTCTCCGATTTGCTGCTTTTTCGGTGTTGCGCCAAGCAAGAAACCAGTCTTCAAGTCCTGAGACATATCGCCTGCGAGTGCCGCAACAATACAAATGACAGCGGCAATCGTCATCGCGCTAACCATTCCACTTGCACCAGTGTTGCCAGTAACTTTGAGCAAAATCGTTGAAATAAGAAGAGTTGCGATTGTCATTCCAGAAACAGGATTGTTGCTAGAACCAACAAGACCGACCATTTTTGCAGAAACAGTCGCAAAGAAAAAGCCAAAGATGATAATAATGAGTGCGCTGACAATGTTGACACTGACCGTTGGAATGAGCCAAAGCAAAAGCGCGATGACAATAGAGCCAACAATAACAAATTTGATGCTCAAATCGTGCGATGTGCGCTCAAGAGATGCGTCGCTTTTTGAAGACGAAAGACCTTTGAGAGCGCTAGAGAACGTGCGAACGATAAGCGGAAGAGATTTTATGAGGCTGATAATTCCCGCCGCAGCAAGAGAGCCTGCACCGATATAACGGATGAACTTTGACCAAATTCCGTCAGCGCCAGCTGCGTCATAGATTTCTTTTACCGAAATATCAGCAGGGAAAATAATATCGTTTCCGCCAAAAAGCACAATCGCAGGAATAAGAACGAGCCACGCGATAAGACCGCCTGCAAAAACATAAGAAGCAATCTTGAAACCGCAAATATAGCCAACACCGACAACAGCAGGATAGATTTCAGTCGAAATCGATGTTTTAAGCGCATTGATTTTCACCGCAATCGCGCCCGGAACAAGAAGAAGCCCGTCAACAACGAACTTGATGACAGCGCTGACGCCCATTCCCGCAAAAATCGCTTTCGCACCAGAGTTGTTGTCCTCTCCTGCAAGAAGAACCTCTGTACAAGCCTGCGCCTCAGGATACGGCAAAACGCCATGCTCTTGAACGATAATCGAATTTCTGAGCGGAATCATAAACAAAACGCCAAGAATAGCGCCGCAGACAGTGATAACAGAAATCGTCAAAAGGCTAGGCTCTGCAATCAAACCCTCTTTCGCCCAAAGATAAAGCGCCGGCATTGTGAAAATAGCGCCAGCTGCGACACTTTCGCCAGCACTGCCGATTGTCTGAACCATATTGCTTTCAAGAATCGAGTTCTTTTTCAGCACAATTCGCGTAACACCCATAGCGATAACAGCCGCTGGAATAGAAGCAGAAACTGTCATACCGACGCGAAGCCCCAAATACGCATTCGCCGCGCCAAAAATGACGGCAAGCAAAATACCCGTAACGACCGATGTAAGCGTAAACTCCGGCGTAATTTTTCCCGCTGGAATATACGGCTTAAACTCTTCGATTTTTTCCATCGAAAACTCCTGATAAAACCTAATAAATTAAGTATCGAAATACAAACTTAATTTCACATTGAAAAAATCTCTCTCCTGTGCAATTTGCCGAGCATCTCAAGATTCTCTTTCACGCTCGAATGCGAAGAAGAAGCAGAAAATTGCCTCAAGTCCGAAAGAAAGCGGTTCATAGAAAAATGCTGAAAAACAAATACCCGCTCCCACGCGTCCGCCTCGTTTTCAAAACTTTTCAAAAACGCTTCCCGATAGCTTTCGAAGATTTTGCCCTTTTTCACCTCAGAATACCCCGTAAGCCAAAGCGATACATCATTTTTTCCTTCACGAACAAGACCGCACAAGAGCGCGGCTGTTTTTTCCGCCATGAAAATCTGACTTTGGACAATCAAATCTTTTGCTTTGCCGTCCGCTTTTGAAAAGCTTTTGAGCTGCACAGTTTTCGCCGAATGAACAGGCGTCTTGTTAAGGATTATCGCGTTTTTGCGAAAGTCCGTTTTCAGTTCCTCTGTGCGACGAAAAAAGTTTTCAGCGATTTTTCCGCTTTGCCCGATAAGATACTTTTTGTTTTTCTCAAGCTGCTCGTTTTTCCCGGGATTGTCGCCCACGACAATAAGGCGAATATCGCTTTCTTTCGTAATTTCGTCGAGCGCAGTGTTATAAACAACGCTGTTCTCAATCTCGTAATCCACCCCTTGCTCCTCAGCCGCCTTTTTTTGAAGCGACAAAAGAAGCGAAGAGTATTCCCTTTGCCACCTCGCGCATTTTTCGCGAAACTCGTCGCGGAAAAGCGAAAATGCTTTCCATTGGTTTTCTGTCACTTTGTCCCTCTCAATTTCATCTCAATTTTCTTTGTTAAAAACTTTTTCCATAAAGATTGAGTCATCGCCGTTCTCAAAAAAACGCTTCAGAACACGCTTTTCAACGAATCCCTCTTTTTTATAAATCGATACGGCACGACTCCATTTTGGGTTCACCACAAGAAAAGCGCTTGAAAATCCGACATCGCTTTTTATAAGCGAAAGCGCCTCACAAAAAAAAGTGTGCGCCAAGCCCTTAGCGCGAAAATCTGGCAAAATCGCAAACGAACTCACATAAAGGCTCTTTCCGTTGTCGCTGTGAGTCTTTTTTATGCTATGCCCGACAAAAAGAGAGGCAAAATCGCTCTCGCTTTCGGGCGTTTTCTCCCAAAGCTCGCTCGAAAAATATCCCGCTGTAACGCCGTCGACTTTCAAGAGCAAAAATCCTTTCTGAAAAACCTCGATTCTCGAAAGAAACACGTCCTTTTTCTCGCGGATAGCGCTTTCAAAAGAGTTGTTCTCGATTTTCATAATCGCGTCAATGTCGCTTTTCTCTGCATTCACGATTTCGATTTTCTTCTCACAGTCCATTTTGAAAAATTCTCAAGACCGTGATTATAGCAAAAAAACTTTTTTCTTTTCTATACAAAAACAACACTGCGGCGACGTTCTAAAATAATTTTTTTTCGTTCCGCCAGAGTGCGGTGGCGTTTTTGACAAAATTTTTTCTCATTGCAGTCAAAAAAGAACTCTCTTTATTAAAAACGAAACTCTCGCTAGAATACGAATATGTTTGAGACTACATTTTCGATAATACGCATCGCTTCTTTTATGCTTTCAAAAAACAAAGAGAGGCGTCTTGCTCTAAAGTATGACCGCGCGGGAGACACGAAGGCGCGCGACAATGTTGTTTTTGGCGTCGTTCCGCTTTGGGCGCGCTTTGTTTTTTCTGATGTGATGAAGGCGAGTGTCGAAGTTGAGGGTGCAGAGAAAGTGCCGTCTGACCGCGCTGTTGTTTTTATCGCAAATCATCAGGGCAATATGGACATTCCGCTTCTTTTCGGCTACATCAACAAGCCGATGACGTTCGTCGCAAAGGCGGAGCTCGGAAAAATCCCGCTTCTTTCGGATTGGATGAAACTTCTTCAATGCACGTTCTTGGAGCGAAAAAGCCCGCGAAAATCGATTCAGGCAATTCACGACGCGGCTGAGGGCGTGAAAAAGGGCTACTCTCAGGTGATTTTCCCAGAGGGAACAAGAAGCAAAGGAGGGCCGCACCACGAGTTCAAAGCTGGAAGTTTCAAGCTCGCTTTTATGGCGGGTGCTCCGATTGTGCCTGTTACGATTGACGGAACATGGCGGATTTTTGAGGGCGAGGGCAAGGTGAAAAAGGGGCAGCACGTTCGCCTTATCATTCACGACCCGATTGAAACGGCAGGGCTTTCTAAGGACGAGCTTTCAAAGATACCAAAAGAGGTGGAAAACATTGTTTTCGCGCCTTTAGCACAAAAGGAATCAGAATAGCACAATGGAAAAGAAAGACAAATTTTACAAGGACGGGCTTTGCTTTGAGTGTCAGCGCTGTTCTTTTTGCTGCGGACACTCCCCGGGATTTGTTTATCTTTCGTGGCGCGATTTGGACAGTCTTTGCGCTTTCTTCTCGCTTTCCAGAGCGAATTTTGTCGAAAAATACTGCCGTTGGGCTGATTATTATTATGGCAAAAAGGTCTTGGCTCTTCGCGAGATGAAAAACTATGACTGTGTTTTGTGGAAAGACGGCTGCTCAGCTTACGAGGCGCGTCCTGTGCAATGCTCAACGTGGCCTTTTTGGTCGTGGATTGTCGAAAGCAGAGAATCATGGGACGATTGCGCAAAAGATTGTCCAGGAATGAACAAGGGAGAGCGACATTCGTTTGAGGAAATCGATAGCGCCCAAAAGCGGTATTTGGAAAACCTCCCGATTGAACGGGAGGAGTTCCTCAAGGTCGTTTCCGAGTAGTTTTATTTTTGCTCGATATTTTGTTCTATCTGAGCGCTCTTGTATGTTTCAATGCTCATCGAAAGCAATCTTGAATCGGCAGTGTTTTTGTTTTCGGTGAGATGAACCGATGAGATGTAATCTTCGACGATGTTGATTTTGTCGAGAGGTGTTACAACCATCAGCTGCAAATCGATTTGCTTGAAAAGGCGCATTGCATATTCGCTGTTGTACGAATCGCTCTTGCTGAACGCTTCGTCAACGATTACAAAGCGGAATGACGATGCGCCTCCATTGTTTATGCCGAACTGATAAGCAATTGCAGAGGCAAGAATTGTGTAGGTGAGTTTTGCTTTCTCGCCTCCAGAAAGGCTTGCGCTGTCGTTATAGTATTGCTTTTGTGTTGAATCGACAGCGTAATTCTCGCTTGCGGCAAATGTGAACCAGTTTCGAATATCAAGTACGAACTTCCTGTTTGCGTCGTTCATATCAAGATAATCAAGGAGAGCTTTCACTTTCAAAAAGAGCGCTTCACGGTATTTTTCGCCTTCCTCGCCGCTCTTATCGAGAAGCGCTGAATCTGGAATGCTGTCTTTCAAAAGCGCTTTTAGCTCTTTTATTCTCACGTCCGAACTGTCTCTGGCGAGAAGTTGCAAATATGTTTCAGGAGCGCTTTCGTATGCGATTGACTTCAGGCTTTCGTTAAGCGCATTTATTGCAAAGCGAATTTCATCTGCTCTCTCTTTTATGTACTCGCAAAAATCGATGATGTCATTGTTCATCGTTTCGTGAAGATACTCGTTGAACTCATTTTGGTATCGTGGCAGATTGTCTTTCAAAAGAGTGTCGTAAACGGCAAGGAAATCGCCAAGAGAATCCACCGACGCGTCCATATCGATGAACTCGGAAGACCAATCTCCATAATTTTCGCGAAGAGTCTGGTTCGGGTTTTTTATGGCGCTCATTTGTCTTATGAGTTGCTGTGATAATTCTGCTTCGCGCTTTGAACACTCTGCGCTTCGCTTTTCGATATCAGAACTGACAAAAGCAAAACTCTTTTCAAGTTCATCAACCGTTTTTGCACCAAGATTTTTCTCGTATTCGCTTTCAAAATCTTTTGCAGCGACCTTTCCTTCTTCTGTTTCAAGACTTGCTTTTAATAAATCAAAAGTGCGGTTGTACTGCTCAAGTTTTTCTTCGCGTCCTTTTTGCTTGTCCTGCAAAACGGCGATAATCCCAGTGAATGTGTTTGTGCGCTCTGTGCTTTTTTCTTTTTTTGCAAGAACAGCGTTCAGTTGTGACTGCAATTCCTTTATGTTTTCGTCGCCCGAAAGAAGACGCGCTTCTTCTGCGCGAAGGGAAGCGATTTCATCATCAAAGCCATCTGTGTCAATTTCGCGCCATTTCGTGATTTCCGAAATATTTTTTATCGCGCGTATTTTCTCTTCGATTTCATCAAGTTCAGAATCGATTGCAACTCGCTCTTTTTCTTTTTCGCTCGAAAGCGCTTTGAGGCTGTCGAGTTGCGTGCTCAAATCCTGCCTTTTCAAAGAGTTGTCCCAACCCAAAACCTGAGAGTTTTGTTTGATAAAAGAGCGGTCGTCTTTTTCGTGGCGCAATCCCTTTTTTATGAGTCCGCTAGACGAAATCGCCTGTTTTGCTCTTGCAATTTCATCGGTGTCATCGGTGCAAAGAAAATTGAAATGAGAGCGAACATAATTCGTTATCCATTCGCAAAGTTCATGGTTCTCGCGCACATCGATTTTCCCCGGAACGCTATTCGCATCTGCGCTTTCACCGCCAAAAAACAACTCATCTTCTGTCTTTAGGTAAACAACACGACCGCGCATATTTGTGTTTTTCACGAAGTTCGTAACATCGTCATAAATATCTGGTGTCACAAGAAGCGTGAGTGCAAAACTGTGCAAAAGGCGCTCAATCGCAAAACTCCATTTACTTTCGCTTTCCTTGACGCAAAGGAGCTCGCCCGCAAACGGCAATTTTTCTTCTGAAATCGAAAGCGCTGAGCAAATCCTTGAGCGAATCTCAATGTTCTCAAAAGGAATATTTGAAGACGGGCGAGAGCCAAGAGAAGAAAGTTCGTTCTGGATTTCGCTAATGCGCTGTTTTTCGTCTTTTTCCGCAGTGTAAAGTTCAATTCTGCGTTTGTCCAGAACCGCCTTCTTGCTTTGCTCTGCGCTCTGCCGTGCCTTCACAGATTTCAGCGCAGACTCAAATCCCTGCTCGGTGAGCGGCGGCTCAATGCCAAGACTTTGCAATTTTTGATTGAACTTGACCTTTTCTTCCTCGATATGTCCCCGCTCTTTTTCAAGAGAATCGATTTTCAAGCGGATTTGCGTCAAGCGCTGGCTTGCGGCATTTTGCGCAATCGAGATTTTTATCGAGTCAATCTCTTTTTGAAGTTCCTCTTGAACTGCAAGCTCTTCGTTTCGCTCTTCAATCGAGTGCTGGAGCGTTTCGCGAATATTTTCAAGCTCATCGCTTATGATTTCACGCGAGCGCGTCGTGTACCAAGCAGGCGCATACTCTTTCATCGCCGAAAGACGCATCTTCTCCTCGCTCGCTTCTTTCCACTTTTTGCCAATAGCCTCAATCGGCTGGAGCATTTCGATTTGCGCTTTTGCCTTGAGGATTTCGCGGCTGCTTTGCATAAGATTCTGGTAGCCAGAGCGAAGTTGCTCATATCTTGAAACGGTGTCTTGCTCTTCAAGCATATTCGTTCGGATAAAATCGGTGAGATTGCCCAAAACTTTCAAGCCGACAATTTGCGAGAAAAGGCGCAACGCTTTGTCAGAGCGAAATCCAAAAATCGACGAATACGTTTCGCTGTATTTTTTGAAATTGTCGCCAAAGAAGATTGTTCCCGCTTTCGCCGAAAGGATTTTTCTCCAAGCGCCGCTACGGTCAATGCAAGCGCCTTCCTCTGAGAGAATGTCGTTTATGTCCTGAATGCTCAGCTTCTTTTTCGTTATCGCAAAAACTCTCGTGAGCGTCTCGCCTGAAAAGTATCGCACTTGAAGAAGGCTCACAGTGTTTTGAGCGCAATCATCTGTGAAAGAGCCTGCAAGAATAGAATACGCGCTACTGTCTCGAAGCGTCTGTGTTTTTGCCTCTCCCGTGCCGTTTTCCTGCTTGTTGCCGTACGCGCCGAGGACATAACTCTCTTCGCTTCGGTCATGCTTGTGATTTGAGCCAGAAGATTGATTATAAAAGCGCATATTCTGCGGAACAAGAAGCGTCATCAGCGCATCAACAAGCGTCGTCTTTCCGCTTCCGTTCTCGCCCGTCAAAAGCGTCGACTTCTTTCGTGCGTCAACAGTATAAATCGAGCCATCAAAGATTCCCCAGTTGTAAAGCTGGAAAAAATCAAGCCTGTAGCCTGCTTTTGTATCAGAAAAAAGAGTTTGTGTCATTTTTTCTCCTCGCCAGAATCTGATGAATAAGAGGCATTTTGCGCTTCAAGGCGCTTTTTGAACTCTGAAAGAAACTCAGGTCCAATTCGGCTTTTTATAATCCGCCTGACTTCAAATTTTCGCTCAGAAGAGTTGTCGATGATTTCATGAAGGAAAGTCAGCCTCAAAAGTTGCGCAATATACTCGTCAAGACGCTTCAAAACGCGAGTTTGGTCGCTCGACGATTTTAGATAAGGAAGCAAAAGTTCCCTTATCTCGCTCTCCGAAATGACAAGAGCGCTTTTTGAACTTTCAGACGCTTCAAAGCGGTCAAGAGCCTCACGCAAAAGCACACACAACATCGAAAGCTCCACAGAAAGCGGCATTTTCTTAATAAGACGCGGCATCTTCACGCCATCGTCCTGTGTTGAGCGCTCATCATCAGAGGGCGCTTCCTCAAAGCCCGAAACAGCAGCGCGAGAACGATGGTCGTCCGCTTCAGCAAGAAAAGCATAGCCGTCACTTTGGTTTTGCAAAACAACAAGCCCGATTTTTGAAAAATAATCGTTTATCGCTGAAAACCATTCACAAAGCGTGTTCCAGTTCTCATCATCAGCGCCAGAACGGTAAAGCGGTCCTTGCAAAAGTTTGACGCACACACCGCCCCACGAAGGCGTTTTTGCCTGATTCGGCAAAAAACTGTCCTGCTCATTATTCTGTAAATCTAAATTATCTGCCATAAAAAATTATCCTTGGAAGTGTTACCGCGACAGTTTTGTCGCCCTTTGAGAACCTGACCGTTTCTTTTTCGTTCTGACTGATTTCAACAGCGCCGTCCTTTTGCGCTATATCATACCAGGCAATAACTTCGGAAAGTCCCTTCTCAACTGGGTGCGAGCAAAGCAGCTCGCAAAGCGAAAACGCCTCTCCGTTTTTTTCTTTGCGGAAAGACTCAAGACGCGACTTTAGAGCCTTCTCATCGATGAAGAATTGCTTGAAAAGACCGCGGAAAGCCGAAGAAGAGAGCATATCCGAAGAGAACTCGCTCATCGAAAGCGAAGAATATCTTTGCTCCGGATAAACAGGATAGCGTGCTTGCGGAAAGAAAATATCGCACTTGGCGTCCACTTCCATAAAATCATCTCTTGCCGCTTCCTTCCCGCTTTCAACATTCTTGACATACGAGAGCATCAGCTTTTTCACATCAGCAGTAAGAGAGTCGATTCTGCGCTTTGAGCCAAGATTTTGCGAAAGAAGCATTTTGTTAATGCGCTCGCTCAAAACCCTGTTTTGCTCAACGACTTTGTGACCCGCCTGATACAAATACTTCTTGAGATTGACAAGAAAATCGTCCGAGCGCTCAGAGTCTTTTTCGCTCAAAATCTTTTTCACAAGAGAGCCGATTTTGTCATCGCGGTCTTGCGAGATAAAGCGCCAAAACGACTGAAACGACTGCCCTTGAGGACTTTCGCGAAGACGGCGGCTCGTGTCGAGAGTGTAGCCCAAGATTTTTCCGCGGGAAGAGCCTGCGTCATTTTGAGAGCGATAAATGTCCTTCATAATCGCCCTGAAATTGTCCTCGACCTGATGGAAATCGCTCAAAAGGTCACGAGAGCGGCGGCTTATGTCGTCGAGACGCTCCGTAATTTGAACAGATGAATACGTTGGAGCGACTCCGCTTTCGCGAATCTCATTGATTTCGCGCTCAATTTGAGCCTTTTGCGCCTCAAGCTCTGCAATGCGCTCGGCAGGGTCGGCTTTTATATGCTCTTCCAAGTCCTTTAGAGAAGAGAGAATGTTTTTGAATCTCGATTCTGTTCCCACAAAGTCAGTTTTCGAAATATCCTCAAGGTAATTAAAAAGCCGCTCAACACCGGGGGAAAGCTCCACAAAAAAATCCCCGCTCTCACCCTCGAATCTCCTCAAGTAAGAGCGCGAATCACTGCACCAATAACTGACAAAAAGACGCGCCTTTTCGTGAGAAGACGAAGCGTCCTCAAAAAGAAGCTCATCGTCTTCAAGTTCGCCCTCTCTTTGCGCGTTCTCGCTCAAAAAAGAGGCAAGGGAGGTTTCTAGTGAATCAGAAGGAATAACAGTTGTGTGAGTTGAACGAAATGCACCATAAAGAAAAGAAATCACAGCCTTTGCAGACCGCGATTTCAAAAGCCTGACACCAGAATCGTTTTTCAAAAGAAAATCGAAATAGTCAACAGATGTATCTTGCATTTTTTCGCCAGAAAAATAAATTATTTTTCGTCTTTAATGCTCGTCAAAAATGAAATAATAAGCAAAAAGCCGCAGATTAAAATCGAAGCGTCCGCGATATTGAAAGTAGGCCATCTCTCTAAGCCGAAAAGACCGTAAAACTTCACGTCGATGAAATCAACAACGCCGTCCGCACGGAAAAATCTGTCATACAAATTGCCAAGCCCGCCGCCGATAATGCCGCAAATCGCCCAGCGCTGCAACGTTGTGAAAGTGTTGTTCCTAAAATAAACCACCATCGCCCAGACAATCACGATAAAAGGCGCGACAGCAAACAAAACCGCTCTCATCTGGTGAGAAAGCGTGTGTCCGATACTGAACGCGACGCCAGGATTCTGAACGTGGATAATGCGCAAAAAATCGCCAAAAAACGAATACGCCGACTCAACGCGGTCGACAACAACAGGAATATTTTCAATAACCAAAAATTTTGTGATTTGGTCAATCAGAACTACAAAAAACAGAAGCGAAAGAGGAAGCATCTTCGCCAGAACCGCGCTCTGCTCCTTTTGCTCTGCTGATTTTAGTTCTACGGGAATAGTTTCGTTTGTCATAGAGCAAAGTATATTGAGAAAACGTGTTAACGTCTAGCGTCCCGACCTTTTCAAAGACTGCAACGGCGTTAACTGGAATTTATTGACTTCTTCACTCGTGCAAAAGCAAATAAATTCCAGTTCATCGTCTTCTTCAGACTGAAGTAACCAATAAATTCCAGTTAATTGATTTCTTCAGACTGAGGCAACCAATAAATTCCAGTTTATTGACCTCTGCAACAGTGAAGCAAGCGATAAATTCCAGTTCATTGACTGCTTCAAAGTGAAGAAGCCAATTTCTTGCAGAAAATTGCTTTCTTCAAAGTGAAGCAATCAATTTCGGATTAGAAATTGGCTCATGCAAGACTGCGGCAATCAATTTCTAACCAAAAATTGCTTTCTTCAAAGTGAAGCAATCAATTTCGGACTAGAAATTGACTCATGCAAGACTGCGGCAATCAATTTCTAACCAGAAACTCTCTTCTTCAAAGTGAAGCAGTCAATTTCGGATTAGAAACGTCAATGCAAAATTTGTTTCGGAATCTGATTCAACAAAGGCAGATGCTGAATCGAGTTCAGAATGACACTTGAAGAAAGAGTCTAGAGCCCTGTGGGAACGTCGAGGAATACGCATTCCACGCCTTTTTCCTCTTCGAGCTTCGCCTTGACGAGATTTACGCCGACGGTCTCCGTTTCGTAATGCCCGCCGGCGATGACGGTGATGCCGTTCTCTTCGGCGACGTGGAATTGCTCGTGTCCGATTTCGCCTGTGATGAAAGCGTCAGCGCCTGCCTCGATTGCCTGGTCAATGTCGTCGCCCGCGCCTCCGGAGATGATTGCGACGCGCGAGATTTCGCTTTTTCCGAACGGGAGGACGTGAAGAGAGCGAGCGCCTTCGGGGAACGCCTTTGAAACGAGCGCGTCAGCGCTGAGCGGTGAGGGGAGCGTTCCGATTGCGCCGAGCGTCATTCCTCTCCATGTTCCGAACGGCACTGCGTCTTTGATTCCGAGTCGGGCAGCCATTCCGAAGTTGTTTCCGTAAGGGTTGTTCGCGTCAAGCGGAATGTGGCTTGCGTACAAGGCGATGTCGTTTTTTATGAGGGAAGCAATGCGCTTGTAGTGTGAGCCTGTGATTGTGGAGCAATCGCCCCAGAAAATGCCGTGATGGACGAACAAAAGCCCCGCACCCGCTTTTGCGGCTCTCTCGATTGTCGAAAGGCACGCGTCAACGGCAAAGGCGACTTTTGTGATTTGCTTTTTGTCTGGCGCGCTGTTTTGAACTTGCACGCCGTTTTTTGAAATATCAAGAGAATAATCGCCGTTTTTCAAAAATGCGTCAAAATAATCATTCAGTTCGTTAAGTGTCATATCGTCCTCATTTGTACTTTTTTTCGCTTGGCAAGACTTTCGATGAAATCGCGATTTTCGAGCTCAAAATCACGGCTTCTTCTGTGCGGGCGGCAAGAAGACGCGGGATTTTCTGCTCGCGGTCTTTTCGTCTTCCGTGCAAATATGCCAGAAGCGGGTCGGTCTGCTCGATGCAGCCGTATCCTGCCGGATACACTTCCATCGCGGACATGTCGAAGTAGCCGCACACCGCTGACGAATAAAGAACAGCCGAAAGAGAGAGGGCGTCTGAGCACATTTCGTCTCCAATCAAGAAGAACGGCTTTCGCCCTTCGTTGAACTCGCCTGCAAGATACAAAAGCATTGTGTATTCTTTGGCGCATCGTGCCTCGAAGTTTGCTTTTTGCGAGACAACGTCCCAGTTCCCGCTCAAGTCCGCCATGTTTATCACAAATCGCCTGAAATGCGCTGTGTCCGGGGTGGCTGTAATCCATTTCATATCGCTTGCGAAGAACTCGCCTGCGATGACGGTGTATCCGTCGACGGCAAGTTTCTCAAGATACGGGCGGTACATGTCGGTGCTAGCTCTTTTGTCGCCAAGAAAAACAAGGATTGGCTTTCCGTTTTCAAAATTGCCCGAAATCTCGCTGCCCTCATCTGTTCTGAACGTCACAAAGTCTGTCGAGCCGTCTTTTGGCTCAAACACTGTCAGAACAGCGTCTGCTTTCTCGTATTTTGATGTTGTTCGTGTAAAGCCTGTCGAAAACTTTCCTGCGTATTTGTATTCGCTCACTTTTATTCCCGTGTTGTTTATGCGCACGGGCGCAAAGAGCAAAACTGTCGCTGCTGTCACAATGGACAAGAGCATTGCAAAGACCGAAAAGAACGAAAACACTGGGTGATAATAATCGACGTAAAGGTAAGAGGAAACTTTGAGCGCGGACGGCACGTTCAGGACGAACGCATAAAAAGCGACGATGCAAATCCAGATTTCAAGCGCTGAAAATCCCCAGATGTAGATGTTCAGAAGCGATATTACAAATGCAATCTGCGGCAATGAAGCAAGGGCATCAATTCGCGCCTGCTTTATGTAAAGAACACGGGCAGAAGAGGCAATAAGCATAAAAAGCACAAGAAGTTCGCTCAAGGTAATATCACACATAGCTTTATAATAGCGAAAAAAGAAAGATGGTGCTACTGTTTTTTCAAAAAGAGAGGGCGAGTCTTTTTTTTTTGGATTTCTTCTGCTATAATTTTCAGTATGAACACTTCCGCCACTTATACAGTCGATTATAGCAAAGTACAGCGCGCTGTGCAGTCAGGGCTTCCGCTGACGCTCACCACGTACAAGCTTCCCCACGAAATGGAAATGTATATGGGCGAAATACTCCGCGCCTTCCTAAAAGAAATCCATCGCGAAGAAATGACCGAATATCTGACTTATTCTTTGAGCGAGCTTGTCGGAAACGCAAAAAAAGCCAACACAAAACGTGTTTATTTCAAAGAAAAGGGCTTGGACGTTCACAACCGTCGCGATTATCTTGAGGGCATGAAGACTTTCAAAAACGACACTCTCGACAATATCCAGCATTATCTCGACGAACAAGAAAAACAAGAGCTTTATGTCAGAATGATTCTCCAGATACGCGGAAACAAGGTGAGAATCGAAGTCAGAAACAATGCAAGTCTGTCGTATTTTGAATATGTGCGCATTCACGACAAATTAAGCCGCGCTCAGCAGTACAAATCTGTTGACCAAGCGCTCAAGCAACTTCTTGACGACAGCGAAGGCGCAGGGCTCGGGCTTGTCATAATGATTTTGATGCTCAAAAAACTTGGGCTTAGCGAGGAGTGCTACCAGGTTTTGAGCGAAAGGGGCGAGACAATTTCGCGTCTTGTTTTCCCAATCGACGTTGAGCTAAATAAATCAATCTCGCTCATTTCGTCTGAGTTTGTAAATCTCATAGATGAGCTTCCTCAATTCCCGGAAAATATCGTTGCAATAAATCGTCTTTTGGATAATCCAATGGCAAAGATGAGCGATATTGCTGAAAAAATCAGCAACGATGTTTCTCTCACCGCAGATTTGCTCCGCACTGTCAACACAGCGGCTTTTGCACGCACAAACAGATGCCGCTCAATCGGAGATGCTGTAAAGCTCGTCGGAATCCGCGGAATCAAGAATATGCTCTTTTCGATTGGCTCAATAAAGAACCTCACACCAGACGGCGACAAGCAGACCGCGCGTAAAAAAGAGCTTTGGACACACGCTTACAAAACAGCGTTCTACTCATACAACATTGCACGAAATCTCTTTTCGGACGAGCGCGAATGTGTGGAAGATTCTTATGTGTGCGGACTTTTGCACGATATGGGAAAAATCATTTTTGAAACATCGCACCCTGATGTTATCGAAAAACTGAAAACACTTCTTGCAGGAAAAGGCGTGAGCAACGAAATGTTTGAAAAACTCATCGCTGGCGTTGACCATTCAGAAATCGGCGCTCTAATCGCTGAAAAATGGAACTTCCCAGAGCCGATTATCGCTGTCATTCGCTATCACCACACGCCAGAAGAAGCGCCAGAGGCTTTGAGAAGCCTTTCATCTGTGGTTTATCTTTCTGATATGATTTTGCATTATCAGGCCGGTGAGATTTCCTTTGACGAAATCGACTGCGATGTTCTTTCAAGGCTTCGATTAACACGCGAGGAGCAGTTCAAAACTTTGAGTGATTCAATCCGCGTAGCATTCGAAGCACAAGAAAAATCAGGGCAGTAATCAAGAACATTCACAAGAGCGCTTTTTGGAAAAACATTTCCATTGGCTGCTCTTCAAGAACAAGAGCGCCACAATCTTTGTAGCCAAGTTTTCTGTAAAAATGCTGCGAAGTTTCGTCAACCTGCGTTGAAACAAGAACAAGGTGAAATCCTTTTTCTTTCATATCGCTTTCCCAAAACTCCATCAGCGCTTTTCCATAGCCCTTTTTCTGTTCGCTCCAGTCCACAAAAAGCATTGTGCAAAAAGGTGTGTTGTCCCAAAACAAATTATAGCGCAACAATGCACACGGCTTTCCATCTGCAAAAAGCACATATCCCGTTTTGTCACGCACTTTCTTTTCAAACTCGTCTTCGCTCAAATGCTTGTCGAGACTGAACCAAAAATCTTTGTCACTTTTTTCAACGTATCGTATTTCTGTCATATTTTATCTCTCCCTGTTATCTGCATTCTCAACAATGTTCCAGCACAATATCTCGCTTGTAGACTAACGACATATCACCATTTCGGTCTTTCAGTGTGGTGTAGAATGTGTAACCGAAGTTTTCGTAAAGCCCTTTTTGGTCTGTGGAAATATAAATCGTCTTTATGCCTTGAGACTTTGCAATTGGATAGATGTGGTTAAAGAGCTTTTCTATATTGCGCTTTCCCCGATATTGCGAGAAGGTGAACACAAAGCCTATCCATGGCGTTAGTTCAGTGTCGTCTATGTCGTCAGTTTCAGCGAATGTGCAAAACGAAACAAGGTTGTTCTCATCTGTGAGCAAGAAAACCTTTGAGCTTTTTCCGCACAACTTATAGAAATCGCTTGTAGACAAAAGCTCACAAAGATATTTTCCCGCTATCCATTTCGCTTTGCCTATTTCGCCAATCCAATAATCTTTGTTTTCTGTTTCTGATATTTCTCTGATTATCATTTTCATAAAAAGCACGACCGCAGCTAAAAACTACGGTCGTCTCGTCAAAAAGCAGTTTAGTTGCTGTCAGACTGCAAACTGGTCGATTTGCGTTCCGATATTGCCAATCGACTCGCTCATATCTTTTGTAACATCGTTCAAAGCGTTTCCTGTTTCGTGGATTTTCGTCGCGCTGTGAGACATTTCGTCCATACTTTGCATAATCGACGCCGTCGCGCTCTGAAGTCGCTCCATCTCGTCAAGAATCGCCTTGTTGCCCTCTGTCATTTCGCGAGAAGCAATCTTGACCTCTGCGGTGCTGTCATTCATCGAGTGAAGCGAATCGCCAATCTGGCGGCTTCCTGCCTGCTGTTCCTCCATTGCGCCCTTGATTAGCATAACAAGCTCGTCAGTTTCGCGAATCTTTGCCGTCACCGACATGAACGCATCGCTTGAAGACGCAGAAGCCGATACAACAGAGCCGATTGAATCTTTTATGCGGCTGAGCTGCTCACCAATTGCAAGAGACTGCTCGCTTGAGGTCTCAGAAAGTTTTCGGATTTCGTCAGCAACAACAGAAAATCCCTTTCCGGCGTCCCCAGCGTGAGCCGCTTCAATTGCGGCATTCATAGCAAGAAGGTTTGTCTGCTCTGCAATCGCGCTAATCGCCGAGTTCGCTTCCTGAAGCATAACCGACTGCGCTTCAATGTCCTCGATTTTTGCATTGACATCGTTCTGTTTGTTCAATCCGTCCTGAGCGGCAGCACGAAGAGAATCAAATGAGGCTGCCATCTTTTCAACGCTCTGATTTACACTTGAGATGTTTCCAATCATCTGCTCAACAGCAGAGCTCGCGTTTGAAACTTGGTCGCTTTGTCCCTGAATCATCTTTTCAAGAGACGCAATGTTAGAAGAAATCTCGTTCACAGCGCCCGCAGCCTGGTCAACACTGTTCGCCTGCTGGTCAATCTGATTTTTGACGCTGTCAATGTTGGAAATAATCTCCTGAATTGAGACAGATGTGTCCTCCGCGCTGGCGCTAAGATTCTCGCCAGCAATAGAAAGCATGTTCTTTGAGTCTTTGACCTGCTTGATTATGTCGTGAAGCTTTGAGACAAAATCGTTGAAGCCCTTCACAACAGCGCCAATCTCGTTGTTTGCGTTCTTGACTTCAATGCGGTGAGTTAGATTTGCGTCCCCAGAGGCAATTCCCTCGATTGTATCGCGGACAATCTGGAGCGGTCTTAATGCAGACGAAACAACAAGAACAAGAAGCGTCAAAACAGAAATCAAGAACACGCCAGAGAACAAGCCGATGAGTTTCGTTACTTTTGAAGAGACTTCTTTCAGCTGAGTTTCCTCAATTGCAATGATAATCGTCATCGGAGTGCCCTCAACTTCGCTGAACGTCGCAAATTGCCTCGTGTCTCTTGAAGAGTGAAGGACTCCAAGCCCGTTTCCGCCCTGAACCGCGCGCGAGAAGAACGCTTTTGTGTCTTGCGGGAGGTCAGAATCCTCGATGACATTGCGCTTCAAAATGAAATCCGTGTTCTCATGTGCTGTGATAAAGCCCTTTTTGTCAATAATGAACGCGTTGCTCTTCTCGCCGAGTTTTATTGAGCGAGTGAGATTCACCAGCTCCTCGATTTCAACAATACCAGCAAAAAATCCGACCGTGTGACCATTTTGCTTGACGGCTCTTGCAACATGAAAGACGTGCCGACCGTTGTTCTTTGAAACAACAACAGTATCAATATACTCGTCCTTTCCCTCGCCGATAATCGCCTTAAAATAAGCGCGGTCGCTCACATCGCCCGTTCCGCCATCGTCGGAGTTCCAAGTGCCGTCAGGAGTGACATAGATAACATAGTTGTAAATCGAAGGGCGCTGCGCCTTGTGAGCGTGAAGCCACTCGACGATTTCCTCCGTAGTGCCATTTCGAGCAACATCAGAGGCTGTATAAAAATGGAGCTGATTTACATAACTGTGAAGCGTGGTGTAAACATCATCGCGGAAAATATCTGCAATCTGAGTAACGCTGTCTTTGTATAACTTATTTACTTCTTTTTCTGTGCTGCCCTTAACAAGCCAGCCTTGCCCTGCGTTCAAGATAAGAATAGCAATCCCCAAAGCCAGAACAACTTTGACAACAAGCCTCTCACGCTTTCTTATTTTCTTGCTGCTCATAATTCCTCCAAATCCATTCTCCAAAAGTATATTCTAAAACATTTAAGAATTATAACATTGCTTTGCAGAAAAACAAATTCGAAATTCAGGAATTCGCTTGTACTTGAAAGCAGCAAGGAAAATTATTCAGACTTTGAAAACTTGTTGCGGTAGTAAAGCTCGCGAAAGCGCTTCGGAGTCAGACCTGTGTAGCGCCTGAAAACGCTGATGAAATAGCTTTCCGACGAAAAACAAAGATAATTCGCAATCTCAACCGCAGAATACTCCGAGAAAATCAGCAGATTCTTCGCAGCGTCAATCTTCTTGTTCATTATGTACTGAACGACCGTGACGCCAACCTCGCTGTGAAAGAGCTTCGACAAATAACTTTCGCTCAAGCCCGCCTCTTCGGCAAGAGAATCAAGCGTAATGCGGCTGTGAAGGTTGTTGTAAATGTAATCGATGCACTTCGTTATCGGCTTTGAATAAAGGCGATGGCGACTGTTGTTCTTCATCGCCCGCGTGAACTCCCTCACGATTTCCTCGTGAAGAGAATGCACGCTCTCCTCATCAGAGCAAGTGTCAACACGGCGAATGTAAATGTCGCTCATATTGTACGCCGTTTCTTCCTCAAGCCCGCCCTCAATGCAGTATCGAGTGATGAACGCCACCGACACAACAAGATGATACTTCAAGTTGCGAAGCGGATTTTCAGAAAGTTTGCCGTATCCGGCAGTCGAGCAAAGCGGCGTGAAAAGTTTTTTCACAGCGCGAAAGTCGCCGGATTGAATGCTTTGAAAAAAAGCCACTTCCTTGTTGTAAGGAATGTGCTTGAACATATATTCACGGTTGTTAAAAGCAGTGTGTGTCAGTTCGCTATCGATGCTCATAATCACTCCATCAGAAAAAGTATATCACAAATTTCTGACATACAGACAAAACATTTGATATACTTTGCATATAATCCAACATTAAACTGTTTTAAGCAAGCGGCAGAAAGCGTGATTTTACTAAAATCTGTCGCTTGGTGTCTCCGAAACTGCAACTTCGGCAAAAGCTGAATTTGCATACGGAACCAACCGTTTCTTATAACCTCCTTGCAGGGCTTGAGCCGAAGTTTTCGGAGCAAGCCCTTTTGTTTTTCCGCTCTCTTCTGACCATTTTTTCCATTGCCGCATTTAGTTTTTCAATACTTTTTCAAGAAAACGAGGCTAAACTATTTAGTTTTTCAATACTTTCTTAAGAAAATGGGGCAAACTATTTAGTTTTTCAATACTTTCTTAAGAAAATGAGGCGAAACTATTTAGTTTTTCAATACCTTTTTAAGAAAACGGCAAAAAACATTTGTTGTTTCAATACTTTCTTAAGAAAACAGGGCGACAATATTTATTGTTTCAACACTTTTTTAAGAAAATGGCAAAAAACATTTATTGTTTCAATACTTTCTTAAGAAAACACAGAAAAAACATTTTTTGCAAGGTCAAAGAAGAAAAAAGTGGGCAAAACATTTTCAGATGGACTCTTGAGAATGTCATGCCGAACTCGTTTTCAGCCTCTGGTTGCTTAGCGAAGTCGAAGCAAAAACAAGTTCGCGCAATGACAATCCTAAAATATCAGCACGCCTTTGTGCCGCACAAAATCAGTTTTCTTTTGTGAAAACGCCGTCCTTTTCGACGAAGCCCATTTTCAAAAGATATTTTTTGTGCGACGGAGCGGGATTTTTGAATGTGAGGCGCTTAATGCCCTCGTCTTTGAGCGCGGCAAAGAGCATTTCGCCTGCCGAGCAATCGCGATAGCCTTTTGATGTGTAATCGATGAGGATATCGAGAGTGCCGTCAGCTTCTTTTTTTGCGGCAAAGACGCCTGCAATCTCGTTCTTGCACCACACTGTTTTTGCGTAATCCGCGCTTTGTGCGTTCTTGGCAAAATCAGGGAAGAAAAGGGCGATGTCGTCTTTGTTTTTTTCGAGGAAGAACGCTGTGCAAGCGTCTTTGACAGAAGAGGCGACGAGGGTGAACGAGGCTTTCTGATTGTACATTCTGACGAGATGGACAAGATTGATTACGACGAGAGCGGCATTCATGAACGCTGTCGGATACGCTCCTTTTTGCATGAGGTAGAAGAACGAAATAAGAGAGCCGATTGTGTTGAGAACGCGCAGGCGCACAACGCTGCTCATCAAAAACGACAGCAAAAGAAATGCTGTTCCAAGATAACCGAGGATTTCAAAAAAGTAATTCATAGGTGTGTGATTATGATTGATTAGCGCTTTTATATCAAGCGCTCTTTTTTTTGAGCACGCTTTCTTTTTTTTATAATCTCGCTTATACTTCAATCTATGGCTAAGACATTTGACGACAAGAAAATCATTTACACGATGGATCGCGTGAGCCGCGCTTACGGCACTAAGGTTGTTCTTAAAGACATTTCGATTTCGTACTACTACGGTGCGAAAATCGGCGTTATCGGCGAAAACGGAGCGGGTAAATCTTCGCTTTTCAAGATTTTCGCAGGAATCGACACAGATTACACAGGCGAAACAAAGCTGCTCCCCGGATACACAATGGGCTATCTTGAGCAAGAGCCGCAGCTTGAAGCGGGCAAAACCGTTATGGAAATCGTAAAAGAGGGCGTAAAACCAATCACTGACTTGCTTGCAGAGTTCGACAAGGTGAACGAGGCTTTCGGCGACCCTGACGCAGATTTCGACAAACTTTGCGCTCGTCAGGCCGAATTGCAAGAGAAGCTCGACGCTGCTGACGCGTGGAACTTGGACGCAAACCTTGAGCTTGCAATGGACGCACTCCGCTGTCCGCCAGCCGACCAAGTTGTCGATGTGCTTTCTGGAGGAGAACGCCGCCGCGTCGCGCTCTGCCGTCTTTTGTTGCAGCAGCCCGACATCTTGCTCCTCGACGAGCCGACAAACCACCTCGACGCAGAAACAGTCGCATGGCTTGAGCGTCATCTCAAAGATTACAAAGGCACAATCATCGCCATCACTCACGACCGCTACTTTTTGGACAATGTTGCGGGCTGGATTTTGGAAATGGACAGAGGCGAGGGCTATCCTTTCAAGGGTAACTATTCCGAGTGGCTCGAAGCAAAGCAGAAGCGTCTTGCTCTCGAAGAAAAGCAGGCTTCAGTCCGCCAGCGCGAAATGCAAGAAGAGCTTGAGTGGATTCACGCAGGCGCAAAGGGCAGACAGGCAAAGCACAAGGAACACATCACAAAATACGAAGCCCTTTTGGCAGAAGAATCAAGCCGCGTAAAGCTCAAGGACACACAGATTTCTATTCCTGCAGGTCCTCGCTTGGGCAATGTGGTTATCAACGCAGAAAAGCTCACCAAGTCTTTCGGCGACAAGCTCCTTTTCGAGAACTTGGATTTCTCAATCCCTGCAGGTGCGGTTGTCGGCATTGTCGGTCCTAACGGCGCGGGAAAAACGACGCTCTTCAAGCTCATCGCAGACGCTTACGGCGAAGACACAGGCGAAAAGCCAGATTCAGGCTCAATCAAAATCGGCGAGACAGTCAAGCTCGTGTATGTTGACCAGATGCGAAGCAAGCTCGACCCGAACAAGACGGTTTACGAAATGCTCTCAGGAGGCGCTGACCTCGTGAAGCTCGGTGCGGTTGACGAAAAAGGTCGCCCCGTGAATGGCGCGCTTCGCGAAATCAATGCACACGCGTATTGCTCTTGGTTCAATTTCAACGGTCCTGAGCAAAACAAGAAAATCAGCGTGCTTTCTGGTGGTGAAAAGAACCGCTTGAATATGGGAATGATGTTCAAGGAAGCAGGCAACGTGCTTTTGCTTGACGAGCCGACAAATGACCTCGACATCACGACGACACGAAGTCTTGAAGAGGCGATTAGTCAGTTCGCAGGCGTTGTTTTGGTTGTCAGCCACGACCGCTACTTCCTCGACCGTATCTGCACGCACATTTTGGCGTTCGAGAACAACAGCGAAGTCAAGTTCTTCGAGGGCAACTGGAGCGAATACGTCGAATGGAAGAAGAAAGTGCTCGGCATTGACTCAGAAATTCCTCACAAAACCGTCTATCGAAAGCTCGTAAGATAGAAATAGGGGGCATTTTATGAAATACAGGCGACGAGGCACGATTGAAGCATTGCCTGTATATTTCAAAGGTTGTAAAAAGGAGGAAATTATGACAGAAGTTGCACTCAGAAACGAAGCAGTAACCCTTTTGAATGAGCTTTCCGAACAGAAACTTCTTTCTGCTATTTTGTATATGCGGTTTATAAAGCAACAAAATATGGAGGAAAGTGCTTCTGCAAAAAAGCATAAAGTGCTTGAAGCTTTAGCAGGTTCTATTCACGACGATACATTTATCCGTCCAGAACAGCCATCTCTAGAACAAAGGAATTGTTCCGTTCATCGACAATATGACGCACACTTATGCAAAAATCCGAAGCAACCTGGAAAAGCAAGGATGCGCAATTGGAGCAAATGATATGTTTATTGCTGCAACTGCATTATATTACGGAGTAACGCTCGTTACTCACAACACAAAAGAGTTTGCACGCATAACCGATTTAAAACTAGATGACTGGAATATAGAAATAGGGGGCATTTTATGAAATACAGGCGACGAGGCACGATTGAAGCATTGCAGTGGACAGGCAAAAACAAAGCCGAGGTCAAAGCATTTGCCTCTCAGTTCGCGCTTTTTGACCACGCGGACGTTGACGGCGACGGCACTCTCGACAGCGTGCTAAAAGTGCGCACCGCAGAGAAAATCGTTCCTGCACAAAACGGCGACTACCTCGTTCGCGGCGAAAAAGGCGACTTCCTTTTGGTAAAGAAAGCCGATTTCGAGCGCGAATGGGAGCAGGCATAACCTGATTTACAAAAGCATAGCCTGATTTGTAAGGATTTGGCTGTTTTATAAGCACCCCGCGGGTGCGAAAAAGAGGTATCAAGTGCGATGCCTCTTTTTTCTTTCGCTTTCCTTGTTATAATATTTTCAAAGGAGACTCTTATGAACCTAAATTATCGTGTTTTGGACAGCGACATCTTCGAGTCGTACATGGCACTCGAAGGCTGGGACAATTTTCCGCTTTTGAAGAGCTACACCGAGAAAGGCGAGTTCTCGTTCGTCCTCAAAAGCTGCTCTTTCATGGTCTTCGATTACAAGCCTTCAAGCGATTTCCTCAAAGCAGTGTGCATTTACAAAATGCTTGGCGACACACTCTCGATTTACCTCTTTGAAGTCAACAAAAACTACCGCCACATCGGAATCGGAACGTTCGCCATGGAGCGCCTCATGCTCGAAACAGGAGCGAAAAACATCGTTTTGGACGCAAAAGACACAAACGCCGAAATATTTTGGAAGAACCTCGGACTCCAGAAAATCGACGAGCAAACGTACAGCCTCTAAAATAAGTTTTCGACCGCTTTCTCGCCCTTCTTTTTGCGAAGGAGGACAAGGGCGTTCGCCTTGTCAACTTCAAGTGCCACAATCGAGGCAAACTGCTCATATTTTTGCTCTTTGTTGTGAAGCATAAAGCTCAGATACTCGATAACATTGCGGTTCACAAAAGACAAAAGAGCGCCCTTCGCCTCAGTCGTCCGCGCCTTTCCGACCAAAGCCGCCTTCGCCTCGACAAGGCTCTTGCTTTCCGCCTCAAAATCCGCCTCCGCCGCCTCCAGCGCCGAAATGCACTCCTCAAGACCATAAAGCGATGACACGACAGGAGAAAGCGAAGGCGAGCGCAAATCGAGCAAAAGAGAGCTGATTTTCCCCGTCTTCATCGTGTAGTTCAAGTGAATCACATTGCGACCGTACTTCCCAAGAACAGCGCAGATAGCCTTCACAGCCTCGTTTTCGCGCACAAGAGGCGCAAGCGAATAAAAATCAGCCGCCGCAAAAACGCCGAGAAGCGAGCGACAGCGCTCCTTGTCCTTTTGAGCCAAAGTCGAAACGCACTTGTCGCAATCCGAAAGCAAAATCACCTCGTCAGCCAATTTTTTCGCCTTTTCCACATAAGACGAAAGCCGCTCATCGCCAATCGAAGGCGAAAGAGAAGCGTACTGCTCACAAATCGAGCGGACACGAGAAGCGAGCTCAAGAGAGCGCACATTTATTCTGAATTTCCTGATTTCCATCAAAAAACACCTCCCTTCAAAAAAAATTTTCGTCTTTTTTAGATGATAACATCAATATTGTTTCAAGACAATATTATTATCACGCAATAACGTCAACATTGTTTCAAGAATACAAGATTATCAGATGATAATTACTCTATTGATTTCAAAACGCCACATTATCAGATGATAATATCAATATTGTTTCAAGAATAGGCTATTATCACGAGCGAAAAGGCTCAGACAAAAAAAAGTGAGGTCAATCGCTGTTGTTGAAGCGCTGTCTTTTCAAAAAAGGAGCGTCTTTGTTCTTGTGAAGTGAGAGGGAGCGAAAAAAATTCTTCAAAAAATTCCTTGACAGAACAAAAAACGTCGTAGATAATCTATTTTTGGAAACGTTTCCGAGAATGTTTCCAAAAATTCCAATTTATTGCTAGGAGATTATATGAAAAAGACTTTGACCATCAAAGCAGCGGCAGTTTTGTCTCTCGCCGCGCTCGCTCTCTCGTCTTGCGGCGGAGCAAAGAGCAAGGAAGAAGCAAAGGGCAGTGTGCGCTATTTAAACTTCAAGCCGGAAAGTGCTGCGGTCTATCAGGAACTTGCGGCGATTTACGAGAAAGAGACTGGGGTGAAGGTCATCGTTGAGACGGCTGCGAACAACACATATGAGTCAACTCTTGCGGCAAAGATGGCGACTGCGGAAGCTCCGACGCTTTTCCAGATTAACGGTCCGCGCGGATACGCAAACTGGAAGGACTATTGCGAGGACTTGAGCGACACTGAGCTTTACAAGCATTTGAGCGATAAGTCGCTTGCAATCACTTCTGGCGGCAAGGCTTACGGTATTCCTTATGTTGTTGAGGGCTACGGAATTATTTACAACAAGGCTATCACTGACAAATACTTTGCTCTTGAGGCAAGGGAAACAAGTTTTTCTTCAATGGACGAGGTGAACAACTTCGCAAAGCTGCACGCTCTTGCTGATGACATTCAGAAAAACGCTGAGGCGCTTGGTATCAAGGGCGCATTCGCTTCGACTTCTCTCAAGGCGGGCGAGGATTGGAGATGGCAGACTCACCTTGCAAATCTCCCTGTCTACTACGAGTTCAAGAACAACAATGTCGATTTGGCGAGCGACGCAACTAAGAAAATCACTTTCCAGTACGGCGACAACTACAAAAACATCTTGGATTTGTATTTGACTGATTCTGTAATCCCTGCGAAAAACGTCGGTATCAAGACGGTCACAGACTCAATGGCAGAGTTCGCTCTTGAGGAGTGCGCTTTCGTTCAGAACGGAAACTGGGCATGGGGACAGATTTCTGGCGTTACGGGCAACAAGGTCTTGGCTGAGAACGTGAAGTACTTGCCGATTTACACGGGCGTTGAAGGCGAGGAAAAGCAGGGCTTGTGCGTCGGAACAGAGAACTTTTACTGCGTGAACTCAAACGCAAGCGCGGCAGACAAGAAGGCTACGGAGGACTTTATCTGGTGGCTCTATTCTAGCGGAATCGGTAAGGATTATGTTACAAACAAGCTCGGCTTTATCGCTCCTTTCGACACATTCAACGCAGCAGAGCGTCCAAAAGACCCGCTCGCTCTTGAAATCATCGATTGGATGAGCAAGGACGGAATCACATCTGTCGCCTGGAACTTCACTCTTTTCCCAAGCCAGCGTTTCAAGGACAATTTCGGCGCTTCTTTGCTCAAATATGCTCAGGGCGCAAAAGATTGGGCGCAGGTTAAAGCTGAAGTCGTTTCTGACTGGGAAAGCGAGAGCGCGCAGAGTGCGTTTTAAGCGATAAAAGTCACTTTTCTTTCCCTCTTCTTTTTGTGGGGGGAAGAAAATATCTGGATACAAAGGGACGATAAAAAGTCCCTTATTTTATCATTGAATAATATTTGAAAAACCGCCTGTGGCGGTAAGGAGGGTACTATGGAGCGGAACAACATCAGAAAATATTTCCCGATATTTGTTCTTCCTACGCTATTGGCGTTCACGGCGTTTTTTATCGTGCCGTTTTTAATGGGAATAGGCTTGTCTTTCACGAAGTTCACCGTAATCACAAAGGCGAAATTCGTGGGCTTGGACAACTACATAAAGGCATTCACCAGCGACAATGAGTTTTTGCACGCTTTGGGCTTCACGTCGCTTTTCACAATCGTGTCGATTGTCACGGTCAACGTGTTTTCTTTTTCGCTCGCGCTTCTTTTGACGCGGGGAATCAAAGGCACGAATATTTTCCGCTCGGTCTTCTTTATGCCGAACTTGATTGGCGGTATCGTTTTGGGCTACATCTGGAATTTGCTCATCAACGGCGTTTTGTCAAAGTTCGACGTGGACATCACATTTAGCGCAAAGTACGGTTTTTGGGGCTTGGTTATCCTCACGAACTGGCAGCTCATCGGCTATATGATGGTTATTTACATCGCAGGCTTGCAGAATATCCCCGGCGACTTAATCGAAGCGGCTTCTATCGACGGTGCAAGCCCTATGACTGTGCTTTTCAAGGTGAAACTTCCCATGGTTATGCCGTCAATTACGATTTGCACTTTCTTGACGCTGACAAACTCATTCAAGATGTTCGACCAAAACCTCGCTTTGACCGCAGGCGCACCAGAGCGAACGACTGAAATGCTCGCGCTTAACATCTACAACACATTCTACGGCAGAATCGGCTGGCAGGGCGTGGGTCAAGCAAAAGCGGTCGTCTTCTTCTTGATTGTCGCGCTCATCGCATACATTCAGCTCAGGCTTACGAACAAAAAGGAGGTTGAACAATGATTGAAAAGAGAAAGAAACTTTACACAAACATCACATTTGCATTTTTGTGCGCTCTCGCAGCTCTTTTTTTAGTGCCGATTGCGCTTGTGTTCATCAACTCATTCAAGAGCCGCCTTTATGTTTCTTCCGCTCCGTTCGCTCTTCCGTTCGGCGAAATGGGAGTAGGGCTTGAAAACTACATCAACGGGCTTTCCGCATCAGGCTTCTTGCAATCCTTCTTGAGAAGTGTGTTTATCTCGGTGGCAGGCGTTTTGCTCATCATCGTCTGCACTTCGATGACGGCTTGGTACATTGTGCGCGTCAAGGGAAAGATTACGCAGGGGCTTTATTATCTTTTTGTCTTTTCGATGATTGTGCCGTTTCAGATGGTTATGTACACGATGGCTTTTGTCGTGAACCGCTTGCACTTTGACAACGTTTTCGGCATCGTCTTTGTCTATCTTGGATTTGGCGCGGGCTTGGCGGTCTTCATGTTCACGGGCTTCATCAAGGGCGTTCCGCTCGAAATCGAAGAGGCGGCTTCTATCGATGGCTGTAATCCTCTTCAGACTTTCTTCATCGTGGTTTTCCCTATGCTCAAGCCTACGGCAATCACGATTTCTATCCTCAATGCGATGTGGATTTGGAACGATTATCTTTTGCCTTATCTTGTTTTGGGAACGCAGAAAAAGACCGTGCCTGTCGCAATCCAGCTCGCAATGCAAGGAGCGTATGGCGCGACTGATTACGGCGGATTTATGGCGATGCTTGTTTTGGCGATTATCCCGATTATCATCTTTTATATTGCGTCGCAAAAGTATATAATCAAGGGCGTTATCGCAGGCGCGGTAAAAGGTTGATTTTATGACTATAAAAGACATTGCAAAAGAAAGCGGGTTCGCAGTCGGCACGGTGTCAAGAGTGATGAACAATCACCCCGATGTATCGGAGCAGACAAGAGAAAAAGTGATGAAAGTCGTGAACAAATACGGCTTTGTCTTGAACGTGAATGCCAAACGACTCAAAATGCAGGAGCGAAAGACAATCGTCATCATTGTCAAAGGAACATCGAGCATTCTTTTGAACTCACTTTTGGAGCGTGTCTTAAACAAAATCGGCTCATCGCCTTACAATGCAAGCGTGATTTTCGTGGACGAATACGACAACGAAGCAGCAAAGGCAAAAACGATTTACTACGAGGAAAAGCCCATCGCTTTTATCTTCCTCGGAGGCTCTCCTGACTGGTACAAAGACGATTTCGGCGTTATCGCTGTTCCGAGCGTGATTATTTCAAGCCAAGCGGACAACATTGAAAGCGAGAACTTATCTTCTGTTTCAACGGACGATGTTGCTTCTTCAAAGGCTATGGCGGAGCTTTTAATCAAAAGCGGGCACACAAAAATCGGCGTGATTGGCGGCGACCTCAAAACTTCGGAGATGACGCGGAAGCGATACAAGGGCTTTTTGCAGGCTATTGAAGAAGCGGGTCTCGATTTTGACGAGGGCAGAGGATACATCACGGCAAAGTATTCTATGGAAGGCGGTTTTAATGCGGCAGAAAAGATTTTGAGATACAACGAGGGCGTAACGGCGATTTTCACGATGGCGGACGTTGTGGCGATGGGAGCTATCAGAAAGCTTGCCGATATGGGCTTGTCTGTGCCGCGCGACATCAGCGTTACAGGCTACGACGGGCTTATCACGAGCGAATATTCTTGCCCACGACTCGCCACGGTGCAGCAGCCGCTCGACGACCTTGTGGAAAAGGGTTTTGCGCTTTTGACGAGCTGCATTGAAAAGAAAGGCAGGGCGGAGCATATTCTTGTTCCGTGCAACATTACGAAGGGCGAGAGCATTAAGACAATTTAGTGCAAGCATTGCAAAGACATTGTTTGCAGCATTGCAAAGACATTGTTTGCAGCATTGCAAAGACATTGTTTGCAGGACTGACAGGATATCGTTGCTAGTACCAGCAAGACATCACTGCTAGCATTGACAGAATATTGCGTCTAGTACTAGCAAGACATTGCGTCTAATACTTAGCAAGACAAAGGGGGATAGATTTATGGAAAATATTTTGAATACAAGAAAGAGCGGTGTGCTTTTTCACATTTCATCATTGCCGGGAAACACGGGAATAGGCACGCTTGGAAAAGAGGCGTTTGCTTTTGTGGATTGGCTCAAAAAGTACGGTCAGACTTATTGGCAGGTGCTTCCTGTAGGTCCGACGGGCTACGGGGATTCGCCTTATCAGAGTTTTTCTACTTTTGCGGGAAATCCGTATTTTATTGACCCCGAAACGCTTTCAAACGAGGGCTTTTTGGACAAGAGCGATTTTGAGGGCGTGAACTGGGGAGATAATCCGCGATACGCAGACTTCGGGCTTTTGTATCAGAACCGCCACGCACTGTTTTCAAAGTTGTACGAGAACTTCAAGCAGAAAATCCCTGCCGATTACGCTGATTTTTGCAAAGAGAACAAGGACTGGCTCGACGACTATTCGCTTTTTATGGCGGTGAAAGACGCTCATGGCGGCGCGGCGTTCGTCACTTGGGAAAAGGACATTCGGCAAAAGCAAAAGGACGCTGTTAAATCTTGGTCAAAGAAATGCGCTGACAAAATCGAATACTACAAAATGCTTCAGTATTTCTTTTTCAAGCAGTGGAACGCATTGCGCTCTTATGCCAACGAAAACGGCGTGAAGCTCATCGGCGACATTCCGATTTATGTTGCGGCGGATTCAAGCGACGTGTGGTCTTGCCCAGAGCAGTTTATGCTCGACGAGGAAAGTCAGCCGATTGAGGTGGCGGGTTGCCCTCCAGACGCATTCAGCGCGGACGGTCAGCTTTGGGGAAATCCTGTCTACAACTGGGAGGTGCAGAAAAAGACGCATTTTGCTTGGTGGAAGAAGAGATTGCAAAAGAGTTTGAGGCTGTTCGATGTTTTGAGAATCGACCATTTCCGCGGCTTTGAGTCTTACTATTGCATTCCGTTCGGGGACGCAACGGCGCGAAACGGGCAGTGGCGAAAAGGTCCTGACAGAGCACTGTTTGACAGCATTAAGCGCAGTATGGGCGATTTGCCGATTATCGCGGAGGATTTGGGCTATCTTACGCCTGAGGTGAAAGATATGCTTGCTCACGTCGGCTTTCCGGGAATGAAAATCGTGCAGTTTGCTTTTGACTCGCGCGAGGAAAGCGATTATCTTCCGCACCGCTACATTCAGAACTCTGTTGTTTACACAGGCACTCACGACAACGACACGATTGAGGGCTGGAAGACTTCTGCGGCAAAGAGCGATGTGGAATATGCGGTGAAATACTTGCGCTCGTCGATGGAAAATCTTCGCTACGATATGATGATTGCGGCTCTTTCAAGCGTGTCGAACACTTGTATCACGACGATGCAAGACCTCATCGGTTTGGGCAACGAGGCAAGAATGAATGCTCCAAGCTCTGTCGGCACAAACTGGAAGTGGCGAGCTTTGCGGGAAGAAATCAGCGATAGTGCAGGCGAGTTCCTCTCGTACTACACAAAGCTTTATTGCAGACAAGCTTAGCAAAATCCAAAAGACAGGCTTCCTCAAAATAAGGAAGTCTGTTTTTTTGTCGGATTGCAAATCCTTATTTTGAGGAAAGTCATTTCTTAAAAAAGTGCTGATTCCTTAAAATAAGGATTTGTGCTTTTTGGATTTTTGCGTTTCCTTATTTTGAGGATTGCTGACTTTTTAAAAAGCTGCTTTCCTTAAAATAAGGAAAGCGAAATTTTTTCAAAGGAATCCTTACGGATTGTGTTATTAGGATAAAGGAGCGTGCCGATTATTTATGTATAAAAATCTCCTTCGCTCCCTGCCGTGTTTCCGCTCCTTGTTTTTTCGGCAGGGGGCGTTTTTTTAGCGCTTGCGTTTTTGTCCGTGCGCGTTATGAGCTGAGTGAGCGCACAAGACGCCGATTAAATCTTTTCTTCCCGCCTCAATCAAGGCTTCTTTCACGTCTTTGGCGTTCTCTGCACGGTTGAACTGCAACAAAGCGCGCTGCAATCGTCTTTCGTGCGCACCTTTTGCAACATACACTTTTTCGAGCTTGCCGTCTTTTTCGCTATGCGGATTCAAGCCCGTGTAATACATACAAGTCGCAAGGCTTCCCGGAGTCGGATAAAAATCTTGCACTTGGTCAGGCACAAAACCAGTCTTCTTGAGATACAGCGCGACTTCAATCGCCTCTTTCAAGCCCGCTCCCGGGTGTCCCGCGATGTAATACGGCACAAGATACTGCTTCAAGCCCAGCTCTTTGTTGATTTTCGCGTATTTTTCGGCAAAGGCTTCATAAACCGCGTGCGTGCTTTTTCGCATAAGACGCAAAACATTATCGCAAACGTGCTCAGGCGCAACTTTGAGCTGCCCCGAAATGTGATACTTGCACAATTCTCTGAAAAATGTTTCGTCTTTGTCCATCATAAGATAATCAAAGCGGATTCCAGAGCGGATAAACACCTTTTTCACCTTCGGCAGCGCGCGCAGTTTTCGCAAAAGAGCGACATATTCCGTGTGGTCAACCTTGACGTTCTTGCACGGGTCAGTTCCCATGCAATCGCGGTTCGGACACGCTCCTCTCTCTTTTTGATACGGACAGGCGTCAGCGCGGAAGTTCGCAGTAGGGCCTCCAACGTCGTGGATATAGCCCTTAAAATCAGCGTCTTCTGTAATCTTCTTCGCTTCAGCCAAAAGGCTCTCGTGGCTTCTTGATTGGATTCGCCTGCCTTGGTGGAAGGTAATCGCGCAAAAACTGCACGCACCAAAACACCCGCGAGAGCTAGTCAGCGAGAACTTCACTTCTGAAAGCGCAGGGATTCCGACTTTTCCGTTCTCGGCTGGAATATCATACATCGGGTGCCATTTTCGCGTGAAAGGCAGGCTATAAACCGCGTCGAACTCTTCGGTCGTGAGCGGCAATGCGGCTTTTTCTTGCACAACAAAGCGGCTTTCAGCTTGCTCTGCAAGAACATGCCCGTTGATAGCGTCGGTGTTCTGCTCTTGCTTCAGATAACTTCTAGCATAAAGCTCTTTGCCCTCGTCGGTGTTCTGCTTGATTTGCTCGAAGGTCGGCAAGAAGAGCGCGCCTTCTGGGATTTCCTCTTTCTTGCTCGTGTACCAGCAAGTTCCGCGAACGCCACGGATTTCGCGCGCGCTCTTTCCCTCGCGAAGCTGTTTTGCGATTTCGATAATCGAATGCTCACCCATTCCGTACATCAGCAAATCGGCTTTGCTGTCGAGCAAAATGGAATGTTTGACCGTGTTTGACCAATAATCATAATGCGAAAATCGGCGCAAACTCGCTTCAATGCCTCCGATTAGAACATTCACGCCCTTGTACGCCTCGCGGATTTTGGCGCAATAGGTGATGACGGCTCTGTCTGGTCTGTGCCCCGCAACGCCGCCGTGAGCATACACGTCTTCGCTTCTGGGCTTGTTGTTCGCGGTGTAATTGCTCACCATCGAATCCATCGCACCGCCTGAAACAAGAAAGCCAAGCTTTGGGCGACCAAAAATCATAAAGGCTTCTTTGCTTTTGAAATCTGGTTGCGGCAAAATGCCCACAGTAAAACCGTTCGCCTCCAAAAGACGACCAAGAAGAGCTGCGGCGAAAGTGGGGTGGTCAACGTAAGCGTCCCCCGACACAAAGACAAAATCGACTTCGCTCAAGCCTCGCTCTTCCATATCGGCACGGCTCACGCACAAGAATTTTTCTTTTGATTCTCCCATAATTTCCCCACAGCTCTCTTTAAAAAATTATTGTTCCTGAACCACTTCGCTGACTTCTGGCACGGTTTCTTTGAGATAGCTCTCAACACCCATCTTGAGCGTCATTGTTGCCATCGGGCAAGAACCGCACGCACCAATCAAGCGCAAATAAACCTTGTTGTCGTCGTCCATTCTCACATATTCCAAATCGCCGCCATCAGCCTGCAAGCTAGGTCTCATTGTTTCAAGAGCCTCTTTAACGCGAGCTTCGAGTTCCTGATTTGCCATAAAAAGCACTCCTTAAAAAGTATTATTGCCCTGATTATAGCAGATTTTGCGCTCCCTAGAAAAGACAATATATTTATGTGAAACAATGTATTATACCGCGCCACTATGCTTGCGCACTCCGCGCCATTATGCTAACGCACTAGCGCGTTATTATTGCTTTATTGACCAAAATCACAATTTCTTGCATAATGCGAAACTATGTGGAAGACAAGTGTTTTGTTCAAATCTAAAGGAAGCCTCAATCTTTTGTAGATAGGGGTATTGTCTTTAAACGATTTTTCTCTAATCCACAAAATCCAATCACATTACCCCTTTTAACCGCATTACTATCACATCTTATTTTGGGGTAAATTATGTTCAACATAAAAAAACAAATAAAAAGGCTCTATGTCGCTTCTCTTTTTTCAAATCTTTCGCTTTCTGGCGCTTGGGTTGCAATTTTGGCTTCTCGTGGGTTCTCGCTCGCACAAATCGGGTTTGCGGAAACGGTGTTTCACATTGTAAGCCTTATCTTCGAGATTCCGTCAGGCGCGCTCGCAGACGTTTTCGGCCGAAAAAAGACGCTCATCATTTCTTGCATTATGCGAATAATCGCAAATATGGTTATGATTGCGTCTAACAACTTTGCGCTCGTTTGCCTTTCAATCGCGTTTCAAGCGCTGAACTACAATTTTATGTCAGGCTCTGACGATGCTTTGGCGTACGACTCGCTAAAATCAGTGGGCGAAGAGGAAAAGTTCGACAAATATGTGTCGAATCAACTCGTAATCTATCGCACTTGTGAGGGATTATCGACATTAACAGCGGGATTTGCTCTTGTTTTGGGCTATAAAATCTCGTATGCGTCAGGAGTATTCTTCGCGTTATTCCAGCTCTACATTCTTCTTGGGCTGACTGAAATCCGCCTTGATGAGCCAAAAGAAAAATCTAGCGTCAAAAGCGAAATAGCAGAGTGTTTCAAGCAAAGTTTTCTTTTCTTGAAAAAGGAAAGCCGCACAGCTCTTTTGATGCTCGCAAACTCTGCTGTCGGCGCTCTGGACATATTGCTCTTGTTTTTCTTGCAGGCAAAGCTGCCGATGGCAAACATTCCGAACTGGGCTTTGGGCATTGCTCTTCTTGTAATGCAAACAGGCGGAATGTTGGGCGCAAAACTAGCTCTTTTGTGCAGAAAGCTCAACTACTATGCGCTTTTCGCTCTCGACATGGCGCTTTTGCTTGTTGCGATTGCACTTGAGCATACGGCAATTTACGCAGTCATGACGCTTGGAGGCTTTTTGGCAACAATGTCAGACGATGCTCTTCAAGTGAGAACAAACGCAATCTTGCAGCAACGCTTCCCGTCACAGCAGCGGGCAACGCTCATCTCGATTGAATCGTTCTCGTTTTCAGTCGTGATGATTATTCTCTCGCCATTAGCGGGAATCTTCTTCACTCACTGGTAAAATGTAACGGCAGGCAAAAATTATCCATTTGTCTGCCGCTTTTCTTTATTTTGCGACAGCCCAGAATGACAAAGGCATTTTCGAGCAAGGAAGCCCGACAGGAAAGATGTGCGCAAAATGGTGCAAGAACTCTCGCTATGTCGAATACAAGGAAAGACGCCACTTTTTTGTGGAACTCAAGGACAAGACAGGACGAGGAGATGAAACCGCTCTTGACTGGATTTGCCAGAGCGTCCAAGACTAAAAAACGGGCTTTGCACACGAAAATCAAAGCCCGTTTGTATCTTTTGGATTTGGATAAAGATTAGAGCGTGAAACTCCATTCTGATTGCACTCTGACAGCGTTCAGCACTGCAAGACTTTCGCCTTCAAATGTCGGTCGCTCCTCAAGATAGATTTTCTCGCTCTTCAAAAGAGGCTCAATAACAAGCTCAAGCGAAGACAAATCCGAGTGCAAAAAGCGCTTCAAGCCGATTTGCCACGGATAAGACTTTCCAAGATAGAAGTGGTCAAGAAGGAGTTTATTCCCCGCTTTTGCGTCATAAAGCGAGGCGCGGTTTCCATCGTAATCAAGCGTTACAAAGCAATCGCTCGTCTCACCACCAATCAAAGCCAAAGCAGAAGAAAAATCAAGCGAATAACGCTTCTTCTCGTCTTTTGAAGCAATCTCCTTTGCGCTAAGCGAAACAGTCTTTGACGATATTTTTCGGATATAGCGCACAAACTCGAATGCTTTCCCATTCTTGTTGAGGTTCTTGTTCACAACCCCCGCCTCGCTCCAGCCCTCAGGAGCGCTCTCGAAAGCAGGATATGCAAAGAACTCCGCCTCAGAAGAAGCAGAGCTGCAGACATCATCAAACGCTGTTCTTCCGCGAATGACAACTTTGCCGTTCTCGTCGGTGAAAACGCTGGCATCGCTGCTCGTTATCAGCAATCGAGAATCAGAGATTTTCCAAGCGTTAAGCGCATCTTTTCGCGAAAGAACGAGCATATTCGACTTTCCTTCGCTCTCGCCACTGGCAAAGTCAAAGTAATCGCCCTCGCTCTCTTTTCCCTCTCGTGCATAAAACACATACTTCTCGCCGTCAGCACTTTCAAGACGGCAGAGCGGCGTCGCACAAGCGCTTTTCACAATGCTCTTTCCATAAGCCATATTGAACGGCACAAAGAAGAAATCTTTGTTCTCAACATCGAAAACTCTTATCGCTGTCTTTTTGTCAGGCGAAGAGAGAGACACTCCTTTGTGAG
The DNA here is from genome assembly GCA_902778325.1 of uncultured Spirochaetaceae bacterium. GTDB lineage: Bacteria > Spirochaetota > Spirochaetia > Treponematales > Treponemataceae > Treponema_D. The sequence goes on from CACYWZ010000002.1 coordinate 88,693, forward strand.
CGCTAAGCGTCTGGTGTCGCACATAGTTGTTGACGAAAAGATAACCTCTGTTGCCGTCGCTTCTGTATGAATAGCGAAGATGCTCTGTGTCAGACGGTGAGAGCGGGTTTTCCTCAGGGATAACAGCATCAAGAGAACACAAATCCTCTCCGTAATCATGGACAAAATACGAAAGCAACTTGAGCTCGCGATACGTGTCAGAAACATCGCCGAACTCACGGATAGGAGCGCGGAAGTCGTAGTTTTTGACAGGCAAGTCATTCGGGTATCCTGTCGCCTTTGTCTCTTGCAACGTCGTGAGCTTTCCGTCTGGGTTAGTTCCGCCATGATACATATAGTAGCCAAGAAGATTACAGCCGCTTCCGAGCTTCACCAAAGAAACAGAAGCGATGTCCTTCGCCGTGGCGACAGTTCTGCGGTGTGCCGTCGGTTGCAGTCCGCCTCCAAGTTCGGCAGTGAGATACGGGAACTTTGAAATATCGAACGTGATACCGTATCCAAAACCATGGTCGCTTCCGATGTTGTGGTCGTTTCGCTCTTTCGTGAAAACATAGTTTCCGCTAGGCTCAATCTCCTCTGTGCTCTGATCCCAAGGCGCGTCGCAATATCCGCCCATCACAGGCAAAAGCCCGCCAGTGCACGCTCCTCCCCAGCCAGTTGCAGTGTAAAGGTCAACGACAAAGCCTGTGTCTTTCGCCATCTTCGTGAGGCGCTTCATATGCTCTTCGCCCGTCTCATCATAAAGCCCACCGCAATGACCGAACTCGTTCTCAATCTGAACGCCGATAATCGTTGAGCCGACGAACTCGCTGACCTCGCCATAAACCGCCTTGTACCACTTTGCAACTTCATCAAAATAGCGCTCGTCGTTCGTGCGAACCTCAAAGTCCTTCTTCAAAAGCCAATCAGGAAAGCCACCGTTTCGCGCCTCCCCATGACTCCAAGGACCGATTCGCAAGAGGATTTTCACACCGCACTCGCTTGCAGCCTTTATGAAAGCGTGCAAATCGCGATTTCCCGTCCAGTCATATTCGCCCTCGATTTCCTCGTGATGAATCCAAAAAACATAAGTGCTGACAATATCAACACCGCCAGCCTTCATTTTCATCAGGCTTTCCTTCCAAAACTGACGCGGACAGCGTGAAAAGTGGATTTCGCCCATAACAGGAAACCATCTTTTCCCGTCTTTCAGAAGGCTTTTTGAATCGAATGTGTATTTCATTTTCATTTTCTCCGTTAGATTTTTACGACCCTATAAGGTCGTGGTGTTCAACCCTATAGGGTAGATATGCTCTCCCCTATAAGGTAGATTGGTTCTTCCCTATAGGGGAGATTTCTTGTATCGAAAAGACAGGGGAGGCAGATTTTATTCTTTGACCGCAGCACCGCCAAAGCTCGTGATGAGCGTCTTTTGCGTGAGAACGAAAAAGAGGACGAACGGGACAGCGACGATAAGAGAGCCTGCTGCAAATGTTGTGAACTCGTTTTTCTTCTCGGTCACAAAGCTGAAAAGTCCGAGCGCCAAAGTCTGCTTTTCGACGCTTCTCAAGACCATCTTCGGGAAGATGTAATCCATCCAAGGTCCTGTGAAACTCGTAATGCCCAAGAACGTGATAATCGGGCGTGCAATCGGCATTATAATCGTCGCAAAGATGCGGAAATGCCCCGCACCGTCGATTCTGGCGGCTTCGTCAAGGTTCTTTGACACGGTGTCCATATAGTTTTTGACGAGCCATGTGTTATACGGAATGTTTCCCGCAACGTAGACAAGAACGAGTCCCCAAAGCGTGTCGAGTCCGCCGACGCGAAGGAGAATGACGTAAATCGCAATCATTCCAACGAAGCTTGGGAATATCTGCAAAATCAAAAGCGACATCAAGAAAGGCTTTTTGAACTTGAAGTGAAAGCGGCTGAAAACATACGCCGAAAGAGAGGCGATAACGATTGTTATTGCGCTTGTCGATGCGGCGATGATGAGCGTGTTCATAAACCACTTTCCGTAATCTGTGTTCTTGAACAGATGCACGAAATGCTCTGCCGTGAAGCCGTCCTTGAACGGCACGATGTTGAGCTGCGCGATTGAGTTGCTTGGCGAGAACGCCGCGCTCACAACATAGATGAGCGGATATATAACGAAAAGAGCGATAATCGCGAAAATAAAGTAGATGACACCACGGTTGATTTTTCCGACTATGCCTGAATCTTCTATGTTTTTTGTCATAATTCACCTTCCTTGTATGCCTTTGTGTTCTTGAAGTTGAAAATCGCGAACGGAGCGAGAACGATGAAGATAATAACAGCGATTACAGATGCGTAGTTGTACTTCATCAATGTAATCGTGAGTTTGTAAATCCATGTTACGAGGATATCTGTTCCTCCTGCCATCGTTGTCGTTGAGTCGGCAACGGTCGGAGAGCCGCCTGTGAGGAAGAAGATTGCGCCGAAGTTGTTGACGTTGTGCGCAAAGCTCATAATGATAAGCGGCATTGTCTGATACAAAACAAGAGGGAGCGTGATTTTGCGCAAAATCTGCCATTTGCTTGCGCCGTCAATGCGGGCGGCCTCATACATATCCTGGCTGATTGCCGTCATTGTTCCCATCGACAAGAGCATAAAGTAGCCCGCGCCTGCCCACAAGTTTATGATGATACAAGTGAACTGCGCCCAAGTCGGGTCTCCAAGCCAAGGGATTGTCTGTCCTGTGCTCAAAAGCCCGAGAGCCTGCAATGTGCGGTTTACGATACCGAATGTGCCGTTCAAAAGGTTTTTCCAGACAAGCATCGAAACAACGCTCGGAACAGCGTAAGGCAAGATAAACACAAAGCGGAATATCGGCGCAATTTTCACATTGATTTCTTTTAGCTGAACAGCAAGCAAAAGCCCGCCAAAATAGCATGTTGCCGTGGACAAAACAGCCCAGACAAGCGTCCACAGCGCAATGCGGGCAAAACCGATTGACCAGTTGTTATGTCCTGTAAGAAGTTCTTTGAAGTTCTGAAGTCCAACCCAGTCAACAGTGTTGTTCGGAGGAATATGAGCAGGGTCGGAATAGTTTGTGAACGCGACAGCAACGCTGAAAATAAGAGGAACGACGACGAACACCATCACCATAACGAATGCAGGCGCAAGACCAACAATCGGGAATGAAGAGCCGAGCGTTGAATCAAGAGATTCCTTTTGACTCTTGAATCTCTTTGTTCGGCAGTATTCGCCATACTCTTTCTCAGCGCTCTTTATGCTCATCAAATACACGATTACAAAAATCGCAATTATGACCAATATCAAAATACCGTCAATGAGCATAAAAACGCTGTTGTCGCGCTTCTTGATAGGAAGCTCCGGGTGAGGAGAACCCAGAGTTACAAGCCCTATCAGCTTCCCGACTGTAATCGGAAGGCAAGCGATAAAGATAAGTTCGCAAAGGGCGAAGAATATACCTTTTATATAATCGCGCAGATACAACAGGTGACTCAGCCCCATGAAACATGAGGCTGTTATCTTCACCTTTTTGGCTGCGCTTCCGTCAGAGGGAAACTGATTTGCCATACAGGTGCTTCCTTTTTATTTTGAAGTGATTGCGGCGTCGCAAGCGTCAAGTTCTGCCTTCACGTCAGCACCGTTCCAAATGTTCTTTGAAGCATTGTTCATTGCTTCCCAGTATGTTCCCATCTCAGGAATTGATGGCATTGGGAATGCAAAATCAAGCTGTGTGATAAAGCCTGTCATATATGGGCTGTCAACTTTGACCTTGAGGCTTGGAGCAGCCTTTGTGAGATTGAAGCGCAAAATCTGCATTTCATCGCTCATCAAGAACTTTGCAAACTCATTTGCCTCTTCTGGGTGGTCAGAGTATGCAGAAACGAACATAGCGCGTGTTCCAGAGAATGAAGCAGCAGGCTTTGTGTCGCCTGGAAGAGATGGAAGAGGTGCGACTCCGAAATCAATTCCCGCTTTCTCAAACGGAACAACATTCCAAAGACCAGTGATGTGGATTGCAGCAGTTCCGCTCTGGAATGCAGCATCAACAGTTGCTGTCTCAAGGTCAGCAGCAGGAACAGGAAGAGCGTCTCTCAAGCTCTGGAAGAACTCCATGCCCTTTACAGCAGCAGGAGAGTTGATGTTTGAGTGCTTTGAATCTGTACCGTCAGCACCATAGAGGCGGTTTCCGTCAGCAGTTGTGAAAATAATTGTGTAGTAGCTGTTTCCGACGTCCATGACGAATCCATATTTTCCAGGATTGTTCTCGTTGAACTTCTTTGCGAACGCAGCAAGGTCTTCCCAAGTCTTAGGAAGCTCATCTTCGCTGATGAGAGCCTTGTTGTAGAACATTGCATAAGTCTCAGCAGAAACTGGATAGCCGTACATCGTTCCGCCATAAGTCAACGCTGTTGAGCAAGCGCCAAGAGCATGAGCGCGCACCTCATCAGGATTTGATGTCGGAAGAACATGTCCGCCGGAAACAAGAGTTCCCAAGCGGTCATGAGGAGCTGCGAACACATCAGGACCTTTTCCCGCAGGACCATCAAGAGCAATCTGTCCGATAGCATCTCCAAGCTCTACGTTGACATACTTGATATCAACATTCGGATGTGTCTCGTGGAACTTTGCGCCCGCCTGCTTGATGAACTCATCAGGTCCGTTTGTAGACTCCCAAACCGTAAGCGTTACGTTTTCGACTTTTGCTGCTGAGGAAGAAACCTCTTCCTTACCTTTGCCGCAAGACATAACCATAAGTCCTGCTGCCGCAATCATAGTTGCTGTTGCAAACCCTTTGAACATATATAACCCCTTATATGTTTTTGTCCGCCTCACATGAAGCAGACTTAATTACCTGAACAAAAAATTGTAATCAACATAGTTCCTGCTCTCAACCTCTTTTCCACAAAGACAAGAGAGAAGCAGCTCCGAAGCAGTTTTTCCAAGCGTGTATGCGTCAACATCAATCGCAGACACTTTCGGACTGCTGCATGAAAAAGCGAGCGAATCATGAAACGAAGCGATTTTCACCTCAGAAGAGCCTTCGTTGTACCTCTCGTTTTCCCATTCAATCGCGCCCTCACACAAAACATCATCAGCGCAAATCACTATCGAACCATCAAAGCCAGAAAGCGCCTCTTTAGCTTCCTTTGCGCTTTCAATATCAAGCGTCACAGAATAATCAGATTTTCCCAATTCATTCATCGCCTCAAGAAAGCCGTTCAGACGCATTTTATTGACTATGATGTTCTGCTTTCCGCAAAGAAAAATTATTTTTCCGGCATTGCCCGCCCGCTTCACTACCTCAAGCGTGAAAGAGCGGCACGCCTCCTCATTTTTTGCGTCAACCTGAATAACGCTGTCATCGTTGTAAGAGCCTATTGCCACAAAAGGAATAGAATGTTCTTTCAAAAGCTCAACATTCTTGTCATTTTCCATAACACGCGTGAGAATAACAGCGTCAGCCTTGCCAAGCCTCAACATCTGCAAAAGCCCGTCAGAAGAGTTCTCATCATTCAAAACCAAAAGAACATCATAGTTATGCGATTTGACTTCACTTGCAATCCCGAAAAGACAATTCTGAAAAAACGGCATGTCAGCGCGAGAAGCATTTCCCTGAAGCACAACACCGATATTCCATGTTTTTGCCTCCGCAAGACCTTTCGCCATCAAGTTCGGGTGATAATCATGCTCTTTTGCAAAATCAATAACAGCCCTTCGTGTGTCCTCACCGATTCTGCCTTTCCCCGAAAGCGCCCGCGACACAGTCGTTTTTGACATATTAAGAGCATCTGCGACGTCTTGAAGAGTCATTCGTTTTTTGTTGCGCAATCGGTTATCCATAGCCACTATGGTAACATTGTTTTTTTTCGCTGTCAAATGATTTTCGCTTTTGAAACACTTATGGATTTTTGTGAAACGTTTCCACTGCTTTTTATTTATATAGCAACATTTTTTATCTGTCAACAAATTTTTTTCTCGACAGGGAAGGCTTTTCCCTGCCACACTCAAAAGCCATTTTTGTGCGCACCGAAGCGATATTGGCGCATTTCAAATATCGAAAAACTTTTGAAATATCATTTTCGGAGGAGCAAAATTAAGGCTGAAAATCTGGAAAAACGCCTTTGCCGCAACATCTTTTAGCGCGTTCTCATCGCGCAATTCTCGCAAAACTTGCAGGAAGATGGCAAAAAAATTGTATACGCTTCTTTCAATAGAAAAAGCAAGCCGTATACAATATGTATATGAGCAGAAAACATTCAAAGTCAGTCGTATACAAAGTGTATATTTTCTATCAATAGAATTTTCTGGTCATATACAATTTGTATTTTTAAAGAAAACACGCAAAGTGAGCGCGTATACATATTGTATATTGCTTTGCCAGCGTGTTTTTGACTCGTATACAATGTGTATACGGCTCAAAAATTCTACAAACCAGAACGTATACAATTTTGGTTGCTTTATCTTTCAAGGCTGCTCGTCTACACTTGCAAGACACTTGACTACCCGCTTCTTTTGACACGCAAAGTCAAAGCATGTTCACCATAATGATTTCATCGCGATAAGAGCCGTCTTTGAGCTTGAACGCACGCGGAGTCATGCCGTATTCTTTGAAGTGCGCCTTTTCGTACAAATGGCGCGCTTTTGCATTGTCGCTGAAAACTCCGAGTTCAAGTTGCTCAAAGCCGTTTTTCCGAGCCTGCTCCACAGCCAGGTTTATCATAAAAGTGCCCAAACCTTGCCCTGTGTATTTTTGCCTGATAGACATTCCAAGATACGCTCTGTGGCGCATTTTGAGCAGCTCTCTCATACACACCACGCCCAAATCACCAATAATTTCGCCATCAAGATACGCATTGACCAAAAAGTTTTGCTCGCTTTCTTCGATAGCCTTGAGTCGTTCCTTTCGCACCTCAAGGCTCATCTCGCCGTCCTCTGGATATCGCGCCATAAAGTGAGTTTCCGCTGCCACAGCCTCGTGATGAGCCTTCACCAAAGCCGCATCGTCTGCCGTCGCGCTTTTTATGACAACCTCTCTTCCGTTTTTGAGCACAAACTTTGTTTCATCAATCTTCATAAAAACCTCTAAAATATCATACTGCAAAGTTAGTCAAAAGCAATCATTTTAAGATAGCGAGGGCGGTTATAGCGCTGTATTATCACAAAAGGAATGTCGCAAATCGTAGAAAATATCGATGTGAGAAGAAAAACATTTGCTGCGCCAAAGAAAGCACAAAGGAAGAGCGGAGCAAAACTGAGAATGATGATTATTTCGTGCCCGATTTCAGCCCTAAGAGATGCCTCATAAATCTTTTTTGCCTCTTTTTTCCTTATATCGAACGACGAAGGGCGCGCAGTCGGGAGTTTTGCTTTCCAGCGCTTCACTTTCATAAGCGAATACAGTTTCCGCTCGGCTTTGCTCACTTTTATCCATCGCTTTGGAAGAGGAAGCACATTGCCCGCAAGAAAGCCAATAATAAGGCGCATAAAAAAATGATACGTCGTTGTTCCAAACGTGATTGAAAGCGTCAAAAACACACTTTCTGAAGTACACGCATACAAAAGACAAAATAATATTGCAACCACAAAAAGAGCAATCGCAATAATTTTGATTTGTTTTACCCACTCACTCATAATCTTATTATCGCACAAGAAAAAAGAAGTTCTTATGCCAAAAGCAACAAAGCAGTATCGCATAAAAACAGTTATTGACACTTTTATTTTGATTGACGTATTATAATGCCATATTTGGAGCGATGGCAGAGTGGTCGAACGCGGCGGAATCGAAATCCGTTATACCGCAAGGTATCGGGGGTTCAAATCCCTCTCGCTCCGAGGATTCGTTGTACTAAACAATAGGGGAAATAAAAAAATAAAAGATTTTTTCCTTTTTCCTATTGACACTTTTTCCAAAATAAAATAGTATACGAATACGCTGTTTTGGAGCGATGGCAGAGTGGTCGAACGCGGCGGTCTTGAAAACCGTTATACCGCAAGGTATCGGGGGTTCAAATCCCTCTCGCTCCGTATTGCGTGGAAGCGTGGTAGAGCGGTAATACAACGGATTGCTAATCCGTCACTTCCGTAAGGGGTGGGCAGGTTCAACTCCTGTCGCTTCCGTCGGACCAAACGGTTTGGTTTAATTTATTTGAGATTGTAGCTCAGTTTTGGATAGAGCGCGTCCCTGCGGAGGACGAGGTCGCACGTTCGAATCGTGTCAGTCTCATTATTCAGGTCTGCCAAAATCATGGCGGACCTTTTTTCGTAATCACTGGAAAGTTGTCCGAGTGGTTTAAGGTCCACGCTTGGAAGGCGTGCATACTCGAAAGAGTATCCGGGGTTCGAATCCCCGACTTTCCGATATATGAGTCCATGTTCTAAGCAAGATGTGGGCGCAAAACCCCGCCAGATTCGGAAGAAAGCAACGGTATGCGCTTTATGTCTGTGCCCTAGTCAACATGGGCTCTTTTTTATGCGAAGGGAAAAATCTATGAGCGACAAAAAACTGTATAGTTGCATCACAAAAGCCACAAAAAGCGAAAACGGAAATCCAAGACATTCAATAAATTGGCTACTTTCAAAAAGAGGCGTCTTTTCAGTTTATGAAGATTATGTAAAATGCGGGGACTGGCAAATCTTGTTCTCACAAATTAAGTCGGCAAAACTTTACAAGACAAAGCAAATGTTTATCCCCGTAAATGTCCTTGAGCTGACAACGGAAACCGAGTCATACCAATTCGGCTTTAATCCGTGGGCAAATCCGTTCAAGAACCTCAAAATCGAATACGAAGTTGAAAGCGTAAAAATGGGGATGTCAGCATTCAGCCTTATTTTGCGAATTGCGCTTTTGATAAGCCTTCTCTTGATTTTCATCACAGAATACATCCAAAAATAAAGCCACAAAAAAGAGCAAAAAATATCTACGGAAAATCTGTTTTGTCTGTTATGATAAAAGATAAGGAGAAAAACAGATTTATGGATAAAGTCGTAACCTTCGGCGAAATTATGATGCGCATACAACCGCCAGATTATTACAGGTTCGTGCAGGTTGATTCGATGACAACTACATTCGGAGGCGCAGAGGCGAATGTCGCGGTGTCTTTGGCGAACTTCGGGCTTGACTCGTACTATGTCACAAAACTTCCCGCCCACGAAATCGGGCAGTCGGCTCTCAACGCGCTGAGGCGCTACGGCGTGAGGACAGATTACATCGTGCGCGGAGGAGAAAGGCTCGGAATCTATTTCAATGAGCGCGGCGCAAGTCAGAGAGGCTCAAAGTGCATCTACGACCGCAAGGGCTCGGCGATTTCACTGGCGAGAAGCGATGAGTTCGACTGGGAAAAAATCCTTGATGGCGCAAAGTGGTTTCACATCACGGGAATCACGCCCGCACTTGGCGAAAACATGGTTCAATCGTGCATTGACGCCGCGATTATCGCCCACAAGAAAGGCGCTAAAGTCTCGCTGGACATAAATTATCGCGCAAAACTCTGGACGAAGGAAGAAGCGCGCGAGGCATTGAGCAAAATCTGCAAGCACGTCGATATTTGCATTGCCAACGAGGACGATGCAGCCGACGTCTTCGGAATCAGGGCGGAGAACACCGACACGAAGAAGGGCGAAGTCAATACAGACGGCTACATCAGCGTCGCGCGAGGGCTAAAAGAGATGTTCGGCTTTGAAAAAGTCGCAATCACTCTCCGCTCGTCAATAAACGCAAGCCGAAACGACTGGCAGGCGCTCCTTTATGCAAACGAAAACGATTATGCCTTCTCCTCGAAGTACGAAATCTGGATTGTGGACAGGGTTGGCGGAGGCGACAGCTTTACGGCGGGTCTCATTTACTCAACGCTCAAAGGAAAGAGCACGCAAGAAATTGTGAGCTGGGCAAATGCCGCCTCATGCCTGAAACACTCAATAATCGGTGATTTTAACATGGTCAGCGCCGAGGAAGTTGAAAAATTGGCGCGAGGTGACGCGTCAGGACGCATTCAGCGCTAATCCAAAAGTTATTTTTCAATATCGGGAGCAGAAAATGCTCCCTATTTTTTTTGATATTTTGTATCGATTTGGGAAAACGGTCTTTCCTTGTTGCAAATTCAGCCAAAGAACTGCTTTTCTCTTCATTTGCATTGCAAAAACACTCAAAAACTGATTTTTCAGAGCATTTGCAATGCAAATTGTCTGGATATAGATTTTCTCACCTATTTGCACAGCAAATTGAATGAAAACCATTTTTTCACGCTTTTTGCATTGCAAATAGAGCAAAAACACCGCTCTTCGCACTTTTTGCATTGCAAATTCCTTGAAAAACGCATTCATCTCTTCATTTGCAATCAGGATTGCTCATCTTTAGCGTCCGAAGAGAGAAAAACCTCTTCCAGAGCGCGAAATGTGTGCGCCAGGCTTAATCCACTGAATTGTTTTGCTCATATTCTTTCCTCGCTCGCAATATTCGCCCAGATATTGGAAAATCCAACGTGCGAGCGCGCTATCCTCGCGGAATTCTTGCTCTTCGCAGTCGGCAAGGACAAGAAAAAAGTCTGCAAAGTCGCTTTCGAGGTTCATCGCCGCAAGATTTTCGGCAAAAGCCATAAAAGAGGCGGCGGCGGCGGATATATGGGGGAGGGAAGCGCTCGTTTTGTCCAGACCTTCGCGTGAAAGGGAGACAAGGGAGTAATTTTTTCGAATCAGGAAAATAATTTTTGCTTTCTCGCTTCCTTTTTGCTTTTTGAAGCGTTCCAAAAGCGAGAGGGAAAGATACTGAAAGCCGGCATTCTCTTCGTCCAAAACTTTTGAGCATTCGCTTATCGTCATGGTTTTCATGTTCCTGGAAAGTTCTTCTTCGTCAAAATAAAGCAGTGCCTCGCTTATTTTTGCTGAAGAGCTTTGAGATTTGACGAGAAAATTTTTTGTGGAAATCGGAGAGCTTTTATTCCAAAAGATTTCGTATTCTTTATTGCTCTCGCCCTGCGTTTTCACGCTTCTGAAAGCTTTTCTTCCATTTCTTTGCGCTTCTTCAAGAAATGCTCGTGTGTCTTTTCCTGCCTGAATGAAGATTTTTTCCATATTTTCCATGATGGATTGGATTATAGCACATATCTGATAAATCTTGTAGCAGAGTTTTTAGTATGGTATAATTTTGCTCATTATGAAACTTTGGATGAAATATCTTTTGGGTATCGTTTTGGGCGTGGCTTCAGCGTTTATAATCCCGCTCAACTCTCCTCAATCAACTGCGATTCTGGATTTCGTTGTGAATATCGTTTTGCGCATTGGACGCTATGCGCTTATCCCGTCTTTGTTCTTCGGAGCGGGTATCGCAGTTTTCCGCCTTCGTGACGGAGGGCTTACGTCGCTTAGCGCAATCTGGATTGTCTCGACGGTTGTCGCTTCAACGGCGCTTCTTGCGTTTTTGGGAACGCTGAGCGCTGTCCTCATAAAACTGCCTCCGCTTCCGATTACGGCGGAAAAAAGTTTTTCTGAAATATCGATTAGCGTTACAGATTTGATTATGAGCGTCTTTCCGGAAAGTCCGGTCGAGGCTTTTCTTGAGGGAACGTTCCTTCTTCCGTGTTTTGTCTTCGGCGGCGCTGTCGGCGGTGCTTGTGCGACTGACAAAAGCGCGTCAAAGCAGGCTGTCGGTACTCTTGAGTCGTTCTCAAATGTCGCTTATTCGATGCTTTGCTTTTTCTCGGATATGATGACGATTGGAATTATGGCGCTTTCGTGTCGCTGGGCTTTGAACTTCGCGACTGTTTTGAAGGCGGGCGTTTTTCTTCCGCTCATTACGATTTTGACGGTCAATCTTCTTTTGGTCGCTTTTGTGATTTACCCGCTGATTCTGCGCTTTATTTGTCATGACCCGCGTCCGTTCAAGGTGCTCTACGCGTCTGTTTGTCCGTTCTTGACGGCGTTCTTTTCAGGCGACACGAACTTGACGCTTCTTTGTTCGATGCGGCACGGCAAGGACAGTCTTGGAATAAGAAGGAGAACGAACGCTGTCACGTTCCCTGTGTTTTCGATTTTTGCACGCGGCGGCTCTGTGCTTGTCACTTCGATTTGCTTTGTCGTGATTTTGCGAACTTACTCGTATTTGGAGATAAGTTTTTCTGACACGCTTTGGATTGGAACGATGTCGTTCTTGCTTTCGTTTGTTTTGGGGGGATTTTCTTCGGGAGGACCTTTTGTGGCGCTCACAATTCTTTGCACGATGTACGGGCGCGGATTTTCTTCGGGATATTTGCTTTTGCGAACTGCCTCGCCGATAATCTGCGCTTATGCGGCGGGAATCGATGCGATTACGGCGATGTTCGGCAGCTACATTGTTGCGGTCAAGACGCGAACGATTGAACATCGCGCCTTGAAGCAGTTCATCTAGCGGCGGCGCTCGTTTCGCAACGAGAGCAAGCGCAATAACTGCACGATTGCGGTCAAAGCGCTTGCGACATAGGTCATTGCCGCAGCGCTAAGGACTGCACGCGCTCCGCGAAGCTCTCTTTCGCTAAGCGTTCCAGTTTGCCTTAAAAGGCGAAGGGCGCGGAAAGAAGCGTCAAACTCTACAGGAAGCGTTACGAGATAAAAAATCACAGCCCCGAAAAAGAGCAGGATTCCAATCTCGGTCAGTGCGGAAAAACCAGCAAAAAAGCCAACGACAGCCAAAAGAGGTCCAAAGCGGGAGCCAATGTTAGCAGCTGGAACGAGGGTGCTTCGCAAAACGAGAGGGCCATAGCCGATTTTGTGCTGGACGGCGTGTCCAGTTTCGTGAGCCGCAACGCCTATTGCAGCGATGGACGTGCGCGAAAAGACAGGCTCGGAAAGATTCAGAGTCTTGTTACCGGGATTATAGTTATCCGTAAGCGAGCCTCCCACAGGGCGAATCGTTACATCGGAAATACCGCTTTCACGCATAAGAATCTGCGCTGTTTTTGCGCCTGAAACACCTTTTTCGCTCGGCACTCGCGAATATTTTGCGAATGTGCTGTGTACTTTGTACTGAGCCCACATCGAAATCGCTGCTGAAGCAATGACCAAAATCAAATAAAAATCAGAATTCATAGAAGAGATTATATATTTCGCTGATATGAACTTCAAGATTAGGCTGTTAGATAATGAACAAATCGCTTTTTTATGATATAAAAAAAGCCGGTCTATAAAGGAGGAAGAATTTGACCGGCTTAGAAAAAAAATTATGCTGCGAAAGTAACTATATATTGATATGAAAAACGTGTCAATAGAAAATGATATTTTATAGCGAAAATCTTCGCAAATTATTGCAGATTTCGCAAGGAGTGTGCTTTTATGGCAAAAATCGGCATAATAGGAGCTATGGATATTGAAGTCCGAATGCTCTCAGCCAAAATGACGGGTGTAAATGGTATCGATGCGCCCGAAAAGACGATAATCGCGGGCGTAACTTATTACGACGGGCTTTTGGAAGGGGTTCCATGTGTCGTCGTGAAAAGCGGAATAGGAAAAGTAAACGCTGCACTTTGCACTCAGCGTCTTGTTCTTCTTTTTGGTGTCTCACACGTTATCAACACAGGTATTGCTGGCGCAATGGCACATGGGCTTGGCGTTCTTGATATGGTGGTGTCAACAGACGCGCTTTATCACGATTTCGATGTTACAGGCTTTGGCTATAAACCTTGTGTTATTCCGCAGATGGAGTTGAGCGACTTCGCTGCAGATGAGAAAATGGTTGCAATTGCTTCAGAATCATTTGCTGCACTTGAAAAAGACAGCGCTTCTGGCTTTTCTGGTCACAAAATTGTAGTTGGACGCGTTGCTTCAGGTGACCAGTTTATTTCTGGCGCAGCAGAAAAGAGCAAAATCCGCGCTCTATGCAATCCTGCTTGCGTTGAAATGGAGGGAGCAGCAATAGCACACGCGTGTTATCTTAGCAAAGTGCCATTTGTCATAATCCGCTGTATAAGCGATATGGCTGATGATGGAGGAGAGAGCACGTATTCGTTTAACGAAGACACAGCCGCAAAGATGAGCGCAACGCTTGTCTTGAAAATGCTTCCAAGACTTTAATTTTAGTTTCCTAAGGAGGAAATATTTATGGAAAAGAAATACAATGTTGATTCTTTCAATCTTGACCACACAAAAGTGACTGCACCTTATGTGCGTTTGGCTTCTCGAAAAACAGGCGAAAAGGGTGATGTCGTTTCAAAATTCGACATTCGCTTTTCTCAGCCGAACAAAGAATTCTTGTCGACAGGCGCAATTCACACGCTTGAGCACCTCATCGCTGAATATATCCGTGACGAAATGGACGGCGTCATTGATTTGTCTCCTATGGGCTGTCGCACAGGCTTTTATTTCACGCTTTTCGGCAATGTCGATGAAGAATATGTCGCAAACCATCTTTTGAACGTGCTTAAAAAGGTCGCAGTCTGGGACAAAGAAGTGCCTGCAACAACAGAAGCCGAGTGCGGAAACTACCGAGACCATGACCTTGAAGGCGCGAAAGAGTGGGCTTCTCGCTGGGTCAAAGGCATCGAAGAAAAAGGTTGGAACTGCTACAAATAATTATGGACGAGCGAAAAAGCACAAAGCAGATTGTTCTTGAAATCTTGAAAAACGGTGGTTTTGTTTCAGGCGAAGAACTTGCGCAAAAAACGAAGGTTTCAAGAACAGCAATCTGGAAAGCCGTTGAATCGCTAAGAAAAGACGGTTGGGCGATTGAAGCCGTGACAAACAAAGGCTATTTGCTCTCGCCTGAAAAAAGCGCCTTGAGCAAGCAAAATCTTTTGGAACATCTCAAAGAGTTTTCGAATGGAAACGACATTCAGATAGATTTTTTTCCGTCAATTGACTCAACGAACAACGAATTAAAGCGCCTTGCATCTTCAGTGCCATCAATCCGAGACTCAAAAGGCAATTTGACCGAAGAAGGAAAAAAACTTCACAAGCGCGCCATAATCGCTTCAGAGCAAACAGCAGGACGCGGAAGGCTAGGACGTTCGTTTTTTTCTGCAAACGGAGCCGGCATCTTTATGAGCCTGTTTTATTCACCAAAAGCAGGCGTAACCGACCCTGCCAGAATGACAGCGAACGCTGCCGTAGCGGTGTGTCGTGCAATTTCGGCTCTTTTCGGACTTGAAGCACAGATAAAATGGGTGAACGACATTTTTCTTGATGGCAAAAAAATCTGCGGCATTCTTGCAGAGGGTGTCTCAAATCTTGAAACAGGGATAATCGAAGGCGCAGTTATCGGTATCGGGATTAACATTTGTGCTCCAGATTCGCTTCCAGCTGAACTTCGCGATATTGTTGGCTTCTTGGAAGACGCAGCAGAATTAAAAGGAAAATCCGCTGACAAAAACAAACTTGCAGTCACTGTGCTTTCTGAATTGGTACGGATTTACGACACAGATGATGACGGAAACACGGCAGAAAAGCAAAAGTGTCTCGAAGAATACCGCTCTCGCTCAATTCTTACAGGCAAAACGATACAAGTAACGCCTGTGATAGGAGAAGAGCGCACAACTTTTCAAGCGAAAGTCATGGGTATTGGAGATGATTTGTCTCTCATTGTGGAAGACAACGAGGGAAAACGTCTTTCGCTAAAGAGCGGAGAAGTTTCGCTTTCGTCTTCAAAAATCGCAAGAAAATAAAAACTCATTCCGCGTGTTTTTGCTCAAAAATGCGCGGTTGTTAATAAAAAAAGACTGTGTTATAATTTTTCTTATAATTACTCACAGGAGAAGAGAAAATATGTCTGATGATTTCGACCCGATAGCGTTTATTCTTGACAATAACGAAGACAGCGACAAATCGGAAATTATTCCGGTTGACACTTTTGACTCTTTAGGCACTTCAAAACAAAAAATAACATACAGCGACAACGAAGAAACTGTAAAGAGAGACCCGTTCAAAGTTGATTTGAGCATTCGCAGTTTTGAGCCAATCGACAAAGTATTTCAAGACACATCAACGGGAGTTTTTGACGACCCGAAATACTACAAAGTCCTTATGGGAGGCGAGGGCGATACCGCTCAGCGTCTTCACACATTGCTTTCAAAATATCTGACAAGCAAAGAGCCTCAGGACAGAATCGTTTTCAGACAGCAAATAATTGGCGCATACTGGGAGTTTGTAAAAACACTCGCCCCGAAAATGATGTCGTCATCAACGCCAATGCCGAAGCGTATGATTATGCGCTTTGCTGTTGTTTTGCCATCGCTTTTCACAGCCGAGCAAAAAGATATGTTCTCAAAGGTTTTCTATGAAAACAATTCAGGAGAGCCAATCCTTTATCTTGACGAATGGATGAAAGCGATTGCGACAGGAAAGCTCGACCTTTCCGCAACCGACGACGTTCCTGTTCGAAAGAAGGATTTGACTGGAAACGCCGAGCAGCAATATCTTATGCAGTTGCAAAGCAAAAACGAAGGCAAATTGCAGAGCGTCGAAAGTCAGCTTATGGCAAAAGAGAACGAGCGCACAATGACAGAAGCGGAACTCAAGAGCCGAATCGACAATCTTTGTGAGCACCCGCCTTATGTTGGTCTTGCGCCTCACAAAATGGCGTGGAGCGACGCTCAGCGCCGTCTTATCGCCGAAATCACAGAGCGCCTTCGCAATTTGCAGAGAATCGACAAAGAGCTTTCAAAGATTCTCAACGAGTTCCAGGATTTGAAAGACATTCACACTTCACTTGAAACAAAAATGGCTGATATGCCGCAGCAAGTCGAGGTCAATCTTGGCGAAATCCAAAAAGAAATGGACACGGTTCGACAGATGGCAAAGATGACTGTCGGACGAAAGGGAAATCACTTCCCTGTTTACTCACGCGAGTTCTTCCACTGCGTTCCGAATGCGACGGGCTTCCGCGAGAACGTGATTCAGGTGTTCTCATGGATTGAAAGCATCGACCCAGATGTTTTTGTCCGCGTCCACAAAAACCAAAAGAACCGCATCGTGCCGTACACGCTTCTTCTTCCGACTTATGGCGACATGGGAATCTGCTGGGAGCCATTCAACCGCTACAATCGCTTGACGAGCCGCGGACGAATCGCAATCCCGATGTATCCGCGCGACCTCAAAATCGCCTGTCTTGCCGCTGTCGCAGACTTGAGATGGCAGGTTGCGAAGGCAAAAGCTATCGACTGGACTTCCGACGGTCTTACAGGTCAGTATTATCAGTGGATTGAAAGCCAGAAACTCAAGGGCGACCTCAAGACATACTTTATCGCAGATTACATTCTTTGGATGACGAAGGAAGCGACTGGTATTCAGAAATTGCCAAAAGAAGTTCGCGGCATTTTCTGGCGCTACATGCCGTTCCCGCAGTCGCTCAAGGACGAACTGGGAAGGCGAAGCCCTGTTTATGCCGACCTTGTGCAAAAAGACAAGAACCGCGAGATGAGCGACGGCTATTGATTGTCACGGACAGCTTTGCAAAGTCTGCTTGATAAAAGAAACCGTGCTACTACAAAAGACGGAGGTGAAAACCCTCCGTTTTTTATTCTTCATAATGCCCTTTGCAAGAAATAACCCATAAAAATTCACTATCATTAATCGTTACAATATTGTACACAAGCCGATGCTCTTGATTTATGCGCCTGCTCCACGCATTTCTTCCATGCTTTAGCGGTTCTGGCTTTCCAAGACCTTTTGAAAGACCTTCCCGCTCTATACTTTTCAAAAGGTCGTTAATTTTAGAAACCATCTTTTTATCAGTAGACTGCCAATATAGATAATCAGCCCAAGCATCGTCTGTCCACGTTTTAATCACCTTCAACCTCGATTATATCGTGGATTTTACCGAAACCTGCCTCAAGCTGTCTTATTCCTCTGTCAATTTTTTCAAGATATGCTTTATTACGAGCTTCTTTTGTCAATTCGTTATAGCGGTCAAGTCGCAAAATAACAATATCGTTGCCACCATCTTTTGAAACGATAACAGTTTCATTTTTGTCAGCAACTTTTTCATAAAAATCTGCAAAATCTTTCTTTACGCTCTGATAATTTGCCGCAATCATTTTTGCCTCCTGTTTTTATTGTATTGCTTTTTTTTCACTCAAGCAATCAGCAAAAAATAGCCGTCTTTAGTTTGACAAACTAAGGCGGCTCATTGAAAAGGCATGAAAGTCATGTTTGAAGCCCAAATAAAACACCCAAGGGCTTCTTTTTTTATTATATCACTGTTATCCGAAAAATCCAAAAAGAAATTCACTTCAATCTATAAAATTTTCTTAAACGAAAAACGACGCACACAGCGAAACCTTAAATGTAGGTAATAAAATTGGCTCCTGCATGTTGCGCAAAGCCGTTTTACAAGAAAAATGCTCTCCTGCACGCTGCGCCAAGTCGTTTTACAAGAAAAAAAGACTCCTGCACGCTGCGACAAGCAATTTTGCAAGAAAAAAACGTTCCTGCACGTTGCGGGAGTCAATTTTTGAAGAAAAATGAGTTGTTGCACGATAAAAGCAAAAGCAATAAAATGTGAATATATTTCTTCAATAGGGAGATTTCAATGAAACGAACTGCAAGATTTAGTTCTTTGGCGCGACTTTCTGAACTGGTCGCGGGGTTTGAAAGAGTGGTTTCATGGCTTTCCGAGCTTTCGCCGGAAGACGATGAATATCTTTCAGAGCAGAAAAAAGAACTTGAGAAGCAGACGAAACAGATTACAGCATCGCTCAAAAAAGACAGAGCGTACTCCCAACACGAAGAACTTGATGCTCTCCGCGATAATCTGCTAAAGTTGCTTTTCAAGCTCATCGACGGCTATACGGCACACCCTGACGCAAAAATCGCACAGAGCGCAAAAACGATTTTCGACAAAATCAGCAAAAAGTATTCGTCAATTGCACGCGCAAACTACGAAGAAGAGTCCGGGCTTTTGTCCAGTATGTTTGGTGATTTTGAGACGGAGGAGTTTTCTTCAGCTGTCAAAGATTTGAACGGGGTCAGCGAGCGTCTTTCACAGCTCAAAACGGCTCAGGAGAACTTTGAGAAGGCTCACAAGGTCTATATCGAGGCTCTTAAAGCCGAAAAAAGTGAGGAGAGCGCGACTTCAATAAAGAAAAAGGCGCTCTATCTTGTGAACGACGAACTTGTGCCGTATCTTTCGACGATGCGCCGTGTCAAAAAAGCGCAATACGAGAAACTCGCGCAGATGATTGAAGGCGAGATTCAGAACGTAAACGACAAAGTTGTAACAAGGAGCAAAAATGAGAAAAAAGCGTAATGCTTTTTTCCTCTCGGCGCTGATTCTTCTTTCAGCGCCGCTTGAAGCCCTGACGCTTGACGAGGTGTGCAAGAACATTCTTGGCTCAAGCGTCACGACGGGAGAGTTCAGGCAGGAAAAAAGCGCAAAAGCACTAAAAAGGCCGCTGGTGTCCTCTGGAGATTTCATCATCTCAAAAGAAGGCATTGTCTGGAAGACGAAAAAGCCGTTTTCCTCAACGATGGTCGTGAGCGAAAGCGCAATCACGAGAATTGGCGCAGACGGCAAGAAAAGCATGATAGACGCAGAATCGAACACCGTTTTCATGAGCGTCTCGGCAATGCTCTCATCGATTTTCAAAGGCGACAAAAAGGCTCTCGAAGAAAACTTTTTTGTGAGTTTTGAAGACAACGGAGAAACTTGGCTCGCGCTTCTTTCGCCGAAAGACAAGACGATAAAAAGCGCTGTCTCATCGATAACGCTGAGCGGAAATGCGGCAGAAGGGGATTTTTCGACTGTCGAGATTGAGCAGGCGAACGGGGATAAAATCCGATATGATTTTTTTGAGAAGGTGCATAAAGAGGTTTTGAGCGATGAAGAGCGCGCATTTTTTGGAAAATAACTCTTTTTTCACTCGTCTTTGGCTCATTTTTCATATTGTGATTGCGCTTTCTTTTGCTCTTGGCGCGTTTTTTGGCGGTGGCGTCAAGTTCGACGCGGACTTTATGAATATGATGCCCGAAAACGAAAAGAGCAAGGCGGTGAGGGTGGCTGACAAAGCGCTTTTTAGCACTGCGTCGAAAAATGTTTTTCTCCTTGTTGCAAACGAGGATTTTTCAAAGGCGAAAAAAGCAGCCGAGGACATTTTCGCTTCTCTTAATGCTCAAAGCGAGCGCGACAAATTCGACAGCATTTCACTGAGCGCGGATATTTCTTCGATGGAGGATATCCGCGATTTTGTCAAAGAATGGAAATGGAACTTCATCAGCAAGGAAAACCGGGAGCGCATCGCTCAAAGCCCCGAAGCGTTCGCGTTCACAGCGCTTGAGCGGGCGTCGGGCTTCACAATTGGCGGGCTTGACGACATCGAAAGCGACCCGTTTATGCTTGAGGACGAAGTTTTGGAGGATTATCTTGGAGCGATTTCGGATTCAGGGATTGCAATGAGCGCAAAGGACGGCGTTTTGGCAAGTGAGTACGAGGGCGTTTGGTATGTTATGATTCGCGCGGTTTTGAGCGAAAAGGGAGAGCGCCTTTTGAGTCGCGGAAACGCTGTCCCGCTACTTGAAAAGGTGGCAAAAGAGAGCGAAAAGGATGGAACTCGCGTTGTTTTTTATGGCACGCCGTTCCATTCTTACTACGCATCGACTTCAGCGCAGCGCGAAATCACGATAATCAGCACTATTTGCACGATTGCTCTTCTTGTTTTGCTCGTTTTCACTTTCAAAAGCGCAAAGCCGATTTTGTTCTCGCTTTTTTCTGTCGCGATTTCTGTTTTGACGGCGCTTTTTGCAACGCACGCCATCTTCGGCAGTGTCCACACGCTCACGCTCGTCTTCGGAACGTCGCTTTTAGGCTCATCGATTGACTACAGCCTTCACTTTTTCATCAATTGGAAAAATGGCTCTCTCAAATCTGGAAGCGAAATCAGGCGAAAACTCTTTGCGCCGCTCTCGCTTTCGCTTTTTTCAACCGAAATCTGCTATGCGCTTTTGCTTTTTGCGCCGTTTGCGCTCGTAAAGCAGATGGCGGTCTTTTCGTTCTGCGGAATTATGAGCACGTTTTTGACGTCAATCTCGATTTTCCCGCTTTTGAGTGTGCCGAGCGAAAAACAAGCGCCTTCCACTCGCCTTTTTTGCCTTCACAACGCGAAGATGAAAATCGCTTTGAAGGCGCTCCTCGCCTCACTTTGCGCCATCACAATCGCACTCAACGCAGGCAGCGTCAAGATGAAAAACAACATCAGCGCGCTTTACAAAATGGATGGCAAACTCAAAGACGACACAATTCTCGCCTACAAGATTTTGCGCTATAACCCGACAAACTTTTTTATCGTGTCAGCAAAGAGCGCGCAAGAAGTTCTCGAAAAAGAAGAGCGCTTGGCTTCTCGCATTGAGGGCGGCTGCACGGCGACATCGCGCTTTGTGCCGTCGGTGAAAGCGCAAAAAGAGGCGAAGGACGATGCAAAAGCGCTCTTGCCTTACGTCGGCGCTCTTCACGAGTATCTCGGCTTTTCAGGCGAGAGCAGCCAAAAGGTCATCGCTGAGTGCCAAAGCGACAAGTTTTTCAGAATTGAAGACGACTTTGATGAGCTTCCTGCGACATTGAAAAGCGTTCTTGGCGCGCTTTGGATTGGAGAAGTCGGCAAAGAGTTTTATTCTGTCGTGATTCCGTCAAAAATCGAGGACGAAGCCATGATGAAAAAGATTGCAAACAGCGAAAGCGGCGTTTATTTTGAGAGCAAAGTTGAATCTGTCAGCTCGAGCCTTGATGAGCTGACGCTTTTCATCGTGAAAATGTTTTTGATTTCGTTCGCAATCATTTTTGTTGTTTTGCGGTTTTTCTATGGCTGGCGTGATACAATAAAAATTGCAACAGTTCCGATTTTGAGCATTGGCGCTATCGTTTCGCTCTTTGCGCTCTTGAAGCAGAGCCTTGAGTTTTTCAGCGTTATCGGAATGGTTCTTGTGTTCGGGCTTGGGCTTGATTACATCATTTACGCGACGCAAAAAAACGAGAGCGAAGACGAAAAAGAAGCAATCACGCTTTCGTTTTTGACAACAGCGATTTCGTTCGGTTCTCTCGCCTTGAGCTCGTTTGTGCCGGTTCACGTTTTGGGTCTGTCCATTTTGACAGGTCTTTCGGCAGCTTTCATTTGCACAATATTATAAGATTATGCTGATACATTTTTTGAAAAAAACACTTTTCGCTTCTTTGTTTTTTTTGTCCGCGCTCTTTGTTTTTGCCTCCGAAAACATGGCGTATGTCTCGCCATACCCGCAGGACGTCACAAAGCGCAGTCTTTCGAGCCTTGCGGAAATATCCGTGATTACGTTTGACTCAGGCAAAGAGATTTACAGGCGATTCGGACATTCGGCGATTCGCGTTTCTGACCCCGTGAAAAACATCGACAAACTCTTTTCGTTCGGCGTCATAAAAAACATCGACAGCCCCGCAGTATTTTTCCGCTCGCTTTTCGCTCATCCCGAAAGCATTGCAGGCGCCGTCCGCTTTCCTGATGCGATGGAATACGACAGGCAAACGCAAAACCGCGATTGCATCGAGCAAAAACTCAACATAAGCCACGAAGACAAAGAGAAAATCTATTCGTATTTGCTTTGGAAAACCGAAGAGCAAAACAGGCTCGAAAAATATGACACCACAAAAAACAACTGCGCGACAGGCGTCAGAGATGTTCTGAAACTTGTTTGGGCGATAGGAATTGCCGAAAACCATTTTCTTCGCACAAGTGCTGCGCCTTTGACAAGCCGAAAACAGATTTTGAGCCGTCTTGAGAAAAATGAGTGGGAAAAGCTAAGTGCCGCGCTCCTTATCGGGACAGCGGGCGACAGGGCGGTTGATATTCTCGACATGACCTTTTTTCCAGAAGTGCTTCGAGTTGTGCTTTCTGTTTCAAAAACAAAAAACGCCTCGGCAATAGTTCCGTTTGTCAAAAGCACGGAAGTAATCGCGGAAAGTTCGAGCGAAATCATAAAAGCCGAAAGCGCAAAGAAAAAATGCACACTGCCCTTTTTGCCTGTTTCGCCAAAGACGATTTTCTTTTTCGCTTTTGTTTCCGTCTCGTTTTTCACAGCGCTTCAAGTTGCGTTTTTGTTTGTCGCAAAAAAAATACGGCAAAGGCATCTTTTTGAACTCACAAGAGTGATTGACAATCTGATGTTTTCTTTTGATATTTTGTTTTTCTTTTTGACAGGGCTTATCGGCGCTTTTATCCTTGTGCTCACAATAAAAGAGCGCTCAGGCATATTCGGAGGAAATCTCAATTTCTTGTGGCTTTTGCCTACAAACATCATCGCAGCATTTTTTTGCACAACAGAGAAAAGGTCGAAAGTAATCACCGCCTATTTCTTAAGTTGCGCATACATTTCAGTTTTCGTTCTTGTCTTTCGCGAAAAACTGCCTCAGACAATTGACAGCGCTTTTTCTCCAATCATCGTCACAACGATTGTGCGCTCAACATACCTTGCGCTCAGTCGAGAAGTGAAAGCAATGCTTCAAGACCGGAGCTGATTTCTGCAAAAGTGCGCTCAAAGTTTCCCGAATACCACGGGTCGCTTATTTCTGCGCCATAACCCGTGAAATCAAGAAGCTTGCAAACACGGGCTTTTATCATTCCGTTTGAAGAGTAAGGAGAAGCCGGGTCTTCCTGAAAAATGCGGCGAACGTCCTGAGGCGTTACATAAACAGCGCGGTCACCCAAAATCGAATGAACGCCATGCATATTTTCATTATCCATGCAGATAATCCAATCGTATTTTTGCGCGTCCTCTGCCCTAATCTGAACAGCGCGATGCACGACGATTTCGACGTGATTTCGAATGAGGCACTCGCGAGCCTTCGGATACATTCCGTTGCCGATTTCCTCAGTGCTTGTTGCGGCTGAATTGACAAGGAAGCGCTCTTCGATTTTGCGCTGTTTCACCATCTGCGTAAAAATTGACTGAGCCATTGTCGAGCGGCAAATGTTGCCGTGGCACACAAAAAGAAGACGAATATGCACTATCATATTTCTTTTTATCGGCACATTTTCACTTTCCTCTTTTAAAAGCCGTCGTGAAAAATATGTCCGCGACGATTTTTTCAGGCCAAAGCCAAGTACATTTGTCCATGAGACCAAAACACTTCAGGCGCTCTCGAGAACTTTTGTCCGCGACAAGAAATCACTTCAAGGAAAGCAAAGTACATTTGTCCACGAGGGAAAAACACCCGAAAAGTCGTCATGGATTTTTGTCCTCGACAGGAAATCACCCCAAGAAAAGCAAAGTACATTTGTCCGCGACAGAAAAATACCCGAAGCGTCCTCGTGGACTTTTGTCCGCGACAAAAAACAAAAAAAACGCCCATATACAAACTGTATATGAGCAAGGCAGGTATGTAAAAAAATTATTTTTTCCCCTCAACCTCGTGAGGAAAATCTTTTTGTTTTTACTTCTCCAGCAATGAAAACTCTTCTTGAACGCGAGTCAAAATCACTCTTTTTGTGCGAGAAGCATCGTTTCGGATTTTTCCAAATCGCGCGCCGACTTTTTCTAGCGTTAATTTTTCACAAGAAGAAAAGAACGAAGAGAAAACATCGCCATCAAAAAAAGAATGTGGCGACAAAAGCGAATACAGCGCATTTTTGTCGCTAAAATAAAGAAGAGCAGAAAGTTCTTTCAAAAGACAAAACGTCAAAATTGCGCCGCGGTAAGAGCGCACTCTTTCTTGCTCGCGCGAAAAGACAACGTCGGCGCATTTTAGGAGGCGCTTTGTTGTGAAAAGCGCTTTTTCGATTTGTTCGGTTTTCTCGTTTTGCGCTTCACTTTTTTCAGGCGAATAGATTTCATCGTCATAGCTTTCACTTTCGATTTCCCGCTTTTTCAGGCTTTTCGCGATAAATCGTTGCACAGAAAGTTTTAATCTGACAGAAAAATAGCGCGAAAATGATGTCGCTTCCCCGCTTTTCGTTTCGTGATTCTCATCGTAATCTCTCAAGCAGCTTTTTATGAGCGAGCAAAACTCAAAGTTGTAGTTGTCAGAATCTTTTTTGCCAAGACGTGACTCAAGTTTTGCCCTTTGCGTTTGCTCAAAGTAATTAAGAAGTTTTACTGCCAGTTTGTTATAAAGTGTGCGAGTTCTTGCGTCCATCGGCTCTGATGACGCATTGTTAAGCGCAGAAAAAGCAGCATATGCCCTGTCAATCTCGTCATCAAGGTGCTTAAAGTCTATTTCGCCGCTCAAAATCTTCTCTCCGTTTTTGTTTTACGACTTATTTTCCAAAAAAAGCGTCCAGCATTGAAAGCGCGTTCTTTGAACTTGAAGCATTGATTGAAGACGCAAACAAACTCATGTAATAAAGCGGCGTAACATCAAAAAGCTCTGGATTCACAGGCTTTCCGTCCTTGAAATTCACTTTGCCGTAAAACACGCCCTTTATGTCAGCGTTGAAAAACTTTTCCGCAAAGTTCATCGCAGCCATAAGAACCATCGGAAGAGGCTTCGGTCCATAAGTGATATCAGCATAAACAGCGCAATCGTCCTCAAAAAAATCAAGAATTGCGCGATACATTTTCTCAAAGTTTTCCTTCGAGCCTTCAAAATCAGTGCAAAGCATCTCATAAGAGATTTTTGCCCCGCAACCCTTGTTTATCTCATCAAGCTCATCTTTGAAAAGCTGTGTGTTGACAAGATATTTTCCCTCGCTGTCTTTTGTTTGCAAAAGAACCGCCTTAACCTCGTCCCCTGCCTTCAGTCGCTCGCCAAGAACTGCGTTTATGGCAAAATGCACGTCTTTCTCGTAATTTGAGCCGGCATTTCCCGTGTGCGCGTAGCAGTGCGAATCGATTTTGTTGAGCATCGGAATATCGCAAAATACAATAGTCTTCATATAGAAGAAATTATACGTGGCTATCACTTTGCATTGCAACAGATTTTTGAAAAAATATTCCGATAATATTATCAGTCTATGACAATCAAGCCTCTGAAAGCCACTCTCAAAAACGGAAAAACCGTACTTCTCAAAAGCCCCGAAGAAGCCGACGCGCTCGCTTTGCTGCAACACACAAAAAAAACGGCGGCAGAAACGCACTTCCTTGTCAAAACTGCCGCCGAAGCCGAAAAACTTTCGCTTGAAAAAGAAAAGGTTTTAATCAACGCCGTCAACGAAAGCAAAGACAGCTTTATCATCGCGGCATTTCTCGACGGAGATGTCGTTGCGAGCGCGGAAATCGACTGCTCCTGTCGCAGAGTAAAGACGCGGCACAGGGCATCTTTTGGCGTGGCGGTCTCAAAAAGCGCGGCAAACAACGGGCTTGGAACGCTTCTCACGCTAAAAGCCTTGCAAATCGCCAAAGAAATCGGCTACACGCAGGTTGAGCTAGGCGTTTATAGCGACAATTTTTGCGCAATCCACGTCTATGAAAAATGCGGCTTCAAGCGATACGGCGTTTTGGACAAATCTTTCCGCCTAGAAGACGGCTCATTCCGCGCCGAAATTCTCATGGTAAAATATCTCTGATTCTTTGTCATTGGCGAACTCGTTTCGGAATCTCTTTGTCAAAAACATTTTCTGATGCAGATGCTGAAACAAGTTCAGCATGACACAGCGTGTTTTCTGTTTATTCTACATGGAAAAAGGCTCAAAACGCTCAAAGTCGCCTTGTTCTACGTAGAATTGACGGAATTTGACTGATTTTGACGTTTTCGCGCGTAGAACTGACGGACTTTGACTGAAGTTGCTCATTTCTACGTAGAAATAACAAAAAACGCTCAAAGTCGCCCTTTTTTCATGTAGAAATGGCTGACTTCGTTCAAAGTCGCTTTTTATCCGCAGAAAAATAGTAAATCGTGAACAAAATCGTCGAAAGCGCCCACGTTATCGGATAAACGCAGTTGACGATGAGGATTGAATGGGCGAACATAAAGCCGATTGTCAAAATCGTTACGCGGATTATGCACCAGCAGATGAGCATGACGACCATCGGAACGATTGACTTGCCCTGCCCGCGCAAAATTGCGGAAAGCGCGTGCGAATACGCCAAAAGGCAGTAAAAGAACGAGCAGACTCTCGCCCGCGAAACTCCATATGCGACGGCTTCGGCGTTTGAGTCGAATGCGCTTACCAAAAGGGGCGCAAAGGTGAATGTGACAAGTCCGATTGCTTCTGCCAAAATGCAAGTCCAAAGCGTGCCGAACCTTGCGCCCTCTTTGACGCGGTCAAACTCTTTTGCGCCGATGTTTTGCGAAACGAATGTTGTCAGAGCCGCCGTAAAGCTCGTGATTGGCAAGAAGGCAAAGCCCTCGATTTTGCTGTATGCGCCTTGTCCCGCCATCGCAAGCGCGCCGAATGAGTTGATGTGCGACTGAACGACGATGTTCGCAAAGCCGATGATTGAGTTTTGCGCTCCCGACGGCACTCCGATTCGGATTATCTTTTTGAAAAGGCTTATGTCGATAGAAATCTTTTTGAGATAAAGGCGGTGGCTTCCCTCGACCGTGAGCAGCTTTTTAAGGCACAAAACGACGCTCAATGTTTCCGAGATGACGGTTGCAAGCGCGACAGAGCCGACTCCCAAGCGCAAAACGCCGACAAAAAAGAAATCCAGCGCGATGTTCGCGACTGACGACACGATGAGGAAATAAAGCGGGGATTTGCTGTCGCCTGCTGCGCGCAAAATCCCCGTGAATGTGTTGTACAAAACGAGGACGAGGCTTCCCGAAAAGTAGATGCGGAAATATACGAGGGATTCTGCCATAACTTCGTCGGGTGTGCCGATTAAGCGCAAAATCACGGGGGCGAGGAAAATGCCCAAAACAGTAAGGAGCGCGCCAGTGATTAAACCGAGCGAAACGGTGGTATGCACGGCTTTTTGTGTCTGCGAGGCATCTTTTGCGCCGATGAAATGACCGATAACGACGCCAGCTCCCATAAAAACGCCGTCGAAAAATCCCACGAGCAAGAAAATCAAGTATCCTGCTGAAGACACTGCCGCAAGTGCGCGAGAGCCGATGAAGTTTCCGACGAAAAGAGAATCCGCCGTGTTGTAAAGCTGCTGAAACATACTGCCAATAAACACAGGCAGCGCAAAATAGACGATGTTACGCGACACCGCCCCTGTTGTCATATCTATTGTATTTTTCATTTTGTTTGTTCTGTATTATTTTGTAAAAGCCAGGCGAAAGCCCATATTAAAATAGGTGTAGCAAGGCTGATAGCGGCTAGGATAATGCAAGCCACGGAAAGAAAGAGCGCAAAGTTCTTTGTCGCTTGACCACGAACCGCCTTTTTTGACTCTGAAACGAGTGCCTTTTATTTTGTCGTTGCACCACTCCCACACATTCCCGCTCATATCATAAAGTGCGTATCCGTTCGGCTTTTTACTCGCAACTTCGTGCGTGAAACTGCCGCTTGTGCGCGAAAACCACGCAACTTCTTTTGCGTCATCGCTTCCAGAATACAAAAAGTCCTCTCCGCCCTTTGCCGCATAAATCCATTCGTCTTCGTTCGGCAATCTAAAGCCGTTCGCGCTCAAATCGATTTCGACATTGCCCAAAATGCCCGCGCCGCCGTGTGCCGAATAGTCCCAAGACTCCGTGTCGCTGTTGCCGTCCACGCTATAGACAGCCTTTCGCCCTGTCGCCTCAGAAAGCAGATTGCAAAACACAATCGCGTCGTACCAGCTCACGTTTTCAACGGGGAACTTCTCGCCGACGTTATGGCTCGGGTTTTCGCCCATAATATGCTCATAAATGTCTTGCGTTACCTCAGTTTCAGCGATGGCAAAGTTTTTCCCGCTGATTTCGACCATGGAAAACTCAAACTCATCAACTTTTATTGTCTGCTTGTTTTGCGCAAAAATCGCCGTCGCAAAAAAGAGAAAAAGAAGAGCTGAAAACGCCTTTTTACCTTTATCCATCG
The DNA here is from genome assembly GCA_902778325.1 of uncultured Spirochaetaceae bacterium. Classification (GTDB taxonomy): domain Bacteria; phylum Spirochaetota; class Spirochaetia; order Treponematales; family Treponemataceae; genus Treponema_D. The sequence continues at coordinate 117,492 of CACYWZ010000002.1, forward strand.
ATTATTCCTCCTTTGTTTTTATAAGATGTTACCTCAAATTATAGTGTAAGTGAGCAAAAAACTCATAGAGCAAAGGCAGATAATTTTTTGTGAGAGTTTATTCCATCAAAAAAATATTTGAGAAGAAAAAACTTCTATAGAAAGGCAGCATAAAGAGAAATCTTAAATTGCACACTAATAGACAACTGAAAAATCTTACGGTATACTGACAATTGATTCCTGAAAAATTGGGGAATGACACAAAAGCCAGAGGTTTCAAATGCCTAAAATAGAAGTCAACGAAAAATTATTTTTCAAACTTGTGGGTCGCACTTGGGATTACGACACGCTCGAAAGAAAGCTAACCTGCGCAAAGGCAGAACTTGATGAAAAGCCTGATATGACTCAGAAAGAAGATGAAAGAGTCATCAAAATCGAGCTTAACGATACAAACCGTCCTGATTTGTGGTCAACAGGCGGTATCGCACGCTGTTTGCGCGAGTACGAAAACGGCTGTTCTACTTCTGATTACCGAGATTTTCTTTCTTCTGACAAGGAGATAAAATCTTCAGCGAACAGATACATCACAGTCGACCCGTCGCTAAAAGATATTCGTCCTTATATGGTCGCATTCGTTATCAGCGGAAAGAGTGTTGATGACGCTATGCTAAAAGACATCATTCAGACGCAGGAAAAACTCTGCTGGAACTTCGGACGAAAGCGAAAGACGATTTCTATGGGCGTTTATCGCGAGGCTGAAATCAAATGGCCTGCTCACTACAAGGCTGTTGACCCAGAAAGCACATTCTTCACGCCGCTTGGCTTTGATGAACCTATGAACTGCCGCAAAATTGTTGAGGAACACCCAAAAGGAAAGGATTTCGGCTGGATTTTGAAAGATTTGCCTCGCTTCCCTCTTTTTACAGACGACGCGGGCGAAGTTCTTTCTATGGCTCCGATTATCAACAGCGCAAAGCTTGGCGCTGTTCAAGTCGGCGACAAAGATTTGCTCGTTGAGCTTACTGGTAGCGAGATGGAAAGCCTTATCCTTGCGGCGAACATCGTTGCTTGCGATTTTGCGGACGCAGGATATGAGATTAAGCCTGTAAAAGTCGTTCACCCTTATGAAACAGGATTCGGCAAAGAAATCACAGTTCCGTTCTATTTCCAAAAGCCGACGACAGCACGTTTGAGCGCAATCAACAAGAAGCTCGGCGTAAACTTGTCTGCAAAAGAAGTTGAAGACGCACTTTTGAAGATGGGCAATTCTGTAAACGTTCGCGCTGACGACAACGACACCGTTTTCACTGTGAAGCCAGCCCCGTACAGAAACGATTTCTTGCATGAAGTTGACGTTATCGAAGATGTTATGATTGGTCAGGGCTTGGATTATTTCACACCAACTGCTCCGAGCGATTTCACTATCGGTCGCCTTTTGCCGCTCACGATTTACAGCCGCAAAGCAAAGACGATTATGACAGGCTTGGGCTATCAGGAGATGATTTTCAACTATCTCGGAAGCAAAAAGCACTACATCGACAACATGAACATTGACGGCAAAGATGTTATCGAGATTGCAAACCCGATGAGCGAAAACTATCAGTTTATCCGCCCGTCAATCATCGCATCTTTGCTCGAGTCTGAATCTTTGAGCGCAAACGCTGTTTATCCTCACAAGATTTACGAAATCGGCAAAATCGCATATATCGCTCCAGATGAAGTTACAGGAACAAAGACAGTTCAGAGCCTTGGTTTCTTGTCTGCAAGCACAAATGCAAACTTCAATCAGGCAGCCTCAGAAGTTGCTTCACTTCTCTACTACCTTGACCACGAATATATCGTAAAAGAAGCCGATGACCCGCGCTTTATCCCTGGTCGACAGGCCGAGATTTTGGCAAACGGAAAAGTTATCGGTATCTTTGGCGAAGTTCACCCGTCAGTTCTTGAAAACTGGGAAATCACAGTGCCGTGCGTTGCAGGTGAAATCGATGTTGAAGCGCTCATGGCAACAGAGCCACTAAAAACTGTTTCAAAAAAGCAGCCACAAGCAGAAGAAGCAAAGGCTGAGAAGAAAGAAGAGCCTGCTTTTGACGCAATCGAGCATTTCAACAAATACATTGAGTTGAAAGTTGCAAAGATTCTGAGCGTTGAGTGCAATCCTCAAGGCGACAAGCTCTACATCGAGCATCTTGACGACGGAAGCGGAACAGAGCGCATTATCCAGAGCGGACTTCGCCCGTATTTGCGCGAAGATGAGCTTTTGGGACAGCACGTTATTATCGCGTCAAACCTCGCACCGCGAAAGATGAAGGGAGTTGAAAGTCGCGGAATGCTTTTGGCAGCAGATTACACAGAAGACGGCAAAGAAAAAGTCGAGCTTCTCACAGCTCCTTGGGCTGCACCGGGAACGCTCATCGTTCCAGAAGGGTCTGAGCCTTGTGAAAAGCCAGAGAAAATCAACATCGACAAGCTTGAAAAGATTACGCTTGAAATCAAAGACAAGCATTTCAAGGTGAACGGTGTAAATCTCACCGCTGACGGCAAAGCAATCACAACCGAAAAGACCGTGAACTCAAAAGTCGAGTAATTTTTTCTCAAGTGTTCTAACTCTATAAAAATAATCCCTGCTGAAATACGCAGGGATTATTTTTTTCTTCTGAAGAGCTTGAGGAAAAAGCCGTCCGTTTTTGCAACGCGGCGGCTATGATATAATAAAAATCAGCAGAAGCATGAGCGTTGCAAAAACGCGGCGGCTCGTTTGCCAAGCGACGCTAACGCGCGCTTGGCAAACGATGTTTTCTGCAAGATGTCATCGCGATGACTCTGTGAATATTACATTATTATCGTTTTATTAGCTTTATTAAAAAGCAGCTTGTATAAGTCTGCTATTTTGATGAAGAGAGGTTCTTAAGATGGATTTTATCAAAACCATTATTAAGGCATTTCGCTTACCAGTGAATATTTCACTGATAGTTATTATTACGATTAATAAGTAATTTTTACTAGTATTTATGACAGTGCAGAGTACTCTGCACTGTCTTTTTTATGTACAAGAAGTTTTGCTATAAACAAAACAGGGGGAATTTTTATGAATTTAATTCTGTATTGGTTGCTTAATGCATTTGGAATTGGAGCGGTTGCAAAGATAACAATTATCACTTTTATTGTTTTTATAATAGTGCATATCGTTACTGGTATTTTAACAGTATCTGAAGAACCTATTATTGGAGGATTCAGTTTTTTCTGGGCTGTTGTGAAAATAATCCTTCTGTTTGTTTTTATAGGAACTGGTTCTTCATTGAAAGCCATTATACTGGCAAATTCAATCCTAGCAGGAGTTTCTCTCTTAGGATTTTTGGCAGGTCCTTCAGGTGCAGCAAATCTTCCAGGCTTTATTATTAACATTATAGGTGCTGTTCTTTTTTATACGAAGATTTTTTAAGGAGAACAATCTGATGAAAAAATTGTTTCTTTTTCTTTCAGCAATTATTTTGTCATTTCCTGTTTTTTCAGCCGAACCAACTCAGCTGCAAAAACAAGCTGTGTTCATGATGAACTATTCGCAGTATGTTACATACAAGCTGAAGACTTACAACAACATTTTGGCTCTTGAGGAAGAATATAAGAATCTCAAGGACAATATGAATTTTCAGACTATTCAAGATTATGATAGTGTTGATGAAATCAATAATCTGATGGACGCAATTCATAACGAAAGAAAAAATCATAAAAACCGTGAACGTCTTGAGCAATCTGTTCAACGAAGAATGAATAACTCTTTGTTCAACTCAATTCCAAAAGTAACAACGATTGTAAGTGGAGGTGCAAATCCTCTTTCTGTTGCAATAAACTCGGCTCGCTCTTTGGGCGGAATTTTTGTGAGCTATCAGCAGTACAAAAATGAGCTTTCGGAAGAGTACGATGAAAAAATGTTTGAATATCAGTTTTTAACAGAGGATATTCTTAACGACAAGTATAAAAATTTGAATACCTACACTTGGAACTTGATACAAAAATATGGGATTTCTGATGAGTGGAGACTTAACGAAACAGAACTTTCTCAGTTTTTTATGTACTTGAAAGATTCTGATACGCACAGAGCGTATACAAATCTGAAAAATATGAGTTCAGATAGATATGTACAGCATTTTCCAATGTTCTGGTATCATCTTGCAAATCTTGCATACAAGGATGGTGAAGAAGCTGAAGCTTTGAAATATTATACTCGCTTTGAAGCAGAAAATATTGAAATCTTCCGTTATGACACAACCGCTGTCGATGCGTATAAAGGGAAAATCTCGATTCTCTTGAAAAATCAAGAAGCAAATAAAAAAGAGATTTTGTCAAAACTGGCATTTATCGAAAAGAACAAAACTTCTTGGAATGATTATTATTTCTGTGCTCTTGTTTACGCTCAATTACAAGATAAACAAAATGCAAAACGTCTTTTGGAACGTAACATAAATGAACTTTCAAGCAAAGTTGAAGCACAGTTTTTACAAGGTTCATATTTGGACAAAATTTTGAATGAAAGTGCGAAAACAGAGCAAAATGGTATTTTCGGAATTATGAATAATACTTTCAATAATGAAGAAAGCTCAACATTAGAAGTTGCAGGAAGTACAGATTATGACGGCTTGGAACTTTGCAGAGCTTTGCTGAAAGAGCTTGATGACAATAAAATCTCTGTTGCTTCAATCGAAAATCAGTACAAAAGCGATACTCAAAGCGTAAATGAAATTTTGTATTGGTTTGGATTAAATCCTGCATCGTCAGTTTTGAGAAACTCAAAAGAAGACATAAAGAAGGTTCTTGTCAGCAGCAAAGTGCTTTCTGAAAAAGCTTGCCAAATTGATGTGAAAATCCCATTGCAGTGGGTAATGAGTGCGAATACAGATTTAGTTGCTCTTTTCTACAAACCAAATTCAAATGAGCCTGTTATTTTAAGATTAAAGATTGATGAAAAAGAAACCAAGAAGCTTAAGAAAGCTAAATCTACTCCCAAAGATACAATTCTTTGCTATACAACAGGCAAGGCTGATTTTAACTGGAAAAAGGAAGGCTATTATTTCGCAGGAATTTATTTGGCACACGCTATTTATCCAGTTCAGTTTTTATACCCAATTGACTTGAACAAACCTGCAAAGAATGTTGCTCCATGTGGTATTTATTTTAATGGTCGCGAATATGGGCTTTAAACTGATAAAAAAGATTCTTTTGTTCTTTTTGCTTTTATCTCTGCCCTTTTTCACTTTTGCAAAGGACGGAGATGAACACGAAAAAGACCAGCTGAAAGTTCTTGGTTTATGGAATGATAACGACTGGTTTGCGAAGCAAAAGAGCAAAAAGAATCGAGAGATTATGCGTCCGCTTTTGGTCTTGTATAATGATATGATTGATGACCCATCTGATAACAAAAATTCAGATATTCATCAAAGTCTGTTTTATAAAAAATATTATCATCAAGGGGAAGACAGGGAATTTTACAATCTTGTCAAAGAAAAATTTCCAGGCTTTACTTGGGGAAAATATACGCACAGACTTTTTTATCATTGGGGATTTGAATACGGAGACCCTGCAAATCAAGAAAAACTGCAAGTTCAATTTTACAAAAAACTGCCAAACGCTACAGAAACTGAATGGAACGATTTTATTCAGTTGATTCAAAGTGAACAGGAAAAGCGAAATCAAAAGACTGTAAAAGCAACTGATGAGTTTTTTGCTCTTGCTGGCGATAGAACTTTTTCGCGAGGCATAGCAGGTATTTGCTATTACACGCATTTGCTTGGTGATTTAGTTGTTCATTCTACAAATAGTTCTGAATCCGCAGAAGCTGTGCTTTCGTCCAAGTTTATCGCAAGAAATCTTGACAGATATGTAAAAGATTTAGCAACACACGGTAATCAGAAAGAGTTTCAGCAGTATAAAGAGTATCATGAAAAAGTTTTGATGACAGTTTATCAAAGCAACGAGCAATATGCACAAGCAATGATTGATATGCTTGCTGAATATGTGCCAAAACTGCTAAAACGAAATTTAGCAACAACATTTAAGAACAAACAACTTGAGTTTGTAAATTAGAAACACTCAAAATAAAAACAATCCCTGCGAAAAATACGTGGGGATTGTTTTGCGCTATTTGACCAGATGATAATTTGCGTCGCAGTGGTGCATTTTATCCCGTAAAAAATTTTTTTAATCAAAATCATCACCAAAAACTCAGTTTTTTCGCTTTCTCTTTTTTTGGATTTTCTCGATTTCCATCTTTTCAAAATCAACTCTCCGAATGACGAAATCACCCATTGGCAAAATAACCTCTTTCGCATTCGGCGACAAACACTCAATCAAATCAGAAAAAAACTCCTCAACAAACATTCCAGTTTTCGGCGTTCCGTCTTCACCAAGAAGAAGCACAACAGAGTCAAACCGTTTTACCTCGTTATCTTCACTCTCATAAGCGCAAAACTCAAGAGGCTGATAAATCGCAGCATCATCCCCCTTTCTGAAAACAGACAAGTGCGCTTTTCCAATATCGCTTTCTGCAAAAGTTTTGTCACCATAGCCAGAAAACGCATCTTTTTCTTGGCTTCTGACAGCGTTTATGAACCAAACGATTTCGCTTTCGCTAAAAGTCGCACGAAAATCTCTGTATGGGTCAGTGAACGCAGGATAGCACATCGTTCGCGCCTCGATTACAAAATTCCCAGCCTTGTTTTTCTCGATTTTCCACACGCAAAGCCCGCGACGCTGCTTTTGAAAATCTTTTTTCGCTTCTATCTCTCTTGCTTTTTCGCTATCTTTCTCGATTTCCATAAAATTAAGTATACCAGAGAAAGCAAAAATCGACTGCATTGACGTAAACTCTGCGATTGCTGAGCGTAGTAGAAGCATAAACTTGTCAATCCGAAGTTTTTGTGTTCCGATAAAAATAGACACAATGAAATTTTTTGAGGACGAAAAAAAATGAAAACACTATTTTTTGCATTGACCTTGTTTTTTGGCATTGCAGCACTGAACGCAAACGAAAGTATCAGAAGCAAAATCGATTCACTGCTCGAAAACAGAGTCATTGAAATGAGCAGCGAGGAGCTAAACGCTTTTTTGAATAAAGATTTTGAGCAAAAAGTCATTTCAAAACTGAACAAAGAAAATTCCGACAAAATCTGGGCAAAAGCCATCTCGGATTACATCGAAATCAAAAATTATGAAATAATAAACGCGATAAACTTGAGCAAAAACTTTCTTTTCTTTAATTATCTAATCAGAAGCAACGAAGGCATTTCGCCTGAGAGCGAAGATTCAAAAAAAGCGCTCGGACACGACAAAATCAAACATCATCTGATTTTTATATACGACAAAAACAAAAAAGAAATCGCACAACTTCAATATCTTTTTGTGCAATATACCCCAATAACATTTCACAAATACGAATACAAAAGAAAAAATGTTTTGTACGCAATAGCAAATAATTCTTCTTCCGGAATGGCAGTCACAGACATTTATCTAGTGGCTTTTTCGACCAAAAATCTTGAGCTGCTTTTCTCAGAATGTGTGTTGTTCTCAAAAAGTTTTTATTCCGTCGACATTGAAGATGTAAAATTTGAAAAAGATTTTGTTTTTGACAAGAACAAGATAAAATTTTCAGGAAAAGATTTTGATTTCAAGGCGCAAAAGTATCTTGATTACAACAAAACTTACACCCTTTTTTGAAATTCGCAAAAAAAAGAAGCGCAAAAATCCCGCTTTCATCACTGCATTGACGTAAACTACAGTTTAAAGCCTTCTTCACTTTGAAGAAGCCAATAAATTCCAGTTTAAAGAGTCATGCAGCAGTGAAGCAGCAAATAAATTCCAGTTTAAACGCTTCTTCACGCTGAAGAAGATAATAAATTCCAGTTTAAAGAGCCATGCAACAGTGAGGCAAACAATAAATTCCAGTTCACGAGTTTCTTCACGCTGAAGAAGAGAAAAAACTGTGGTTAATTGGCTTTGTCATTCTGAGCGAAGTGAATGCAATGAGCGGAGTCGAAGAATCTAGCCCACAAAATCACAATCTCCTATGAAAATGCACAATCAGATTCTTCGACTACAAACGGTTTCACCGTTTTTCGCTCAGAATGACACAGGGAGTCTAAATTCTGAACATCACAACAGGCAAAAAAATATTTACACGAAGTTTTCAAAGGTCTATAATCGCAGTCAATTGGAGTTCGTTATGAGTTATTTCAAATATAATTCAACTATTACGACGGTCAACACGATAGCATTTGCTGTCGCGGAAATGGTGGAAAAGCAGAAGAGCGACGACAAAACGCTCAATCTCTTCGGCTCTAAGATTAAAGAAAAGGCGGACGCACAGTCTATCGCGATTAAAAAAGACCGCGTGTACTCAGGGCTCGACGTTCTGGATTCACAAAGGGACACGCTTTGGAAGACGACAATCGACATCGTGAGCGCCTACAAGAAAAATCCCGTGGAAACGCTCTCACAGGCGGCGATTTTGATTTATCCAATCGTTGAAAAATACGGAAAAAAGATAACCAGAGTCGCATACGACGAGGAAACGGCGTACTTGAAGAGCGCACAAACTGATTTGAGCGCGCCGAACGTGGCGGAAGCGGTCAAAGTTCTTCCTGGTCTTGACGAAACGCTCGAAAAACTCTGGGCGAAGAACGCGGAGTTTGAAGGTCAAACCGCTTCGTTCGTCTCGCAGAACGCAATCGACGAGAAAAACGCTACAATCTTGAAAAAAGATTTGGTTTCGCTTATCAACTCGCTTGTCTCATACGTCGAGGCGGTCGGCGCTGTCCGAGATGACTTGACGGAGTTCGGCAAAGAGCTTGAGGCAAGAATCGAGCGCGCAAACGCTCAGGACGCAGAGGCAAATAAGAAGAAAACAGAGTAAAACAAGCGCGACTTTTTAGCGCAAAAAGACGAAAGCGCCGCTTTTTGGGATTTTGTTCTCAAAGGCGGCGTTTTTTTGTCATGCTGAACTCGTTTCAGCATCCGCATCTCAAGTTTCTGTCATGCTGAATTTATTTCAGCATCCGCGTTTTTATAAAAACAGATTTCAGAGACAAGCTCGCCGAAGACACTCAAAAAGAGAAAAGATTGACGCACGAGAAAAAAACAAAGATAATTCTGCATATGCAAACACAAAAAATCAATTATCAGAGCGTTCTTGAAAAAACACTTTCCACGCTAAATGGGCGAAAGAAACTTTTGCTTCACGCTTGCTGTGCGCCCTGCTCTTCATACGTCATCGAATACTTGAGCCAGTTTTTCGACATCACGATTTACTATTACAACCCGAACATTCACCCCGAAACTGAGTACAGACGCCGATTGCAAGAGTTGCGCGACTTCTTGCCACGATTTTCTCAAGGAAAAAGCGTGAAACTCGTTGAAGACACTTATGACACAGAAGATTATTTTTCAGCAACGAACGTCCGAAACGAAGTTGAGCTTCAAAGCGAGCGCGAAATGGGCGAGCGATGCCGCAGATGCTACGAGTTTCGCATGAAAAAGGCTTGGGCGTATGCAAAAGAAAACGGGTTTGATTACTTCACGACCACACTTTCAATCAGCCCTCACAAAGATTCCGCCAAAATCAACGCAATCGGAGCTGAATTGCAAAAAGAAAGCGCAGACCTTACTTATCTCTTTTCGGATTTCAAGAAAAAAGGCGGATTTAAGCGCTCACTTGAGATTTCAGCAGAATATGGTTTGTACCGACAAGATTACTGCGGTTGTGTTTTTAGCATGCGGAAAGAGAATTAGTGTTTCACGTGAAACATTTTGACTTTATAAAAAAAACAAAATCGCGTATACTCTGCTTATGAACGAGATACCAAAGAAAAACACGCCTATTCCACGCCGCGCCGAGAGAATCCGCGATGTTATACGATATATCAGACGATTCAAAAACGCGACCGTTGTCATTTACATCGACGACGCACTTTTGGCGTCGCCACTTTTCACCAGCCACATTCGCGACATTTGCTTGATTCACGAAGCGGGCTTGCAGGTTCTTATTGTTCCTGGCGCGAGGAACAGAATTGACCAAGTTTTGAACGAAGCCAAAATCGAATGGACAATCAAAGACGGTTGCAGAATTGCCGACGAAGACGCGATGCCGCTCATAAAAATGGCTGCGTTCGATGTGTCCAATCGCATTATGACCGCGCTCGCTGGCGAAAAGAGAACGGCAGTTATCGGAAACTGGGTTCGCGCTCGCGGCAAGGGCGTTTTGAACGGAGTCGACTTTGCAACTTCTGGCGAAATCGACAAGTTGCAAGACGACGCAATTCAAACAGTGCTAGACAGCGGATTTATTCCGATTTTTCCTTGCATTGGCTGGAGTCAAACAGGAAAGCCGTACAACATTTCGTCGTTAAGTCTTGCCGAGCAAATCGCGAGCCACTTGAAAGCCGACAAACTCTTTTTCATGATGCCCGACACTGAAATCACAAGCCGAGAATTTTTCATTCCTGAAGGCATCGGGCTTTCGGCAGAAGATTGCGTTCCCGCAATGAACCTTGAAGAACTTGAGTTGTTCCTTGAAAAAAATCACGACAAAGATAAAAAAGTGCTTCAACTTTTGAATCTCGCCTCTTCCGCTTGCAAAAACGGAGTTTCGCGCGTGCACATCTTGAACGGTTCAATCGACGGCACACTCCCCTGCGAAATTTTCAGCAATCTTGGTTCTGGCACTATGATTTACAAATCTGATTACGGCGGAATCCGCGATATGACGCGCGAGGACATTCCGGCGCTTTTGAATTTGATTCGCCCGTTCGTTGAGCACGGAAATCTTTTGCCCCGCACAGAAGCCCAACTTCAAGAGCAATTCAAAAACTTTATCGTTTACGAGATGGACGGCGGAATTCGGGCTTGTGCTGCCCTCGAACCATACAGCGACGCACAAATGGAAATCGCAGCCGTCGCCGTCGACGAAACTTGCGCGCACATTGGCATTGGTCCAAAGCTGATTGACTTCTTAATACAGAGAGCCAAAACGCGAGGAGCAAAATGCGTGTTTGTTCTGACAACACAAACAGCAGATTGGTTTGAACGATTAGGCTTTGTTAGCGCAAGCATTGATACGCTGCCAGAAAAACGAAAAGCGATTTGGACTCCAGAACGCGGTTCAAAAGTTTTTAGGCTCACATTCTAAAACTCAAAAGACGCACTGTGAAAATCATAGTGCGTCTTTTTCTTGGAGACAAATCTTTTGCAAAAAAACAAATATCCATAAAAAATGCAGTAGTATTTCAAAAGGTATGCAATTTTTTTATAGTTTATCATTCCAAACTTGTTTAGCAATCTAAGCAGCAGATGCTAAAACAAGTTCTGCATGACAGTATTTTATGAAGCATACTGCTCAAAACACATTCAAAAACAATCACATTCTAAAACATCTTTATCATGAAAGAAAAATTAATTTTCATACTCAAAGAAAATTATTGCTCGAAAAAAAGTATGAATCGAAATAGCAAAAAAAATCTTGAAAGAGATAAATAATCAAATGGCAATTACAATTTTCTATTTGCTATTTTTTTTATAAAACAGTTTCACGTGAAACTGTTGCTTACTGAATTTTTATCAACAAAATTCCACAACTTTTCCACACAAACTTCTAACACATTTTACACAGTACACACTTATAACATTTCTTGCTAATATAATAATTTATAAAATTTCGACATTTTCCACAAATTTAACTACACAAATTTTCCAATACTTTTCCACATCTTGTACAAACAGACAAGGGCTATAAAATTTACAATATATAGCGTGATAAAAATAACAAAAACTCTGCATATTGTGTTTGTAAAAAAAAAGGACTCTGAAATAAAATCAGAGTCCTTTTTCAAACTAATCAATAATTAGTCTTCTTCTTTTTGCGCTTCTTCATTAGAGGCTTTGTCAATTGAAATTACATATTCATCATCATCAAAAGTGAATATCGTTACACCAGACGCTGTACGACCTTGCTCTGAAATACCAGAAACAGGGGTTCTAATAATCTGACCTTTATTAGTCACACACATAAGTGTATCATCTTCTTTGACACACAGCGCGCCTGCAATACCGCCCTTACCTTCGACATTACCAAAAATACGCTGTCCGCCAGTTCCTCGCCCGTGAATCGTGAAATCATTGATATCGATTCGCTTTCCAAAGCCTTTTTCTGTTACGACCAAAATCATTCCGCTTTCATCGCTTGGAATAGCAGCAACAACCTTGTCACCTTCACTCAAGTCTATTCCACGAACTCCAGCAGCACCTCGTCCCATTGAACGAACAGAAGTTTCTGATATTCGCAAAGCTTTTCCATTTCGTGAAATTATAAGCATATCATTTTTTCCATTCGTCAACATCGCTGTTACAACTTTATCATCATCTTTTTTGAATGACAGTGCTGTAACGCCTCTTGAGCGAGCGTTACGGAACTCATTTGTTGCAATACGCTTTGCAACACCCTTTTCAGTCATCATAAACAAGTATTCGTCATCACGGAATTCTCTTAAAGAGGTAACTGAAGAAATCTCTTCACCTTCTGAAAGTTGTAACAAACTTTTGAGATGTCCGCCACGACTATTTCTGCTAGATTCAGGGATTTCGTAAGCTCTAACAGTATACGCACGCCCCGCAGTTGTTGTGAAAAGAATAATGTCATGTGTAGATGCTACAAATATATGCTTTACAAAATCCTCTTCAACAAGTTTTGTGCCAGAAATTCCTTTGCCACCACGACTTTGACTTCTGTACGTTGTGACTGGCATTCTCTTTAAATATCCAAGATTAGACATGACAACAACGACATCTTCTTCTTTTATCATGTCTTCAACAGAAATATTCTCTGCACCAGCAGCAACTATATCAGTTCTGCGATCATCACCGTACTTATCTGCAATTTCATTTGTCTCAGTCTTGATGAGAGCCAAGATTTTTTCATGATGCTCAAGCAAATCCTGAAGATGTGCAATAAGAGTATTAAGTTCTGCAATCTCATTTTTAAGGTCATCAATCTGAAGATGCGTAAGTTTTTTGAGTTGCATATCAACTATAGACTGCGCCTGAGGCTCATCAAAAGAAAAACGAGTCATAAGAGCATTCTTTGCAGATTCTGTATCACGGCTTCCGCGAATAATTGAAATAACCTCGTCAATATTATTAATAGCTGTAATTTGAGCTTCGAGAATATGAGCACGAGCGAGCGCTTTTCCAAGTTCAAATTTCGTTCGGCGAGTAATAACAATATCACGATGAGCAACAAAATGTTCTATAAGTTGCTTAAGATTAAAAATCTGAGGGCGTCCTTTTGCGAGAGCCAGATTTATAACGTTAAAAGATGATTGAAGAGGTGTCTTAGCAAAAAGTTGATTCAATACAAGTTTTAAAACTGCACCACGTTTCAAATCAATGACAATTCTCATTCCAATGCGGTCTGAAGATTCATCATTTATACCAGAAATGCCGTCAATAATTTTATCTCTGGCAAGTTCACCAATTCGTTCGCAAAGAACGCGTGTATTTACTTGATAAGGAACTTCTGTAAAAACAATCGATTCACGACCGTTTTTGCCTTCCTCTACAACATATCGACCTCGAACAACGATTTTACCTCGTCCAGTACGATATGCTTGCATAATTCCAGACTTGCCATAAATTATACCACCTGTAGGAAAATCAGGACCTTTTATATGCTCAGCAAGTTCCTCTATAGATATTTCAGGATTGTCAATATAAGCACTTATCGCAGATGCAATTTCTCGCAAATTATGAGGAGGCATATTTGTTGCCATACCGACAGCAATTCCATTTGTACCATTTGCAAGTAAAAAAGGAAATTTTGCAGGAAGAACAGTCGGCTCTTTTGTCGTTTCATCAAAATTTGGAAGAAAATCTACCGTATCTTTAGAAATATCTGCTACCATCTCTTCCGCTAAACGAGCCATCTTCGCCTCTGTATAACGATAAGCAGCAGCAGGGTCTCCAGCAATTGTTCCAAAGTTTCCTTGAGGAGTTACAACAGGATAACGAAGACTAAAATCTTGTCCAAGACGAACAAGAGCATCATAAACAGAAGCATCTCCGTGCGGATGATATTTTCCAAGTACATCACCGACAATTTTTGCACATTTTCGAGTAGGTCCGCTATTATGAAGATTTAGCTCATCCATGGCATACAAAATACGACGATGAACAGGCTTTAAACCATCACGTACATCAGGAAGAGCGCGACTTACAATAACAGACATTGAATAGTCTATATAAGCCCTTTTTACTTCTTGATCAATAGGCATATTAATAAGAGTTCCGCCTTCAGGCGTCTTTATTTCGTTTTCCATTTATTCGAGAATCTCCAATTTTATTAAACATCTAGATTTGCATAAATAGCATTTTCTTCGATGAATTTTCTTCGAGGCTCAACTTCCTCGCCCATACAAGTACTGAAAATCTTATCAGCAGCAATCGCATCAGGGATTGTAACTCTCATCATCTTTCTGCGAGACGGATCCATAGTCGTTTCCCAAAGTTGAGTACCGTCCATTTCACCAAGACCTTTGTAACGCTGTACAGAAAGCTTAGAAGTTTCAACTCCAATAGATTTTATTACAGCATCTTTTTCAGCATCATCATAAACATACCAGTCTTTTTTATTATATGTGATTTTAAAAAGCGGCGGCATAGCAAGATAAACATAACCATCTTCAATTATCTTTGGCATATAACGGAAAAAGAATGTCAAAAGAAGCGTACGAATATGAGAACCATCAACATCGGCATCAGCCATTATGATAATCTTGTGATAACGCAATTTCGTTATATCAAAATCATCTCCAATTCCTGTACCAAGAGAAGCTATAACAGGTTGCAACTTTTCATTCGTTATAACTTTATCGAGTCGGCTTTTTTCAACATTAAGCATCTTTCCCCAAAGAGGTAAAATTGCTTGAGTACGACTATCTCGACCTTTCTTTGCAGATCCTCCTGCAGAATCTCCCTCAACAATGTATACTTCACATTCTGAAGGATCTTTAGAAGAACAATCACTTAATTTACCAGGAAGCCCAAAACTGTCCAATCCAGATTTACGTCTAGTAGCTTCTTTTGCTTTTCTTGCCGCAATACGAGCAGCAGCCTCGCCTACTGCTTTATCAAGGATTTGCTCAATAACAGATGGGTTTTGCTCAAAGAATACCGTCAATTTCTCTTTAACAAGAGTATCAACTATACCCTTTACCTCGTAGTTACCAAGTTTTGTCTTTGTTTGTCCCTCAAACTGAGGCTCTGGCACTTTTATCGAAAGAACAGCGGTAAGACCTGCACGAACATCATCGCCTAAAAGATGTTCATCTTTTGCAAGGCGACGCTGAATTTTCGGATACTTTTCCAAGAACTTATTCAAAACATAGCTCAATGCACTCTTAAATCCTTCAAGATGCATACCGCCTTCATGAGTATTTATATCATTAACATACGACGAAATATTCTCAGAATATCCGTCGTTATACTGCATTGCAAGCTCTGTTATTATATCTTTATCGCTTCCAGAAATATACAAAGGTTCAGCAGGTATTACAGTTTTTCCCTCATTAAGATAAGAAACAAAATGCCTAATACCACCCTCAAACTTAAATACAGTTTCCTTAGACTCATCTCCTCTCTCATCACGGAAAACAATGGTAATTCCTTGATTTAAAAAAGCAAGTTCTCTAAAACGAATAGACAAAACATCATAATCATAATTAGTTGTTTCTGTAAAAATTTCAGGATCAGCTCTCCAGCGGATAGTAGTTCCATGTCGGTTAGACTCTCCCTTTTGCTCAACAGGAGTTATAGGTTGTCCAACTTCATATTTTTGGCAATATTTCTTTCCGTCGCGCTCTACTGTTGCTTCCATCCAAGTAGAAAGCGCATTTACACAGCTTACACCTACACCGTGAAGACCACCAGAAACTTTATAACTACCTTTGTCAAATTTTCCACCAGCATGAAGTCTTGTCAAAACAAGTTCAAGAGCACTAATATGCTCAGTTGGATGCATATCAACAGGAATACCGCGTCCGTCATCTTCTACACGGCAAATATTACCTTTTTCAAGAACAATAGTTATAGTACTGCAAAAACCTGCCATAGCTTCATCAATACTATTGTCCACAACTTCATAAACCAAATGGTGCAATCCCATTGGACCTGTAGAGCCTATATACATACCTGGACGCTTACGAACAGCTTCCAAACCTTTTAAAACTTGTATATTTCCGGCTGAATAAGATGTTGCCATACTGAAGAAATCCCTTGTATTTTAATTCGTGATTGACATTCTAAAACTTTGCCATATATAGAAAGAACACGTAAAATAAGTATACTTGTATTGCAGAAAAAAGTAAAGGCAGAGTATAATACAAGACTATGAGCGAGCATAATTACAGAGATTTTTGGCAAGAAGCTGTGCGCCAAATCCGTGAAGAATACAAAGCAAAAGGTAAAGATTCAGACTTCCAATTTTGGTTCAATATGGAATATGTAGAAGATAATTACAATACAATAACAGTTTCTGTTCCTTCTACATTTATGTGGAATCAAATGCAAAGTAAAGGCTATGTAAAAGCTGTAGCAGACAAGATTTGCTCTTTAACAGGACAGAAAAATATAGAAATAACTAGTATCGTAAAATCTCAAGATTTAGGAGAAATAATCCACTCTTCAAAAAAAGAAGAGGCGCCTATTCAGGTAGATAATAATTATCTAAAAAATACAGATAGGGATTATCCAAATGCAATTCCTATTTTTACTGCGCTAAAAGAAAATTTTAAAGAGCAAACATCAACTTACGAGGAATATTCCGAAAAAAGACAAGAAAATACTCATACAGAAGTTTTTAATAAACCTATTCAAACTTCAGTCCCACAAGTAAAATCTGAATTATTTGTAAAACATCCTCAACTCAGAGAAGATTACACCTTTGAAAACTTTATACCAGGAGATAATAGCAACTTAGCATACAATGTTTGTTTGGATGCTGCAAAAAATCCTGGTAGAAAATGGAATCCAATTTTGATTTACGGTGGAGTAGGTCTTGGAAAAACACACTTAATGCAATCAATTGGCAACTATATATACAAAGAAAAAGGTTCTTCGACAAAAATTTGTTGTGTTGCAGCTGAGAAATTTACAAATGAATTCATTGCTTCTCTCCATGATCAAACAGCCTCAAAATTCAAAAATAAATATCGAAAATTAGATGTTCTTCTAATAGACGATATCCACTTTTTACAGGACAAAGAAGGAACTCAAGAAGAACTTTTTCATACATTTAATGCACTTTTTGACAACCATTCTCAACTTGTTTTTACTTGTGACCGTCCTATTTCGGAATTAAAAAATATAACAGAACGTCTCAAATCCCGCTTTTCACTCGGAATGAATGTAGATATTCAAATGCCAAACTACGAAACAAGACGCGCAATTCTTATACAAAAGCTCGCAAAAGCAGACTCAGATCCAAAGTTTTTAGCAAATTTACAAGCAGGAGTTGTACCATCTGATTTAATACCAGATGATGTAATTGACTATATTGCAAAAAACGTTCAAACAAATGTAAGAGATCTTGAAGCTTCATTAACAAAAATGATTGGCTATGCGTGTCTTATACACGAAAAAATAACAGTGGAAATAGCACAACAACAACTTAGAGATGTATTTTCTTCACCTCTTTCAGGAACAATTACAATTGATATAATCCAAAAAGTAGTTGCAGAACACTACAATATTTCTTTATCAGATATAAAAGGAAAAAAACGTGATAGAAAATATGTTATTCCTCGTCAAATAGCACTTTATATCGCAAGACAGCTCACAGAATATTCTTTAAAAGAGCTTGGAAATGAATTTGGAGGAAGAGACCATTCGACTGCAATGCATTCTCTTGAAAAAGTGGAGGATGCACTTAAAATCGATAGTCAATTAGACAGTGTTATTCAACTTTTAATAAGAAATATTAAGGACTACAAGAAATGAGATATACAGTATAAAATGTGGAAAACTGGATAAAATCTTTTATAAATATTTGCTTTTAAAGTGGAAAAATAAATAAAATGTGTAAAAGTGGATAACATGTTGATGATTTTCATATCTTTATCCACTTTTTAACTTTTTATTTTATAATAAAAAAGATTGTTTTTCCAGAAATTAACAGACCTTATTATTATTACTATTAAAATTTAAATTTTTAGTAAATTTAGCAAATTACTTTTGAAAAGGAGTTTCAAATGAAATTTACATTCGATAGGGATGCAGTTGTAAAAGAACTTGCAATTGCACAAGAGATTATTGCTTCAAAAAATCATTCTTTAGTTATGTCAAATATAATGTTGACTGCAGAAAATAATAAACTAATAATGACAGCCACTGATTCTCTTATAAACTTTAAGACAACAGTCCCTGTTGATATAATAGAAGAAGGTACTGTTATAGTTTTCTGTGCAAAATTTCTAGAAATCCTCTCATCATTACCAAATGGATGTGGAGAGATTGAGTTTATCGAACAAAAAAATGCAGATGGCTCTACACAGTCAGTAATAATAAGACCTATTGCAAAACGTGTAAAATTTGAGTTGTCATCACTCTCTGCTGAAAAATTCCCTGAAACAAAATTTGAATCTGAAAGTCCATTTTTTGAA
Source organism: uncultured Spirochaetaceae bacterium (assembly GCA_902778325.1). Lineage (GTDB taxonomy): Bacteria > Spirochaetota > Spirochaetia > Treponematales > Treponemataceae > Treponema_D. The sequence continues at coordinate 136,166 of CACYWZ010000002.1, forward strand.
ATAGAATCAAAAAAACTTAAAACAATGATACAGCAAACAATATTTGCTATCAGTAATGATGATAAAAGAAGATTTTTGAGTGGCGTTTATTTCTCAAAAAATGAAGGAAATTTTATTCTTGTCGCAACAGATGCAAAAAGACTTTCTCTTGCAAAATGTGAAATAACAACAGATATTCCTGATTTTCCTTCAGCAATAGTACCTACAAAAATTTTAGGAATTATTCAAAAACATGCTCCTTTGGAAGGAATGATTTCTATGTCTATAACACAAGATACTATTTTCTTTAAATTTGGTAGCTATGAATTTTCATCTCTACTTATCAGCGGAAAATTCCCTGCATATCAACGAGTAATTCCTGAAAATCAATCTCATACTCTTAAATTGAAAAAAACTGATTTGATAGATGCTATTAGGCGTATGACAATTATGACAGATCAGAAAGCAGAACGTATTTATCTTGATATTCAACCAGGAATGATGAAAGTTCTTTCTTCTCAAACTGATGAGGGGCAGTCAGAAGAGGAAATTCCTTGTCAATATGCAGATGAAGCTATCACTATTGCTGTAAATTATAAATACCTTGATAATCCTCTTCGAGTTATGACAAGTGAAGATGCGGCTATTGAATTTAGTCAAGAAATGAGTGCTATAACACTACGTCCAGATCCTGCAGAAGATTATTTTCATATCATAATGCCAATGCAAAAGGAATAAATTTATCTTTATGCCGTTTTTATCGCTTACTCTTTATAACTTCAGGAATCTCGCAAATGAAACAATTGATTTGTTTGCAAAAGAAGTGTTTTTTGTAGGCGAAAACGGACAGGGAAAAAGCAATCTGCTTGAAGCTTTATATTACTCTGCTTATGCATCTTCTTTTAGAACTAGAATTGAGCATGAAGTCATAAGAAATGGCGAAAATGAAATGAGTTTGAATGCTCTTTTTAAAAGTGATATTTCAACCGATAGTGTAAGCGTAAAGTATGAAAATGGTCGAAAAAGGATTGAAAAAAATAGAAAGCGTGTTAACGACAGAAAAGATTTGATAAATACGATTCCATGTGTGCTTTTTAGCCACGGAGATATTGAGTTTGCTTCAGGAGAGCCTGAACGTCGTCGTTTTTTTATTGACCAAAGTCTTAGCATGTACGATATAGTACATCTTGAAGCGCTTAGACGATACAGATATGTCTTAAAAAGTCGGAATACATGTATTAGAGAGCGAAATTTAGAAATGCTTTCAAGCTATGATACGCAACTTTCTCACTACGGACTTGAAGTTGAAAAGAAAAGACGCGACGCTATTTTCAGATTTAATCAGATTTTTGGAAAGTTATTTGAACAAATTTCTGGAATTGAAGACTTAGTTATAAGTTATGAACCTGCTTGGAAAAAAAAGACTGAAACAGGCTTTGATTTTCCAAACGAAGAAGAAATAATATCTCATTTAGAAAGTCGTCGTGATATAGATTTGAAAGTTGGAACGACACTATCTGGCCCTCATCGTGATAGAATCCGATTTCTTAAAAACGGAATTCCGTTTATACCTCAAGCATCAACAGGGCAGCGTCGCCTTGTTAGTTTGATTTTGAGAGTTGCGCAAGGTGTATTTTATACTCAAATAACAGGAAAAAAACCTGTGTTTTTAATGGATGATGTTATGCTTGAACTTGACCCTCTAAAAAGAGAAAAGTTTACTTCTCTTCTTCCTGAGTATGACCAATTATTTTGTACTTTTTTACCTGGAGAACCTTTTGAAAAATATATTCGAAGTTCGACAAAGGTTTATCAAATCGAAAAAGGCTTTTGGAAAGAAAAGTCTTAATGAAATACAAAGAAAAGTTTTAGCAGATTTTTTGGAGATTGAATGAAACGAAATATAGCAGAGCCTGCTGATTTTTCAAAACTTGTAAACAGTGTTTTTGACAGTATAAAAATAGTTGATGCAGAACACAGTGTAAGAGTCCTGACTCTTTGGCAAGAAGTTACAGAAACCCTTTATGGACGAGGAAGTTTTTTAAGCTCTCATTCTAGAATAATTGAGATGAACAACGGGACACTTCTTGTGGAAGCCGACCACTCAGGATGTATAACACTTTTGCAGATGTACAAACGAACGATTATAAAAGCGCTTAGAAAAAGAGCTCCTGAACTTGAAATAAAGAATATGGTTTACAGATTGAAAGGTTCTGATGCCACTCTTTTTAAGTCTCAGAAAGTTTCACCTCCTGTTGAAGCTATTATTGCAGAAATAAAACGAAGACAAGAAGCTGAAGATGCTGCTCTTGAAATTGTGAATAAAAAAGATAAGATGCCAAAAAATTTTGAAGAAATGATAGCTCTTCCGGAGTTCCAAAAAAAAATGGAACAAGAAGAGGCTGTCCTTGAAAAATTTAGGCGAAATGAAGAAAAATCAAAAAATCAAAAGGGTTATTTACCACCTGACCTTATTTCTAAATTTAAAGAATTGGAATGCACTGTGTTGACCAATTCAAAAAATAAATGATATAGTGAAACACTATTTCTTGAGATACTTTAATTTATAAGGAGCATATTTTATGTTACGAACATATCAGCCTAGCAAAGTTAAGCGCAACAGAAAGTTTGGTTTCCGTGCACGTATGGCAACTCGCGGAGGTCGTGCAGTTCTTTCTCGCCGCCGTGCAAAGGGAAGAGCAAAGCTCACTATTTCTGACGAAAAGAAACCTTACTGATTTTTGACGGGCATGAAAACAGGCTTGTCAACTTCGGAGCGTTTTACTCGTGAAGAGCGAATAAAACGCTCCGTGGATATACAGAATCTGTTTAAGTGCGGAAAACGGGTAAGCATACAAGGAGCAAAACTCTTTTATGCAGAGAATCATCTTGGATTCAACCGGATTGGATTTCCTCTTCCGCGAAAATACGGTACTGCTGTAGAGCGTAATTGCTCGAAACGCTTTAGCCGTGAAATTTACCGCAGTTTTAAAACACACCTGAACACTGGATATGATATGCTGCTGCTTATTTATCCTGGTAATGATTCGTTCCATTCGCGGTGTGTCCAGTTTCGTGTCTTATGCATGAAAGCAGGATTGCTCAAAGAATGAAGCGGATTTTTAAATCCCTATACCGATTGCTTAGTGATTTCCTCTGTATACTTATTCGTTTTTATCAAAAATTTATTTCTCCGTTGAAGCCTCCTGTTTGCAGATTTACTCCGACATGTTCGGAATATGCACTTGAGGCTATAAAAAAATATGGCCCATTAAAAGGGCTTTTTATGGCAATCTGGAGGGTTTTACGCTGTAATCCGTTTTCTAAAGGAGGCTTTGACCCAGTTCCTTGATTGTCTTAAAGTTAACGAGGCATTTTTTATGGATAAAAACACTGTCTGGGCAATAGGTCTATCCACAGTCGTAATTGTGGGTTCTCTGTTCATTCAAACAAAATTCTTCCCACCACAACAGCAAGTTCAAAATTTAGAAACAACTGAAGAACCTGTTTCTTCTAGCGAAGAAGTATCAACTTCTAAAAATGTGCAAGTATCAACAATCAATTCTGCAATACCTGAAAAGGCTGAAGAGTTTGTAATTGAAACAAATAAAGCCAGAATTACATTTACAAATGTTGGTGGCGATATTATCGGTTATGAGCTTCTTGGCGAAAAAGAAAAAGATATAGACCGTCCATTTGACAATAATGGAAAAGAAGATTATCGCGGTGTTGAAATGGCAGACAGCATATCCGAAAAAAACAGAGCATTTGCTTTGTCTTTTGGTGGATATTCAGAACCTATTATAAATGATTTGTTTACTGCAAAAAGAATAGACGATTACACAATTGGCTTTTTCCGTACTTTTAGCGCGCTTGACGAAAGTGGAAATACAAGAGAGTTTACGCTTGCAAAAACATACTCTTTTATCCCTGATGAATATATGTTCAAATTAGAAGTCAATGTTTATGGTGCTGATGGAAAAGAAGCAAACCTTAATGTTGACGGTATTGGATATACTCTTAGAACATCTCCTCAAATTGGTCCACATTTTGATCCAAAACAAAATCGATATGAGTATCGCAGGTTTATGGCGTATACAAACGGAAAGAGAAAAGATTCAAACCTTGGAAATAATCAGACCCGCGAATTCGAGAAAGCATTTTCATGGACTGGTATTGCAGGAAAGTATTTTGAAATTTTGGCGATTCCATCAAGCCTTGATACAGTAGAGTCTCTTCATTATTCAACTTTGGTTGAATCAGGATATGCAAACTCTCAGATTCTTTTGTCAAGAAAATCCGTTTCTTCTAATACAACAGATACTTATTATATCTATGCAGGTCCGAGAGATGAAAAGAACCTTGTAAAATATAATGCGTCAGAAAATAACGGCTGGAAACTTTCAGGACTCCGCCTTAATGACAGCTCTGCTTCAAGTTGGCTTGCTTGGATTGAAATCATTCTCAAAAAAGTGCTTGAGCTCATCAACAAAGTTGTGAAAAACTGGGGTGTCTCAATCATTATAATGACAATCATTATCAAAGCCGCTATGTTCCCGCTTTCAAGCAAGAGCTCTCTTTCAACCCTCAAGATGCAGGAACTTCAGCCTAAAATGCAGGCTTTGCAGAAGAAATACGAAGGCAACCAGCAGAAACTTCAGGAAGAGATGGCAAAACTTTATAAAGAGTCTGGCTATAATCCTGCAAGCGGATGCGCTCCGATGATTTTGCAGATGATTATCATCTTGGCGCTTTATCAGCTCTTTAATAATTACTTTGAGTTCCGAGGCGCTGTATTCATCCCTGGCTGGATTTCTGACCTTTCTCTTGGTGATAGCGTTTTGCAATTCAAGAACACAGTTCCTCTTCTTGGCTGGAATCACTTGCGCATTTTGCCTTTTGTCTATGTTATTACGCAGATTGTTTCTAGCTTCATTATGCAGAAAACAACACCACAGGCGCAGAGTTCTCAGCAGCAACAGCAGATGAAGATGATGATGTACGGATTGCCGGCAATCTTCTTCTTCATGTTCTATGATGCACCTTCAGGACTTCTCATTTATTGGACTGTAAGCAACGTATTCCAGATGATTCAGCAGATAATCATCAACCGTATGCTTGCACAGAAAAAGGCTGAGATGAAGTTGGTCAAATCTGCGACGAAAAAAAGATAATTATTAAGGAGATATAGATGGTCAAAGAATACGAAGCAAAGACCGAAAAAGAAGCCATTGAGTTGGCTGCTAGTGATTTGGGACTGGAAAGAGACCAGTTCGACGTTGAAATCCTCGAAACACAGAAAAGTTCTCTTTTCAAAAAAGGTTTCGTAAAAATCCGCATTCACACATTGGAGTCAACTTCTGATGCTGTAAACGATGAGGAGCGAGATTCTGTACATTTCGCTTCTGCAAGAAACAATTCTGTTGTTGCAGACCCGCTTCCTGCTGACGAATTCGAGAAGAAGCTCCTCGAATTCGTGAACACTGTAATTGAAAAAATGGGTTATGACATCAAAACAGAAGTTATGTTCCGCGAAGAGCACAAGATTGGCATCAAACTTGATTCTGAAAACTCGTCAATCCTTATCGGACGCAAGGGAAAGAACCTCGATGCATTGCAGCTTTTGGCAAACGTTTACGCAGGCCGACTTGGAAGAGAAGACATCAGAGTTATCCTTGATACCGAAAATTATCGAATTCGCCGTGAGGAATCTCTTGTTCGTCTTGCTTATGCGTGCGCGGACAAAGTTCGCTCTTCCCGCTCATCAGTGCTTCTTGAGCCGATGAACCCGTTTGAGCGCCGCTTGATTCACACAACATTGAACGATGTTGCTGATGTTGAGACAAAGAGCGAAGGTGACGGACTTTACAAACAAGTTCGCGTTATTTACAAAGGTGTTCGCCGCTAAGAAAACGGAAAAAGTGAGGGCGGAATGACAAAAAAGATATTTGCGCTTTTGACGCTGATTTTTCTATCTGTCTCGATTTTTGCACAACCTTACAAAAAAGAAGACATTGTTCCAGCCTCTCTTTTGAAAGAACTTGAAGGCAAAGAGTTTATCAGAAGGTCGAGCTACAAAGCTCATGATGTCAAATTTGAGCTCGCGCCTTCGACACCTCTTGCCAAACTTTCAACAACACAATGGACAGACGCCGAAGAGCCTGCTTTTGTTGTTGAAAGCCTTTACGTCATAAAAAAAGTGCGTCTTTCTGCAAACAGCAAGCTGAAAGGCAGAGCTGGAGATGATATTTCCATAAGCGCGGCATCTCGAATTTGCCGTTCGGTTTCAAAAATGGAAGGAATGAAATATTATTCATCTTCAAGCAAAAAGCAGAAAACTCTCTACAAAAACATGTACATGATAAAATCTGCAACAGACGAAACTCGCGTTCCTGACCCGATTTATGGCGATGCTGACGGACTAGTGGCGTATTGCCTTATGGACGACAACAGCTTCGGGCGATGCAATTATCGCCTTAACTATCGCCAGAGCGAGAACGAAGTGTTCACGAGTTTTACGAATGTGCAGTGGATTAGTTATGCGTTTTTGAAGGCTGTAGCGCCAGAAAATCTGAAAATCTCGCTCGTGATTATCGATTGCGGTGATGAGTTTTTGATTTATATGCCGCTTCAGGCAAAATTTCCTGCTCTTGGCGTCTTTGAAAAACATTTGAACCAGTCTTTCACATCGCGCCTTGAAGCGATTTGCAATTGGTTCATAATGCAATTTTAACAGCCAAAGGCTGTTTTGAATGGCAAATTCGATAAGCAAATTCGAGGTTAGTAAGATTATGAAAAAATTGCTTAGCGCACTTCTTGCAAGTGTATTATTTATTTCAGTTGGAGGTTGTAAACCTATGTATAAGGGAATTGAAGGAAAAGACGGTCTTTTCGCTGTTCTTGAAACAGAAAAAGGCACAATAGCAATGGAGCTTTTCTACAAGGAAACTCCCCTCACTTGCGTTAACTTCGTCGGTCTTGCCGAAGGAACACTTGACGCTGCAAAGGGCAAGAAGTTCTATGACGGCTTGAAATTTCACCGCGTAATCTCTAAGGCTAACGGCGACGGACAGGACTTTATGATTCAGGGCGGCGACCCGCAGGGAACAGGCGCGGGCGGTCCTGGCTACCGCTTTGCAGACGAAATCGTTGACAGCCTCAAATTCGACAAGGGCGGATATCTTGCGATGGCAAACGCGGGCGCTGGCACAAACGGAAGCCAGTTCTTCATCACAATCGTTCCGACAACTTGGCTCAACGGAAAGCACACAATTTTTGGCAAAGTCGTTGATGACGCGAGCCAGAAAGTCGTTAACAGCGTAAAGCAGGGCGACCACATCAAGAGCCTTACAATCGTCAGAAACGGTGCGGACGCTCAAAAATTCAGCGCGACACAGGCGGATTTCGACCGTGAGGCAAAAGTTGCCAACGAAAAGGTCGAGGCTCGAAAGAAGGCTGAGCGCGAGGCTCAGGAAAAGGCTATGCAGGGCGTTATCGCTGATTGTGAGAAATCAAAAGAGGGCATTTACTTCAAAGTGCTGAAGACAGGCTCTGGCGACAAAATCGGCAAGGGCAAGAACGTTTTTGTCGAGTACAAGGGATATCTTGTTGACGGCACGATTTTCGACGGCTCAGAGAAGATGGTCGATGGCGGACACGAGGGGCTTTCGTTCCGCGTTGGCGCAGGTCAGATGATTCCGGGCTTTGACATCATGGTTCAGGACATGAAGGTCGGTGAGACTCGCAAGATGGTCATTCCGCCGGACTTCGCTTATGGCGCGCGCGGCATTCCTGGCGTTATCCCAGGCGGCGCATACATTTGCTTTGATGTTATGCTCGTGAGCGCAAAATAAGCGTCACAGACGCTTTTGTCAGGCGCAGGCTGCTTTGACAGGCACAGACGCTTTTGTCGGGCGCGGGCTGTTTTTGGAATCTGTCCAATCAATCAAGGTCAAGGCAGATGCTGAAACGAGTTCTGCATGACAATAATTTCTGGAGCATATTTTTCAAGAAAATCCTTCTCGAATTTGAGAGGGATTTTTTTTCGCGAATTCGAGGAATGTCGTCAGCGCTTTTTTGAAAGCAAAAACAACATGGGGGACGCTTTCCTTTTTGTTCATTTCGTCGAATTCGTGAAGCGGGAAAAAAGGATTGACGCCATTTCTTTCTTCCTTGACGAAAGGGAAACTCTCCTAAAGATGAAAACTTCTCTCCTTGACGTGAATTACTCTCTTTTTGACGTTGTTTTTACTTTTTGCAATGTTGCAAGTCTTGTTTTTGATGTTGCAAAGATAATTTGCAATCTTTCAAAATATTTTTGCTATGTTGCAAAATGTCTTTGTGATGTGAAAAACACTAATTTTTATGTTGCAAATTCTTTTTGCAATGTGGAAAAATAAAATTGCGACGTTACAAATTTATTTTGCAATGTGGAAAAAGTGTTTTGCAATGTGGAAAATATTATTTTTGATATAAAAAAGGCTTGTTTTGATGTTGTTTTCTTGATAAATCGTAAGAAACTTGATTGTTTTCTTCTTTTTCTTTCAAAATCCGAGAAAAAGGAGAGTTTTTCCGTCTTTTATTATTTTTCAAAGAATGTCGAATTTAGAAGGTTTGGTTTCTAAAAGTCAAAAAGGCGTGCTATAATTTATTTATGCCGATGATATTGACTGTTTTTCTTGCTGTGGCAGTTGTCCTTTTGACCTCAGCGACTATATACATCGTTTTTCATTACAGGAAGAAGCTGCTTTCTTTGTATTCTCTCCTCAAGGTGACGCGCGAAAAGCTCGAATTTGCGCGAAGTTCTCTCGATATGCTTTGCGAGTCGAATGACATTTATTATTGGGAGCTGGACGTTACGACTGGCATTGCCCGAATGTGCGAGCGGATTCAGAAAAATTACGGCATTCCTGAGTATTGCGATAATTACGTCGAGAGGATGATTAGCGACGGCTTTGTTCACCCTTCGAGCGCGAATGAGTACAGAAGGCTCGACGAGCGAATTCGAGGCGGCGAGCGTATTGCGACGGCGAATGTTCGCATTATGGAAAGCGACGGCGCTTGTGAATGGAGGCGATTGGGCTACATTAAGACCGATGTCGCCAAGTATTTTGGCTTTAGCGTCAACATTGACGACTTTTCTGACTTCGAGCAGTGTTTTATCACTGCGGCTGAGCAGGCGGGCTTGAATGCGTGGATTTACGATGTGAAGTCAAGGCGCATTGTCCTTAGCGCGACGCCTTCGATTCCCGGAAGCCAAATCGCTTATATCCCTGAGGATATATCAGCCAGCTCTCTTGTTCATCCCGCCGATGTCGACAAATTCGAGGCGATTTTTGCGCGGCTCAAGAGCGGCGAGGAAAAAGTGAGCGAGGAGATAAGGCTCAAAAAAAGCCATATCGCTGAAATTGGCTCGAATTTGGATTACGGTTGGGTTCGTCTTAATTACACGGGCGTTTTCGATGAATACGGGCGTGTTAAGCGCGCTATCGGAACTGCCGTGGATATTTCGCAGCAGAAAATCGATGAGCAGCGCTTCAAGGACCAGACGACTTATCACGACATTGTTCTGAAGAACACTGTCATGTCTGTTTGGATTAACATCACTCAAAACACTTACAAAGACACGCGCGGTGTTTACGCTTTCCTTGAGGACGCGGACATCAATGGCAATCTTGATGAGCTGTTCGAGAATATCTACAAGCGCATTCCTGAATCAGACAGAATCCACTGCGCTGCTTTCAACCGCGCTCTTTTGCAAGGCTATTCCGAAAGCGGACAGATGGACGTCGAGATTGAGCATCAGTTCTGCATTGACAAGATGGGCACTTACAGCGAATGGCTTCACTCTTCTATTCACATGATGCGAAATCCTGCGACGAACGACCTTGAGGCGTTCATGTACGCGATTAACATCGACAAGAACAAAATGCGACAGAAGATGCTCGACGAGGTTCTTCTGAACGACTACGACATCATTTTCGGGCTTGATTTCTACACGGGCTACTATAACGTTTTGGGAAGCCGCGACATTGGCGAATTCCATGACATTGACTCTCAGGGCAAATTCGACGAGCTCATCAACGAGCTTTGCGCCCACGAGCCTGCGTTTTTTGACAATCCTCTTGGAATCATTTCGTCAATATCGATTGACCGCATTCAAAAGAGCCTTGACGAGAACGGCGTTTTCACCGCGTATATGCGTGTCAGCGAAAACGGTGAATGGCGGCGAAAGAAGATGCAGGCGACTTACGTTGACAAGTTCAAGAAACTCGCCTATCTCATTCAAAGCGACATCACAGAAACGTTCGAGGAAGAGCAGAGGCGAAACGATGAGCTTTCAGCGGCTCTTCGTGAGGCGAAAAAGGCAAATCAGGCAAAATCTGAGTTTCTGAGCAATATGAGCCACGAAATCAGAACGCCTTTGAACGGCGTTAAAGGTATGCTCGATTTGATTCAGCTCAACCCGAAAAGCCCTGATGTTCCTGAATATCTTGATAAGGCTGTAATCTCTGCAAAATATCTTGCGGGGCTTATCAACGACATTCTTGATATGAGCAAAATCGAAAGCGGGAAACTCGTTCTTCATTCTGAGTGGATGCGATTCGACGACCTTGAAAAATACATCGACGCGATTATAAAGCCGCAAGCTGAAGAGAGAAATCACTCATTCTCAATAACGTTTGTGGGCTTCTCGCCTGTTTGGTCGATTTATGCCGATTCAAACCGCCTCAAGCAAATCTGCATAAACTTGTTGAGCAATTCTGTCAAATACACGCCGAACGGTGGCAAAATCAGCGTTCGCATTGAGCTTCGCGAACTTCGCGACGACGATAAAGCTGATTTTTATTTTGTCTTTGAGGATAACGGAATTGGAATGAGCAAAGAGTTTTTGCGCCACGCCTTCGAGCCGTTCGTTCAGGAAAGCGCCAAACTTTCAAAGAAAGGCACAGGCTTGGGACTTTCAATCGTGAAAAGCCTCATCGAAATCATGGGAAGCAAAATCGAAGTTGAGAGCGAACTTGAAAAAGGCACGACTGTGAGTTTCCTTCTTTCTGTTCCTGTGCGACGGTCAAGCGCTGCAAGTCCAGAAAAGGACGCAGGCGGAAGCGGAGATGCGAAATACGAAGGAAAACATGTCCTTATTGCCGAGGATAACGAAATCAATATGGTTATCGCTGTCGAGCAACTCAAATCGTTTGCGCTCACTGTCGATACGGCGGAAAACGGCTCTGTTGCGTCTGAGATGTTCGAGAAGAGCCCTGTCGGATATTACGATTGCATTTTTATGGACATAATGATGCCTGTGATGGACGGTTTTGCTGCAACCAAGAAAATCCGAAGCTTCCAGCGCGCAGACAGTGACAGCGTTCCGATTATCGCAATGACGGCGAACGCGTTTGCCGAGGACGTGCAGAAATCGCTTGAGAACGGCTTGAATTATCATTTGTCAAAGCCGTTTGAGCGTGAGCAGCTTGCCAAAGTTCTTGCAAAAGCATTTAATCCCGATGAGGAATAAAGATAGAAAGAGGTTTTTATGAGAAAAATTCTTGTTGTCGTTGATATGCAAAACGATTTTATCGACGGCTCTCTTGGTACTCCTGAGGCTCAAGCAATTGTGGAGAACGTGAAAGCGAAAATCCGCTCTTATCGCGCTGAGGACATCTTTGCCACTCGCGACACGCACAGCGCGGATTATCTTTCCACTCAGGAAGGCAAAAAACTGCCTGTTGTGCATTGCGTGAAAGGCTCTCACGGCTGGCAAATCCGCGCGGACATCGCCGAGTTGCTCAAGAATGCCGTGATTGTGGACAAGCCCACTTTTGGCTCGACAGAACTTGCGCAGAAAATCGCTGCGATTGCCAAAAGTGAAGAAATCGTGGTGGAATTGGTAGGTCTTTGCACAGACATTTGCGTTGTGTCGAATGCGCTTTTGCTCAAGGCAACTTTGCCCGAAATGCCCGTCAGCGTGGACTCAAGCTGCTGCGCGGGAGTGTCGCCTGCCACTCACAAAGCCGCTCTTGAAACAATGCGCTGTTGCCAAGTCGATGTGATTTAGCTTTTGATTGATTTTTTATTGAGAGCAAAAAATAAACCCTGCCGCAAAAAAATGGGCAGGGCTTTTCTTTTCGCTAAAAACTAGTAGTCTTTGCGCTCTGACTTTCTTCTCTTGTTCAAAAGTTTTCTCTCAAGAGTAGTCTTCTTCTGATGAAGTGTGGCAGAAGGCTTTACGAAATACTCACGCTTTTTGAACTCGCGGATAATGCCTTCTTTTTCAACCATACGCTTGAAGCGCTTGATTGCTTTCTCGAGGTTCTCTGTATCCTCAACCATGATTGTTGCCATTTGTTTCACCTCCTTTGTTCTCGGAGTGCCGAAAAGTGTTGTCAGTATAGCAAAGGCGCTTTTTTTAATCAAGCGCAAACCGCCGTTTTTGCGGGGCGCTTTTTAGTATTTTTCATTGAGCGCGTTGATGACGGTTGTAATCACATTGAGGTCGCTGCTTGAGAATCGCCTGAGCTTGTTTTCGATTTCGGAAAGCCGTGAATTCTCAGTATTCTTTTTTGGCGATTCACTCATTTCAAGTAAATAATCAAGAGAAACTCCCAAAAAGTGCGCAACTTTCAACGCGGTATCTGCATACGGGATACTGTTTCTTTTTATGCCAAAGCTGATGTTTGCCACATCGAAGCCGACTGCTGCTGCAAGTTCTTTGCGTGTTTTTCCCAAATATTTTAATTCATAATCTACGTTTTGCCAAAAGTTCATAGGTTTTAGTATTGAGAAAAGATATTTTTTGACTTGAAATAATTAAGTAATGATATATAATGTGTAGTATAATTAAGTGAACTTAATTATAAGTGCCAAAATTTAACAATCGTTAGGAGGCTTTATGAAAAAGAGCTTTACGCAAGAAGAGATAAATAAAAAGTTTAGTTCTTTCAAAACGTATTCTAACAGTGATATGAATAAAGTTTTGAATAATGAAAGCAAATTGAAGCAAATGTGCATCGACAATGAGCCGCTGAGAGATTTTTTGGATACTGTGAGCTTGTATATAGATATGCTTCGGGCTATTTTCACTGGTAAATATAAAGAAGTTCCTGTAGGAACTATTGCGGCTATTGTTGGTACGCTTTTGTATGTGTTGTCGCCTATTGATATTATTCCTGACCCTATTCCTGTCGTTGGATTTCTTGACGATGCGGCTGTAATGGCGGCTTGCTTGAACTTTACAAAGTATGATGTAGATAAATATAAACGTCATTTGGGTAAATAAAGTTTAATTGATTTTGGAGGAAGCTATGGGATTTAGAGATTCGTTTGAAAAGGCTGATATTGCCATAAAAATAGGGTTACTGAAAAAAGAGGAAGTTTTTACACCAAAAATTATTTCTCCAGACTATCAGTATGAATTAAAGCTCAAAGCCCTTGAAAGAGGAATCAGAAAGGGTGGAGAAGGTATTACAAAGGGAATTTATGGTCTAAATTCTTTTTTATCTATGTTTAAAAAATAGATGAAGAATCTAAACACCTGCGGATATTGTTTTCGTAGTTTTTTTTTGTGCGAAAAAACAAAAATGCACCCAAAAACACTCACCCCCTGAGCGCCAAAAGATGAGCGGACAGGAGGTGAGAAGCGAGTGCTATTTCTTTGCGGCAGAAGAATGCTTTGAAGTCAATGAGTTTGCGCGAGATACGTCCTCATCGATAACAGACGCGATAGGTGCATAAGTCGCAGAATCAAGCAAAGACGCAGCGCTCAGGAACGGCAAAATCTTGTCGTTGATGCAGTGCAAAATCTCCTTTTTCAAGTCAGAAGACGATTTTGACACCTTGCCAGCCGCGTTTTTCTCCGCCGTTTGATTGAACGCCTGAGAAAATGCCGCGTGTGCTTCCCCTATCGCTTCCACAGCCTCGCCAATCCCTCCGAGAAGCTCAATCGCTGCTTTTGCCTTGTCGTTTTTGAACTCGTCGAGAGCGCTTTCAATCGTCGTCGTTTCACTGGCAAAGTTAAGACGAGCCGCACTCTTTCCGCCGTGTCGGGAATACAAGTCGAGAAGAGTCTTCGCCGCCTCCTTTTTCTCGCCCTTTTGAAGCGCGAAATGTCCTTCCAGTCCCGTGCCGAGAGCCGTCCAAGCCTCGTCTAGCGCACGGTCAAGGTCGTCAAGACTGCTCTTTGATTTTTCGCTGTTGAGAGTGCTGATTGCGCTTTTTGTGAGCGTATCCAGTTCCGCAAAACCCACATTCAAAAGCGGACATTTTTCTGCCAAGCCCGACGAAGCCCAATGAGAGAGCATCGCCTGCGCTGCCGTTGGAATCTCTGAAACACGAATTGAGCCAGAAAGGTTCTTTATGCCACTTTTTCCTGAATACATAGTTTCCTCCGAAAAAATAATGTCATAAACATTATACCACCAAAAAACATTTGTGATTCACATTTCACAGCACTTGAGAAATCCAAAAAAGAGCTTGAACGCTTCTCACAGCCGCTACGCCTTGAAGCAAAAGAGCGATTTTTCAATCGGAAGAGCTGTGAGAGGCGACGCAGAAGTTTTTTTGATTTCACAGCCGTTCCGATGCAAAAAACAAAAGTGTTTCCTTCATCACAGCGGTTGTGATGAGAAAAATGCTTTTGTGTCCACAATCGGAAACTTTCCGATGAGAAAAACAGCTCCGTTTTGTCCTGATTTGAACCGAACAATTCTCAAAAGTGCTAAAATATTAGCAAAAATAGACAAAATTGGGCAAAATTGCTAAAATATTGGCTATGATACAGTTGACCCAAAAGACTGCTCCTCAAATTGCAGAAGATATTGCTTTGAGAGTGCAGAAACGCAGAAAAGAGCGGCATCTTACTCAAAGCGAGCTTTCGACAAAAGCAGGCGTGAGTTTTGCGTCATACAAACGTTTTGAGCAAAAGCACGAAATTTCGTTCGGTTCTCTTATAAAAATCGCGATTGCGCTGGATATGGAAAAAGATTTTGAGTCGCTTTTTGCCACTCCGCAATTTTCCACAATCGAGGAGATGTTTGCAAGTGAAAAAAATTGATCGTCTTTGCGTATTTTTTAACAACGGCTCTCAAAAAACTCTTGTTGGCACACTTGCGCTTTTCAAAAATCGATTCGCGGCTTTTTCGTATTCGGACATTTGGTTAAAAACAGGATTTTCGATTTCTCCTTTTTCTCTTCCGCTGGAAAAAAAAGTTTTTATTCCCGAATGGGAGGCGTTCGGCGGACTGCACGGCATTTTTAACGACAGCTTGCCAGACGGCTGGGGACGGCTTTTGGTTGACCGAATGATAACAAAAGCTGGCGGAAATCCTGCTGAACTTTCGGTTTTGGACAGGCTTGCGATTGTAGGTTCTCTTGGTATGGGTGCTCTGACGTATGAGCCAGAATCTTTTTTGTCTGATACCCAAATTTTAAGCGATGATTTTGATAAGATTTCTGCGGAATGTGAGCGGATTTTGAATTCGGAACTTTCTGATAGTGAAAATCTTGATGCGATTTTTGCTGCGGGCGGTTCTTCTGGAGGCGCAAGACCGAAAGTGTTTGCAAAAATCGGCGGTGAAGACTGGATTGTAAAATTTCCGTCGAGCGTGGACAGCAAAGAAATCGGCAAGCAAGAATATGATTACAACATTTGTGCCAAAAACTGTGGCGTAGAAGTTAGCGATGTAAAGTTGTTTGCGTCAAAAAAATGTTCTGGATATTTCGGCACAAAAAGGTTTGACAGAAATTATTTTTGCAAGGGAAGAATTTTGATGGCAAGCGCTTCTGCTTTGCTTGAAACAAGCCACAGAATCCCGAACCTTGATTACAACACGCTTTGCTTGCTTTCGTTGCAACTTACAAAAGACAATGCGGAAATTGAAAAACTCTTTCGATTGATGTGCTTCAACGTGTTTTCGCATAATCGCGATGACCATTCCAAAAACTTTTCGTGGCTTTACAATGAAAATGAAAAGCGTTGGTTTCTTTCTCCTGCATACGATTTGACCTACAGCAATTCAATCGGCGGAGAACACGCAACAACGATTGACGGAGAGGGGAAAAATCCAAATATTGAGAATATTCTTGCGGTGGCGAAAAAGAACGGCATAAAACTTTCCCGTGCAAAAGAAATTGCAGAAGAAATCGAAGCAAGTGTCAAAAAAGATTTGTCTGAATATCTTATTCTGTGATAATTTCAGTTTTACAAAACAGCCCAAAATGCTTTAAAATTAAAAATATGAAAAAGCTCTTTTTACTTTCAATCCCAGTTTTGACATTATTTTCACTCTTCTTTTTTGGAAAATGCTTTGCGGACGAGCCTTTGCCACAAGCGCAAGACAATCACAACTTTGTTTTTGTAACCAACGATGGAAAATATCGCATAACTTCTGACAACTTGGAATTAATCCCCAGAAAATTCAAAAAGAGCGACACATTGTTTTCTGTTTACAAAAATGGCGAACTTTATGAGAACGTTAGCTTTGAAAAAGTAATCGCAAACAAAAAAAATCTAAAAGAAACAGCATCGCATTATTTTTGGGGAACTATAAAAGCGGTGAATGATGACTCAATTCTTTTGCAAACTGCGGAAGGCAAGAAAATATATGATTTTGAAACAAAAGAAATCAGCCAAGTTCAAACCGTCAATGAAATTTTTATTGTGAAAGATGAATTGAACATTCTGACAAAAGAAAAAGTTGCTGAATATCTAAACGAATTATTTGATTTTATGTTCTCAAAAGATTGTCCAGATTGCAGAGAAATAATCAAACAATGGAATCAATATGATGTTCAGCTAGAAAGTATAAGGCTTGAAGACAAAGAAAGAATCTTTTTTAACTTTTTGACAGGCATTACAGGAGATTGGCTGGAAACCGACATAATAGAAGTTAATGATGGCGGAAACTATTTTTGGCAAATCTATTATGATGTAAAAGAAAAAGAGTTCTTCAACTTGGGAATAAACGGACTAGCCTAAATCTTTATTCCAAAATCTCAGGATTCCAGTTGTGCTTTGGGTATCGACCTTTCATCTCGCGGCAAATATCGAAAACTTAGTGTATTTGTGATATGAGATTGGATATTTTCGCAATCGACACGAATGGCAAGCAGTATAATATTGAGATACAGAGGGCTGATAAAGGTGCGTCAGAACGGCGTGCGAGATACAATCAAGCGATGATTGACAGTCATACACTTAAAAAGAATGATGATTTTAATCTCTTGCCAGAAACGTATATCATTTTTATTACCGAACACGATATAAGGAAAAAAGGCAAGCCCATTTATAAAGTTGAAAAGATAATTGACGGCGAATCGTATGATGACGGTGTGCATACGATTTATGTAAATGGCTCGTATCGTGGAAATGATGCAATTGGGCGTTTGATGAATGATTTTTGTTTGAGCAATGCAGACGAAATGTATTATACTGAAATTGCTGAGAGAGTTCGGTTTCATAAGCAAGAAGAAGGAGGTGCAAGAGATATGTGCAGAGCGTTTGAAGAATATGGAAATGAAAGAGCAGAAGAAGCTAGAAATGAAAAAGCAATTGAAGTGGCAAAAGACTTGCTAAAAGAAAATGTTTTACCTATAGAGCGAGTTGCGGCTATAGCGAAACTCCCTCTTGAGCAGGTTCAAAAATTAGCAGAGCAACTTTAGGCTCTTACAAAAAAGTCTGCGCTTTACAAAACAGACTAAAATGCCTGCCAGTTGTGCTTTGGGTATCTGCCTTTCATCTCGCGGCAAACATCTGCCCATGTGTTCGCCCAAAAGCCCGCAAGGTCGCGCGTAACCTGAAGCGGACGGCTCGCAGGCGAAAGCAAGCGCAAGAGTACAGGGACGCCGTGAACTATTGGCGTTTCTTTCACACCAAAAATCTGCTGAATGATAATCTCCAAAACTGGCACAATCCCCGCGCTTCCTTGGTCTTCGTAAACGAGCTTTCGCGTTTTGCCGTTTGCAAGCATTATAGACTTCGGGGCGTCGCGATTGATTTTTGCCTCATCAAGATAATAGGCAAGAGCTGAGAAAACCGCTTCTTTCGTGAGTTTTGCCTCAGTGAGAAAAGGCGTGAGCCAGTCCATCGCCGTTTTTGAAAGCGTGTCGAGCTTTTCTTTTAGTGCAGTATCGCCCGTTTGAGATAAAAATCGCGCACGCAAAATCAAATCTTGAGCCTTGTCAGAAAGCTCTAGCCAATCAATGCCATTTTTTGAAACAGCGTCGCACACTGCAAAAGCAAAATCTGCTACAGAAGACTCTTTTTTCTTTGCCGACAAAATGATTTCGCCGTAGCATTTTACTTCTTCACAGATGAGCTTTTTGTTTTCGCCAAAATACGAGCGAGTTTTCGTTTGGGCTTTGCTTTCCAAAAATGCGCGGGCTTCTTCTTCGTCGAGAGCCTTGTAGGCGCGGATTTTTCCCTGCACTTCGCCTGAGTCCACGTCGAGCGCGATGATAAAAGCGGGAAGAGTGCTGTGCTTTTGCGCTTCGGCTTGAATTAGCGAGGCTTGACGACCAGAGGGGAATTTGTAAACGCCAAAATCTTGAGTGCGCATTGCAATTCTGTCGGGAAAGCCCGCAAGCAAAAGGTTTTTCACACCGAGAGCACCCTCAATTCTGATTTGCTTCACGCGTCGGGAAATGTCGCTTCTGTTTTGATAAGACGTGTATTCAAGGATTTCGCTAATTGCTTCGTCGCTTCTGTTCTGCGCCTTGCCCTCAAGCAAAATGCACGCCAATCGCGGATTTTCGCCGATTTGAAGAGCCGCTTTGCCTTTGTCCAAAATCGCACCGTCTTCGCCGATTAAGCCCAATCGCTTCAAAAGTTTTTGCGCTTCTTTCCACGCGGCACGGTTTGGCGGTGTGAACCAATCAAGATTTTCGACGCTGAGCGCACCCCACTCCGCGCACTCCAAAACAAGCGACAATAAATCCACCCGCTCGATTTCTGCGCTTTGCTCTGATAGCCGCCTGTCGCTTTCTGCCCAAAGACGCACGCATTTTCCTGCCTTGACGCGACCCGCACGCCCTGCCCGCTGAGCCGCCGAAAACTCCGATTCGCGCTCTGTTACAAGCCGCTCCATTCCTGTGGCAACGTTCATTTTTACCAAACGCGACAAACCCGAATCAATCACGACCGAAACATCTGGCACGGTTATCGAAGTTTCTGCGATTGCCGACGACAAAATAACGCGAGGCGTTCCTTGCTTTCCTGTCGATAGCACTTTTTTTTGCTCATCGTTCGAGATGCTTGAGTGCAAAAGCAAAATCTCTGCGTCAATGTCAGATAAATCCTCTTGAGCCTGCCGTATCTCGCGAAGTCCTGGCAAAAAGACAAGAATTGAGCCTGTGTCAAGTTCTGCCAATTCGTCTTTCACGGCTTTTGCAACAGAAACGTTTGGCTTGTAGCAGATTTCAACGGGGAACTGCCTGCCTTTGACAGCGAAAATCGGAGCGTTGCCAAGATAAGCCGAAAGGCGTTTTGTGTCCATCGTCGCGCTCATCACGATACAAAACAAATCATCGCGCAGTTGCATTGCTTCTTTGAGGAACGCGAGTGCTAAATCCGCGTGAATGCTTCGCTCGTGAAACTCATCGATAACGACGACCGAAACGCCCTCAAGACTCATATCGCTTTGAAGTCGTCGCGTCAAAATCGCCTGCGTGATGACTTCTAGGCGCGTGGATTTGCTCGTACGGTTTTCGCCGTGCATTGAATATCCCGCCCTTTCGCCGACGTTTTCGCCCAAAAGAGAAGCGACGCGGGAAGCGATTGCGATTGTGGCAATGCGGCGAGGCTCAAGCATAAGGATTTTGCCCTGAAAATGCTCTAACAGCGCGAGCGGCACTGCTGTGGATTTTCCTGCGGCTGTTTCGGCTGTTAAGACAAGAAAGCGGCTTTCTGAGGCTTTTAGATTTTCACAGATTTCATCAAGATATGGTGTTATGGGTAAGTTGTCAATTTTTGGCGTGTAGTTCATTCTGTTTCCCTGAAAAAGATTATAGTGGAAACGCCCTTTTTTGTCTGATTGTGGAGAAAATTAAAATAAGATTATTCGGAATTATCCCTTTACATACTTTTACACATTTGGAGTGTCTTGATTAAATATATACAACGCAGTTCCCATTGTGTATAATTCAGTATCATATCTTTCGTTATAATTTTTGATATTTTCATCAAGGC
>CACYWZ010000003.1 GCA_902778325.1 uncultured Spirochaetaceae bacterium
CTTTTCCGTTTTTGCACGCTGTGACGGTGAGGTTTATTCTTCCTGTTTTCTCGTCAAAATAAGCCTGAGGGTCTCGAAAATCGCGCTTTTGACCGAGAGAGTCGTCAGGGACAATGCTCCAGCCGTCAATTTTGCTGAACGAATAGAGATTGTCGCTCTTTGCTGCCATGATTTTCTCGCCGTATTCGCTTGCGACTGCGGAATGTCCTGTGTAGAAGAAGACGTATTCGCTGCCGATTTTTACGACGGAGCCTGTTCCTATCCAGCTGTCTTGTGCGAGTGTGCGGCTTGCTTCAAGGACAGGTTTTTCTATTTCTGTCCAAGTAACAAAATCGCTCGTCGTCGCCAGGAACACGGAATGGTTGAATGAGTCCCCGCCGTCTTTGAGGTAATAAACGTAGAACACGCCGTCCTCATAATAGGGCATGCAGTCTCCTGCGTACGGCTGCTTTGAGCCGATTGCGCGGGGAAGAAAAAAGGTTTTGTAAGAGAAGTCCTTTTCGTCTTTCACATCAAATTGTATTTGCGAAATCTCGTTTTTATCGTTTGCCTCGCACCCGAAAAAGAGAATACCGCAAGAAAGAAGAATAGCTTTCATAAATAATTTCATATTGATAACTCATATTTGTCTAGCGAGAATGAAGCAGAGCCGACAGCCTTGAATGAAATGCCGTCTGCTTTTAGGTCAGTCGGGACAGCGACAGACATCGCCTGTTTTCCGTCGTCGATGAAGACTTCCATGCTGAAGCGGTCAAGAATAATGCGCAAATCAAGGCTTTCTGTTTTGTTTTTCAGAATGCACTCTTGGCTGTGGATAATTGCGCGGCAAGAAGAGCATCTTTTTCGGTCAACCGTGAGTGTATGCTCTTTTGCGCGGAAAATAAGGCGAATGGCTCTTTTTTCATCTTTGAAAAAGTTCACTTCAAAAACGGAGCAGTCATTTTTTGCCGCGATGTGAAGCTCCATATCCAAAACTCTGCCTTTTATGCCGTCAAGGGTCTTTTCTTCGTTTGAAAGTGGCACATTCTCGTAAGAAATCTTGTTGGAGCGAAATGAATCAAGTTCTTTTATCGGCTTTTGGCAAAGTCTGCCGTCTTTGATGAAGATTTCTCTTGGAGTAGCCATTTGGCACGCCCACTTTTTGCTTGTGTTTATTGCCAGACCGTCCCAGTTTTGAAGCCAGCCTAGCATTATTCTTCTGCCGTCGGTGCTCAAAACTGTTTGCGGTGCGTAAAAGTCGATTCCTGAATCTATTGTTTGTGCATGCTCGTCGTTGAACGTGCCTTTTTCGCTGTCGAAAGAACCGAGCAAGCAAAGTGTGCTGTTTCCGTTGTGGAATTCCTCGCCGTCGTCTGTCATATCCTGAGGACTTGTCAAAAGCACATAAGAGCCGTCGAGTTCAAAGAAATCAGGGCATTCCCACATCTTGCCGTAGCGGTTGCGGTTTTGTGCAAGCACGCTTTTGAAGCGCCATGAATAGCCATCTTCACTTGCAAAAAGCAATATCTGACCGCTTTTGTCTTCTGGTCTGTTTGCGACAACAGCCAAATATGAGCCGTCGTCTGTTTTCCAAATGCGAGGGTCTCTAAAATCATTTCGGCTTGCTCCTTTTGGAAGCATTTTCTCGTCGATAACAGGGTTCTGCGGATATTTTTCGTAATTGACGCCATCACCTGTTGCGACGCATTGCACTTGCACGTCTTTTAGTGTTCCGTCTGCTTGCTTTTCTTGTCGCACGCCTGTATACATCAAAAGTTGTTTGCCGTCTTTTGTTTCAACTGCGCTGCCTGAAAATACGCCGAACCTGTCATACCAAGCGTCAGGTGCAAGCGCGCAAGGAAGATATTCCCAATGCAATAAATCTTTGCTTACAGCGTGTCCCCAGTGCATTGAATCCCAATGAGTGCTGTACGGATTATATTGATAGAATAAATGATACGCGCCATTATAAAAAGAAAATCCGTTCGGGTCGTTCATCCAACCGCATTTTGCTGTCAGATGAAAAACTGGGCGCTCTTCTTCTTTGATGTTCTTTGCCGTCTCAGTTTCATAATTCCTTGCTTTGAGCAAAATATCGCTCTCTGTCATATTTTTTCCCCTTTAGCCATAGGCTGCTTTGTATTTTGTGGTATTGCTTGTAACGGATATTTTTTATGAAATCAGATGTTTGAAATCTATTGTTTTTAATTTGTTTTGTTTTTAAGCAAAGCCGCTTTAACTTATTTTGCTAAAACGGCTTTGCTCTCATTTTCTAAAACTAGCTCACAAAACTAATCTGTTGCATTAGTTTCCAAGACTTGCGAAGTATGCATCAAGATACTTCTGATAGATTGCAAGTTCTGAATCAAGTTTGTAAGAATCGAGTTTCTTCAAGAAATCATTCCAGTCAGAATCGCTAAATCCGTTCATAACCCATTCAGACTTTGCTGCGTTAATCGTCTTTGTGATGTCTGCCTGCAAGTTAGAAAGCTGCTCTGTGTCTTCGCGAGTCATAAACACGTTCGGATAAACATATTTCTCGTGGATATCAGGAGTGTAGAACTCTTTAATCCAGTCAAGACGATACTGAGCATCATCAGGGCAAGTTACATAAACACCATAGTATTTGTCGAGAATTGCCAAAGGTCCGTTTACGCTCTCTGCTTCGCGCACTTCAACAGGAGACGCATCTCCAAGCGGTGCGTGCTTGAGCATATCGTAGCCAGCCTCGTTCTTTCCAAGTGTGAAAATGTCGAATCCGTCGTTCTCGCCATAAGTTCCCCAGTTGTTCTGTGGAGACTGGAATGGGTCATACATCTGGTCAATCCATGCACAAACAAGAGCAGGATTCTTTGCAACAGCAGTGACGACACAGCGACCGCGGTCAAATCCACTGGTGAATGAGCCGTTCTGCGCAGTCAAGTTCTTTGTGTCAGCCTTCAAAACTGGGAGAGGCACAAAGTCTGCAAGGTTTGCGATATTTGCAACGTCCCAACTAAAGCAAACGCCGTAACGTCCTGATTTTCCTTTTGAAACGTATGTTGACCATTCTTGTGTGAATGACTCTGGGTCAATCAAGTCTTGCTCATACAAAGCGTGAAGCCAAGCAGTTCCCTTCTTGAAGCCCTCCTGAGTTGCGCTGCAAATAACTTTCTTGTCGTCTGTTACTGCAATGTGGCGACCCTTGTCAGCATCTCCGTATCCTTCGCCGAAACCGTTGATAAGAACATATGGGTCTTGACCGCCGTCGTTCATGATGAAAGACATAGGGATAACGCTACCGTCAATGCCAAACTCTTTCTGCAATTTTTCTGCATTGTCGCGGAATGCAATGAGTGTGCGCTCAAACTCTGTTGTTGTTGATGGAATTGGAAGACCGAGGAAGTCGAGCCATTTCTTGTTGATAAAGCTCATGTTATCGATAACCTGAATAGCCTCTTTTCCCTGTCCGAGCTGCTCAATCCAAGGGAAAGCCCAAATGTGTCCGTTAGAGTCAGTACACATTGCGCGATATTCTGGATAGTTTTCGAAAACAGTCTTGAGGTTTGGCATATACTTGTCAATGTAGTCCTCAAGGGCAATGATGATGCCTTGGTCAGCGTATTTCAAAAGCGCACTGTCGTTGAAACTTGCGTTAAAGACGAAATCAGCAAGTGTCTTTGGGTTTGCCATAGCAAGAGTGATTTTGTCTCCCCACTGGTCAGCCTGCATTGCAGTCCACTTTACTTCAACATTTGTTTTTTCCTGCAATCGCTTGAAAATTGTGCGGTTGTTCGGATTGCTCTCAGTGTTGGCAGGATAGCTCGTCAAACCTGTAATCACAGCCTTTTCTTTGAGCGGGAAAACAAGAGAAGCAATATCCACTTCCTGCACCTTGCCATTGTTGAGAGCAACTTTGTCCTTGCCTCCGCAACTGGTCAACATCACTGCACTTCCTGCAAGAAGAGCAAGTGCTACCGATTTGTAAAATCTTTTCATGTAATACCCCCAAGTGCTTTTTGCACTTTGTAAAACCCTTTTTTTATAAAACTCTTTTGTAATGTCTGCAAAAGAGTCTGTTGGTTGCCTAGCCCTTGATTGAGCCGACAAGAATACCTTTGTTGAAATACTTTTGGAAGAATGGATACATCACCAAAAGCGGCAAACTTGAAACGATAATTGTTGCATACTTTAGCAATTCTGCAAGCTGTGCACGGGCGGCTGTGCTTTGCATATCGCTAATCATTCCAGATTCTGGCTGATTTTGGATAAGGATTGAGCGCAACACGAGCTGCAATGGCTGTTTTGCCGCATCGTTCAAGTAAATCATTGCGTCAAAGTAGCTGTTCCACATTCCGACGAACTGCCACAATGACAAAACCATAATTAGAGGAGCGCAAACAGGAAGCAAAATGCGGAAATAGTATGTAAATTCGCTTGCACCGTCCACATATGCCGCTTCTTGCAATTCCTTCGGAATTCCGCGGTAGAATGTGCGCGCAATAATCATATTCCACACATTGAATGCGCCTGGCAAAATAAGCGCCCACATTGAATCAAGAAGTCCGAGATTGCTGATGAGCAAATAAGTTGGAATTAATCCACCTCCGAAGAACATCGTGATGACGAAAATCACATTGAAGAACTTGCGACCCTTGAAGTCACTTCGGCTCATTGGATATGCTGCAAGCATTGTGATTGCAACTGAAACAAAAGTTGATAGTGCTGAGTAAATAACTGCGTTCTTGAAGCCTGTCCAGATTGCCGCATTAGAAAGTACTCTCTGATAAGCTGTGAGTGTCCATTTTGCAAAGTCGAACGTAATTCCTCGGTTTTGCAGTGTTACAGGGTCGATAAAACTTGCAACAACGATGTAGACCATCGGCACGATGATTGCAAGAACGAAAAGAGCCAAGAGCAAGTAGCCAAAGTTGATAATTATTTTGTCGCGATATGAAAGTCTGATAAGTTGCCTATTCTGATTCATTTTGTGCGCTCCTTAAAGTCCCTGTCCGTCGTTCATCTTTGAGACCGTTTTATTAACGATGATGAGCAAAATAACGTTTATAATCGTGTTGAAAAGTCCAACAGCGGTTGAGAAACTGTAATCACCGTCAAGAAGACCTTTCTTGTAAACATATGTTGCGATGATTTCCGCAGCCGGCAAGTTCAAATCCGTCTGCAAAGCATACGCCTTTTCAAAACCAATGCTCATGATGTTTCCAGCTTGCAAGATGAACTGAATAACGACCATGTCTTTGATTGCTGGCCATTCCACAACCGCGATTTCTTGCAAGATGTTCGCTCCGTCAAGAATTGCAGCCTCGCGAGTTTCTTGGCTTACGTTTGCCAATGCCGCTGTGTACATAATCGAAGCCCATCCAGCGCCTTGCCAAATGCCAGAAGCGATATAAATTGAGCGGAATGCGCTCGGCATCGTCATAAAATTGATTTGCGTTCCAAGAAGGTGATTGAGAGGACCTGTTACAGAAAGCAAAATTCGTACAATACCGCAAACAACGATAACAGAAACGAAGTTCGGCATATAAAGAACTAGCTGAATGTTGCGCTTGATTCCTGCGCTTCTTATGCGATTGAGCAAAAGAGCAAGGATAATCGGTACAGGAAATCCCCACAGAAGACCATAAATACTGAGTTTGAGTGTATTCAAAAGATATGTGATGAAATCAGGGGAGGACAAAAAGCGAGAAAAGTGCTTTAAGCCGACCCAGCGACTTGCCAATACGCCACGAATCGGATTGTAGTCCTGAAATGCAATCAGGATTCCTCCCATCGGAATGTATCTGAAAATGACAGTGAGCAAGACAGCAGGAAGCAAAAAGATTACATAGAGTTGCCAGTGCTGTCGTATATATGTCAAGGTTTTAGATTTCATTCGTTCCCCCTTGCACGAGTACGGTGCATTTGTAAAATCGTATTTATTTGTATAGTTAAAGTGTAAGAGTGAATGTTTCATTTGTCAAGAAGAAATTGTGCAAAATGTGCAAATTGTAAATAGTTGCCAAAAATATATGCTGTTTGGCGGAAAAATTATTGTATTTTATAAAAATAAAGCTTTATAAATAATGAATGAATATTTACATTTTAATGCAGACTGCATAATAAAAACGTGCATATGACTAAAAACAAGACTCTACACAAAAGCACTTTGCAGAGACTGCCCTGTCAAATAGATAGTCTCTGCTTTTTTCTTATTGCACGCTTTGAGAAGAAGCGCGACAAATCAAAGACGTTTGCACATAGACAGTGCGAAAAGCCCTTGTTGGCGCTTCAATTCGGGATAACATCAAATCCATTGCGCAAAAGCCCATGTCATGCGAGTTTATGCGAATCGAAGTGAGAGGCGGGGAGAGAATCAGCGCCTGTGGAGAGTCGTCAAAGCCACAAATAAGCGTGTCTTCTGGAACTCGTATTCCCTTCTCACGAAAAACCATGAGCAAATCAGCCGCAATGAAGTCGTTTGCACAAATTATCACTTCTGGGATTTTTTCCCATTTTGCAAGATATTCAATCAGATAATCCCTGTAAACTTTTTGAATTCCGTTCGTGCAAACCGTGATGTTTCCAATCAAGGCGCGCTCTTCTTTGTATTCAAGACCGTACATCGTGAGAGCGCCGCGGAATGCGTCGTAGCGCTCGAAAAAAGAGCGGCAATGCTTTGCTTCTCCAACGAAGGCAAAGTCTTTTTTGCCGCGATTGACCATATCAGCGATGAACTCATAAATGCAGTTTCTGTTTTCCATCAAAAGCACATCGGCTCTAATTGTCTTTGGTGAAAATGTTGCAGGCGTGTCAATAAACACAAGCGGCATATTCAAGTCGCAAAGCAATGAGCAGTATTCCTCGTCGAACATCTCAACACAGAAAATTCCCAGAATGCGACTCTTGTCAAATGAGGCGGGGAGTTTTTTCTCTTTCAGCTCCCTCTGTGTCACGCGATAAATCGTAAAGCCACAACCAAGTTTCGACGCTTCTTCTTGCATGACATCAAGCATTTTTGCTGAAAAATGCAGGCTGTCCAATATTCCCGCAGTCAAAAGGGCAAAATCGCCGGAAATTTTTTCGTCTTTCACCCTTTGCACATTAAAAGATAGACTGGAGTCTTCTGAAGCATATGAAAAGAGCTTGTAGCCCATCTCCTGAGCCTTTTTGAAAATCGCCTCTCGCGTGCTGGGAGCAAGAGAGCCTGTATTGTTAATCGCTTTTGAAACTGTGTTTCGTGAAAGTCCGAGTGAATCGGCAATATCCTGAATAGTAACTCTTGTAGCCATAGTACAAATATACTTGAAATCGGCAATAAGTGTCAAATGTAAAATAAATTTTACTCAAACATTGTGCAGGAGTGAATTCTAGAAGTAAAAAAGTGTCCTGCAACGTGCAGGAGTGAATTCTAGAAGTAAAAAAGCGTCCTGCAACGTGCAGGAGTGAATTCTAGAAGTAAAAAAGTGTCCTGCAACGTGCAGGAGTGAATTCTAGAAGTAAAAAAGGTTCCTGCAGCGTGCAGGAGTGAATTTTAGAAGTAAAAAAGTGTCCTGCAATGTGCAGGAGTGTTTTTTAGAAACAAAACGTGAAAAAATCACGAGTGCCGATAAATAAAAAATGAGCAACGAAGACAAAGAGTTTGAGAAAGCGAAGAAAAAAAAGAAACTTGAAGTGAGTAGCGCTGCGGCAAACGCTCGCATCGACGCGTTTTTTTCGGATATTGTGAAAAGGGCGTTTTATTGCAACAGGGGAAAGGAGAAAATCACGTTCGGCTTTGACAGAGCCGACGGAACGGTGATCGAAGTTGCGCTTTCGACTGCCTGGTCGAGCGTGTGGATAGAGACTTTTAGGGATTTGGCAGAAAAACTCATTGCGGGCGCGAGTTTTGATGATGTAAAGATGTTCGACTGCGCGGCGACGCGAATTGATAACGTTGTGCTTTACACGCGACAAAAAGATGTGCTGAAGCGATGTCAAAGGCGAATTCGAAAAATCCGCATTCCTGACGGCATCACGGTGCTTTCTTCAGAAGCGTTCTCATATTGCTATGACCTTGAGAGTGTGTTTATTCCGAAAAGCGTGAAGGACATACACGCGCGCTCTTTTTATCGCTGTAAATCGCTTGCAACGCTTTCGGTGGACGAGGAAAATCCGTATTTTTGTTCTGTTGGGAACACGCTTTACACGAAAGACAGGCAAAGCCTGATTTTTAGCCCTCCACTTGCAGAACCTATAATAGTTGACGGCGTGAAGCGGATTCGGAAAAATGCGTTTGCGTACAATTGCAAATTGACTGAGTTGATATTGCCGAAGAGTGTGGAAGTTATCGAGAGTCAGGCGTTTGAATGTTGCGATTCGCTTTGTAAAATCGAGTTGAATGAGGGGCTGAAGTCAATCGAAATGATGGCGTTTAATTCGTGCCATTTGCTAAAAGAGGTCGTGATTCCAAGCGGTGTTGAGGTTTTGCACAAAAGCACTTTCTATCTTTGTCCGACTTTGGAGAAAATCACGCTTCGAGGCAACACAATAACGATTGAGCCGAACGCCTTTTCTGAGTGCAAAAAATATATACAAATTGTAAGAGCATAATTTTTTAGGCAACAAAAAGAGCCTGCTCCGTAAAGGGACAAGCTCTTTTTTGTCCGTGTCTGTCATTCCGAACTTGATTCGGAATCTATAAAACGCAGATGCTGAAACAAGTTCAGCATGACGATAGTTTTTCCAGCATAATTTTCAAATCACCCTCTCTTCACTTATCAGCTTTTGAACTTCGGAGTCTCGGCAAGCGCTTTTGCAGCATTAAGAGCCTTTCGGGCGTTTTCGTTTGCGCTCCTCACCTCGCGACTGATTTCTGCGCTGAATCGCGAATACTTGTCCGCGTCAATCGTGGTCATCGCATTGATGTATGGCAAAACCGTGCTGTTCAAGAACTCGCGAAGCTCCTTTTTCAGAACTGTCGCGCTTTTCGCTCCGCTTACCTCCTGAGAGGCGCTGTTGTTCTGCACTTGAAGAGCCTTGAACGCTTCCTCGTCTGCTGTCAGCTGTGCAAAATACTCTTTTCCGCAGTGGATTTTTGCCAGAGCGCTTTGCATTTCCGCCGTCGACAAATCCTTTAGCATGCTTTCGATGTGGGCAGATTCGGTCAAGAGCTTTTCGCCTGTGATTTTGCGACCGTATTTGTTCATTATTTCAAGAACCTTTTTGCCTTCCTCCGCTTCTCCGTCGACAAGAGAAACCAAAGAAGCCTCGACCACCGTAAAGAAGTTTCGAATCGTCGTATCTCGTTTAGAGTCCGCCTCGTCCATATTGAGTGGGGCTGTAGACTTTTTGATTGCCACGATTAAGCCATCTGCTCTTACAGCTAAATCAGAAAAATAGCCATTGAGTTTGTCGTCTTTCAAATCGTCTTTGAAAGACGCATGAACTCTTCCCAAAAGCTGCGAAACAGTCGCAATTTCTGCGGCAGATAAGATAGCAGCAACCGTATTCATTGTGTATTCCTCCAATAAAAGATTAGATACCCACAATTTACCACCAGAATGCCCATAATGCAACTAAAAACAAAACTTTTATGAGAAAACACACTTTTTAGCACCTAAATTATGAGTCCGTACGCGAAAACTCTCTTTTTAGCACCTAAAAAACGAGTCCATGCGCGAAAACTCTCTTTTTAGCACCTAAATTACGAGTCTGCACGCGAAAACTCTCTTTTTAGCACCTAAAAAACAAGTCCACACGCGAAAACTCACTTTTTAGGAGCCGAATTATGAGTCCATGAAATTTCAAGTGTGTTCAGTGGAGGTAAGCGTTTTTTTTACAAGTATTTTAGCCCGCCTTGTGCTGAGATAAATCTTTATCTATCGGAGTTATCCGGTGGTATGCTGTTGATAAATACAACTATGACAGTTTTGTTAACGAAGTTAGATTTCAAGTCGGATATTTCACAGATGATCCTGTAATTGGATTCATTTTGTATGGGAAAGGAACTGAAGGAGAGATTGCATATTTTTCAAGAGATGGACTTAATTTGCGTTGGGATTGGGGAGAACACAAAAACGGAGGGGTACAAATATTCTTTTATAATTGAACCTGATGGAACAGGGCTGTATTACGATTTTGGAGCTTCTACTGATGGGACTGCAAAGCCTAGAGGTATTTATCAAACTAAGAAGTTTTAAAACAAAGAAGCCCTGCTCAGAAAGAACAAGGCTCTTTTTTGTCCGTGACTGTCATTCCGAACTTGATTCGGAATCTATAAGACATAGATGCTGAAACGAGTTCAGCATGACAGTTGGTCGTTAATTAAGTTTGTCGAGGATTGAATAGCCGATTGTGTTTTCTGGCATCTTCAAGCCGAAATTGTCGAGGATTGTCGCGCCGATAACCGCGAATGTGTCAGTTTCTTCAAGCGCGCCGTTTCCCGTGAACTTCGGAGAATAAGCGATGAGCGGCACTTTCTCGCGTGTGTGGTCTGTGCCGTGGAAAGTCGGGTCGTTGCCGTGGTCTGCTGTAATCAAAAGCAAATCGTCCTCGCGCAACACCTTCAAAAGCTCGCCGAGTTTTACGTCGAACTTTTCGATTTCCTTTGCATATCCTTCAACATTGCGTCTGTGTCCCCAAAGCGCGTCAAAATCAACAAGGTTAACAAAACAAAGTCCGTCGAAGTCGCGCTGTGCCACTTCAATCGTCTGTTCCATGCCGTTCACAGAAGATTCTGAGTGTATCGCCTCTGTAACGCCTTCGCCGACGAAAATGTCGTTGATTTTGCCGATGGAAATCATATCCTTGCCCGCGTCTTTCAAAACATTGAGCGCAGTACGACCGAACGGCTTCACAGCGTAATCGTGGCGGTTTGCGGTGCGCTTGAACTCACCCTTTTTCTTTCCTACATAAGGACGAGCGATGACGCGACCAACTTTCCATTCGTCTTTCATCGTGATTTCGCGCGCGATTTCGCAACAACGATAAAGCTCATCGAGTCCGAAAGTCTCCTCGTTACCACAAATCTGCAAAACGCTATCAGCCGAAGTGTAGACAATCATGTGTCCCGTCGCGATTTCCTCTTCGGCGAGTTCGTCGAGAATGACCGTGCCTGAAGAACTCTTGTTGCCAATGACTTTGTGTCCTGTGCGCTTTTCAAGCTCGGCGATGAGCTCAGGCGGAAAACCTGTGTCGGTGAATGTAACAAAAGGCTTTGTTGTGTGCAAGCCCATCATTTCCCAGTGTCCCGTCATGGTGTCTTTGCCCACGCTCTTTTCGCGAAGTGAGCCATAATAGCCAAGTGGCTTTTCGATAGCAGGAACTTGCTTGAGCTTTTTCAAATTCGCCATACCGAGTTTCTGCAAGTTCGGGATTGTGAACGTGTCCATTCTCTCGCTGATGTGTCCGAGTGTATCACTTCCCACGTCGTTATAATCCGCTGCGTCTGGCTCTTCGCCAATGCCGAGAGAGTCCATTACGATACAAAATATTCTTTTGAATTTAGCCATTCTGTCTCCTTATGCCAAAGATTTTGGGCCAAAGCCGTCGGGCAAAACCTCTTTGAGAGTCTTCGCATAATACTCAGTTTTGCTTTTTGCCACAATAACGATGAATGTTTCGGGGTCACAAAACTCCATCATCGCCTGTCTGCAAACGCCACATGGTGCGCAAAAATCCACCACATTACCTTCGTTTCCGCCAACAATCGCAATCGCCTTGAAGTTCTTTGCGCCCTCGCTCACCGCCTTGAAAAAAGCCGTGCGTTCTGCGCAGTTCGTAACGCCATAAGACGCATTTTCGATGTTGCAGCCACCCCAGATTTTTCCGTCAGCATCGAGCAATCCCGCGCCAACTTTCCAGTGAGAATACGGCGTATAGGCAAAACCGAGCATCTTGAACGCCTTGTCAATCAATTCGCTAACAGGAATTCCTGTCAAATCTGCACTCACTTTATGCCTTGCTCCTTTGCGATTTTGACAATGCGGCTTGTTCCAAGTCTTGTCGCTCCAAGCTCAAGGAACTTCTTTGCATCGTCGAATGATGAAATACCGCCAGCAGCCTTGACCTGCACAGCTTTGATTGAGTTCTCTCTCATCAGCTTCACGTCGTCAAAAGTTGCGCCCGCTGTTGAAAAGCCCGTGCTTGTCTTGATGAAATCCGCGCCAGAACGGTTCACAAGGTCACACATCTTTTTCTTTTCGTCATCTGTCAAAAGACAAGTTTCGATGATAACTTTGAGGATTTTGCGACCACAAGCCTTTTTAATAGCCTTGATTTCGTTCAAAACGTAGTTGTATTCCTTCGCTTTGAGCATACCGATATTGATAACCATATCGATTTCACTTGCGCCGTTTTTGATAGCGTCTTTCGTTTCAAAGACTTTTGCTGCTGTTGTCATATTTCCGTTTGGGAAACCGATAACTGTGCAAACCTTGATTTTGCCCTGCATATAC
Organism: uncultured Spirochaetaceae bacterium; assembly: GCA_902778325.1. Taxonomy (GTDB): domain Bacteria; phylum Spirochaetota; class Spirochaetia; order Treponematales; family Treponemataceae; genus Treponema_D. Next base: position 12,396 of record CACYWZ010000003.1, read on the forward strand.
TTTGCAGCCTTTTTCACATAGCACGGCGGAATACAAACAGAGGCTGTTTTGTATGTCATTGCGTCGTCGCAAATCTTCTTGATGTCTTCCCATGTTGCTTCCTGCTTGAGCAATGTGTGGTCAACGTACTGAAAAACTTCATTGTCGTTCATAATCTTTTACCTTCCTTGTTCTTTATCTTGTTTGATTAAGATTCTCAATGCTTCAATAGCTGTTCTGATAGCCGCGTCTGTGTCGTGAGCTACAGGATTGTCTAAGCCTTTCGCCGCGCGTTCCTGATTTGCCATAACCAAGAAAACAGAACCGCAGCGAACGCGCAAGAACTGCGACACGATAAATAAAGCCGCGCTTTCCATTTCAGACGCCAAACAGCCCATTCTAAGCCAAGCCTGCCACTTGTCCAAAAGTTCATAGCTCACAGGCTTAATTTCTGGTGAATGTTGACCATAGAAAGAGTCTTTGCACTGCACCACGCCACGATGAGATTTCAAGCCAAGCTTTTTCGTAGCTTCGCTTAATGCGTTCACAATATCGATGTCTGCAACAGCAGGATACTCAATCGGCGCATACTCTTTGCTTGTGCCTTCCATACGGATTGCGCCTGTTGCAATAACCATATCGCCGCCCATTACGTCGAGCTGCATTCCGCCACAAGTTCCAACACGAACAAAAGTATCCGCTCCGCATTTTACCAGCTCTTCAATAGCGATTGACGCGCTAGGACCGCCGATACCCGTTGAAGTTACACTAACAGGAACGCCGTCTAGTGTACCAGTGTATGTAACATACTCGCGGTTGTCTGCCACAAACTTCGGATTCTCAAAATAGGCCGCTATTTTCTCACAGCGTTTTGGATCTCCTGGAAGAATGACATATCGTCCAACTTCACCCTTTCCAACTTGAATATGATACTGCTTGCTTTGGTCTTCTGAATAGTTAATCATAAAAACTCCATAAAAGTTTTAGCACCGACAAAAAAAGCTCTTCACCGAAAGCGAACAAAAGCAATCAGGAAGAGCTTCACAGAAGTAGCAAAAACTACTTCAATGATGCACCAATGCGCTCCAAAACCTTCTTGCGGTCAAGAGGCTTAACGATGTAATTCTTTGCTCCTGTAAGAAGAGATTTCTTAACAAGCTCTTCCTTACCCAAAGCACTAACCATTACAACGTGTGCATTCTTGTCAAATGCCACAATCTGTTCCAATGCTGTAATGCCGTCCATACGCGGCATTGTAATATCCATCGTAACGAGGTCTACATTTGGATAAAGTTCCTTGTACTTATCCAAACCCTCTTTGCCGTCACCTGCGGTTGCTACAACCTCGTAACCTTCACTTGTCAAAATCTGACCAAGCTGTTTTGCAACGAACATTGAATCGTCAACAATCAAGACTTTGACTTTTGTACCGTCATCTTTGATGCCTTCTGGCGGACGCTCGTTAATTGATGGAAAATCCTGCTTAGTTTTCATATTATATAACTCCTCCAGTTAGTTACGCTCACGGATTGCAACATTGACCTCGATTTTACCACAATCAGTGATAAGAGGTACAATCAATGCTTCCACATTATCCTCTGCGCCAGGGTTTTTCCCAAGAGCAGCGATTTCCATTTTCTCACCAACAAACAATGTAGGTGGTGTAACATCAAACTGGAATCCTAACTCATGCAACTTTGTTACAGCCTGAGCTGTAATCATGTTTGCAAGCTCACTGATTGTTGCCTTTGCGAGGTCATCAAACTCAGGAAGCTCTTCAAAATTCATTCTGGACGCAACTTTTAGTGCTGTATCAAAAGTCATATCAAACAAAACACGACCTTCAACAGCACCTGCCAAACCAACCAATGCTGCAACTCCCATCACAGGCATTGCAGTTGACTTCAAATACAAGTCACCTCTTTGTACATCTGCGCCGCTGAGAACTTCTTTCAGAACTCTGTAAGAACATTCAACAAAAGGGTTGATATACTCTACTCTCATTTACCTTCTCCTGTATTGCTTGTACATCGACAACATAAATTCCACTATTGTTTGCTGAAAGTTACTACTGAACCTGTATTATTTTCAGTCCACTTATCACGTCCTGCAAGGGACTCATTATCACCCAGCACAACAATACCATTGCCCTTAATTTTTTCTCCAAAATCCGCAATAAGTTTGTTTTGAGACTCAAGCGGCAAAAAGGAAACTATATCTCGAGCAAATATAATATCAACAACTGGAAGAGCATTCGTATTAACACAATCGTGGTACTCAAACAAAATCATGTCTTTAATGCTCTTATCAAAAGTGGTTTCACCGTTTACAGTTTTTGTCGTATACGAAGAATACCAATCTGAAGCGACATTTGCTGGAATATTAAGCAACGGTGCATTTGAAACGCTCAGCAAATCAATATCATGACCATATATGCGAATTCTTGCATTAGGATAACGCTTTTTCAATAAACACGCAAGAGAATAAGCTTCGTAACCTTTTCCGCAGCCTGGGTTCCATACAGAAATCTGTTTTGCAGAATTCTCAGGTAATGCTTTATACACAGCATCCGCATATTCTTTTGTCCACCAAGTTCCATTGCAACGCGAATAGAATGGTTTCATAAATGCATCTGTTTCAGTTTCATTCTGAAGCTGTGTTTTTCCAGCACCTTTCTCCTGTTCCCACTCTTCGAAACGTTTTTCAGCCCATTTGTCATTTACTGAACTTACATTAAATTTTCGGAAACTCTTTAAACTTTCACAAACGAATTTAAAGTTTATATCATCTTTTTTCGAAACTTTTTCATTCTCTGCTACTGGTTCTGCAGATTGCTGAGATGTTTCATTAGTTTGTGTGTTTGAAGGTGCAGATGTTATTTCTGGCTGTGCATTTACAGCATGTGAAACAGCTCTGACATCCATTTTTGGAGTTTCTTTATCGTCTTCTTCTGCATGGTCCCCAAAAATGCGATCAATATCAAGAAGAATGTACAGACGATTATTGCTTTCTACAACACCATAAATATAAGCAATATTGATATCGCCAAATAGAGGGTGAGGAGGTTGTATTGTACTTTTTTGAATACCAACAACCTTATCAATTGCATCTACAACAATACCAAATGTTCTTTCTTCGATTGTTACAATCAAAACATTTTCAAGGACATTTGGGTTTCGCTCTGGTACTTCAATATTAAAGAACAGTCGCAAATCAATAATTGGAATAATATCACCACGAAGGTTATATACTCCCAATACAAAAGGCATTGTATTAGGGACATATGTAAAATGTCCTGCCTTTGCGATTTCCTTAACTTTCATAATATCGATGGCATAATCTTTATCTGCGAGAGAGAACGTAACCATCTTGTAATCAATAACGCTAAGTTGCTCTTTTGAAGCGTTAATCTGCTCTGAAGTCAACTGAGCGGTATCGGTCTGATTAACTCCTGTATTTTGGAGTGCTTCAGTATTTTCCTGTTCCATTCTAACTCCCTCTTATTATTTGCCAAGCATATGGTTTTCGCGTTCCTGCTGTGCAGTAATTTCCTGCTGCACACCAAGTTCAAGAAGCTGACTGACATCTATGATCAACGAAACAGAACCGTCGCCTAAGATAGATGCTCCTGCAATTCCTGGTGAACTTGTAAACTTATCGTGAAGAGGCTTAATAACAACATCTTCCTCACCAATCAAAGAATCAACCATGATACCGATTTTCTTTTCTTGGCTACCAACGATAACGATAAAGTTGTATTCACCTTTTCCAGCATCTTTTATATTGAACAAGCGGCTCAAGCGCAAAATCGAAATAACTTCGTTACGAACATTCAAAACTTCGTAATTATCGATAGTGTTGATTTCACCCTGCTTTACGCGAACGCTTTCTATGATGTTTGTGATAGGAATAGAGTAGACTTCTTTTCCAACACGAACAAGCAAACCCTGAATAATAGCAAGTGTCAAAGGCAATCGGATTGTAAATTTTGAACCGACCCCTTTTTCAGATGTTACACTTACGCTACCTTTGAGTTTCTCAATATTAGATTTTACAACATCAAGACCTACGCCACGACCAGAAACTGCTGTAATTGTGCTGTTTGTTGAGAAACCAGGCAAGAAGATAAGGTTGTATGCTTCTTGATTTGAAAGAACCTTATCTGGATGGATAAGTCCCTTCTGTACAGCTTTCTGCTTAACTCTCTCAACATCAATACCTTCACCATCATCGACGATATCGATTGTAACAGTGTTACCTTCGTTTGCAGCTTTAAGGAGAATTGTACCAGTTTCTGGTTTACCTGCCTTTTTACGCTCCTCTGGTGACTCAATACCATGGTCTGCAGAGTTTCGGACACAGTGCATAATTGGGTCGAGCAAATCTTCAACAACGCCCTTATCCATTTCAGTGTCTTCACCCTCAATGATAAGATCCATCTTTTTGTTGAGGCTCTTGCACAAATCGCGGACTGTTCTTGGGAATCGGCTGAAAATCTGGTTAACAGGAACCATTCGGATTTTCATTACGCCCTCTTGCAATTCACCGATAATGCGTCCGAGGTTCTGTGTTGAAGAACGATATTTTGTTGTAAGATTCTTGAGAGAACCTTCAAACTGGTCAAAGTAAGAAATAATTCCGCCAAATTCTTCTATTACAGAAGTCTTGATCTCCTTAACAGATGCGCCGTTCTGGATTTCTTCCAAGTATTGAGGTAACTGTTCGAACATACGTCGAACTTTTTCTTTGTAAGCTGCATCGAGCGTCTGGAATTGTACCTGCAAATCGCCCATCTGTGTTGCAATCTGGTTGAATGCACCTTTCGTGATAACGGTTTCGCTGACCAGATTGAGAAGATAGTCAATGCGCTTTGCGTCAACACGCAAAACAGATGTTTGCTGAACAGGAGCTTTCTTTGCTGGTGCAGGTGCTTTTGTAGCAGCTGGAGCAGGAGCACTAGCCTGTGCTTCTGGTGCTACAGCAGGTGCTTCTGCTACAGGCTCTGCTGAAGTTGTTGTAACAGGTGCTGAAACAGTTTCTGCCACTGGTGCTTGTTCTTCTGGTACTTCAACAGCAGAAAGTTCAGAACCTCCTCCAATACAACTTTCATCAACAATATGTGCATCTGTTGTAAGTGTTACATCATCAAGGAATGATGTATCTTCAAGCTCTTCTGCACTTGCAGAAGAAGATATGAAATAAATAACTTTTGGCTGGAATTCATCTTCATAAAGAACATCAAAATCAGGAATTGTCTTTAAGACACTTCCTTTTGATTTCAATGCAACAAAGACCTGAATTCCTCCAACAGAATTCATTGGATTTGATTCATCAAAACTTACAGTAACAGACCAAAGCTTTTCTCCACCCTGGCATGCTTCTCGCATTTCAGCAAGTTCAGATTCGGTGATTGGAAGTTTTGGTGATGAAGAAGCGGCTGCTTTAGGCGCAGTCTGAACTGGTTTTGGTGCAGCGGTTGCTCCAAGCATACCAGCAGGCTTTGGAGCTGCACTCTTCTTCTTAGGCGCTTTTTCAGGTATAAACGATTTAATTTTCGTTACCATCGGGTTTACGTCTTCCGCGTAAACATCGCCATTTCTTCGTGATTCAAGCATTGCCTTGATGATGTCGATTGCGCTCAGCAAAACATCAACTATAGGCTCTGATACTGTTAATGTCCCAGAACGGAGAGCATCGAGCAAATCTTCCACGCTGTGAGTGAACGTAGAAAGCTCGTTCATCTCTACTGTTGCAGAGCCACCTTTCAATGTATGGGCTGCGCGGAAAATCTCGTCAATAGCGTCATGATTTGTCGGGTCCTGTTCAATCACAAGAATGTTGCTCTCGAGATGTTCTACCTGCTCTTCTGCCTCGGTAAAAAAGTCTTTGAGCAATTCTTCGTTATTTGCATCAAGATAGTCACTCATATCTACTATTTTAATCCTTAAACGTTATAAGTCAAGCAAAAATGAAAAAAAGAGTCTAAAATAAAAAGCATTTATATTGCATTTATCCAGAATCTTAACCGTAAAACTCTGATTAGACAATCTCCTTTTTATATGATATGGTAGAAAAAGCGAAAAAAATTATACAAAAGTCCGCCTTACATTATATCGATACTTTATCGGGGGAAAAATGAAGAAATTTTCCGCAAAATCTATATTTATAAGTATAACGAGAAAAATAGTTGCTGTCATTATATTTGCACAATTACCTGCAATTTTAAGTGCAGTATCTTTCAGTGGCTATACTGGAGTGGCTGGTTACTTGACGAATGCGCCTGACAAAGATGGAGAGACAGATTTGAGATTTCCAATGGAATCTTTCTTGACTGGTCAGTTTGAGTTTTCCAACTTTTTTATTGTACGCGGAGAGATATCTTTTAGACCGGAAAATGTGCTAGAAACAGGGCTTTTGAATGATACCGACACAATCTTTCGCATCAACGAATTTTCTGGTACTTTCCGCGTGAGCACTGATTATTTCACGCATTTTGTTGCGGGCTTCATGGGCGATTATGAGTCAATCGGCTCAGATGTTTTCATGCAGCGTCATTTCGGAACAAAGCCGTTTACATCTCGCCTCACTGAGAACTGGCGCGGGCTTACAGAGCCATATATTTACCAAATCAGAAAATATGGATTTTCCTATGTTATCCAGCCGTCACGGAATGCTGCTGGTGGCGTTTATCTTTACACAAACACAATTGACGGCGTTCGCGAATACAGCGCTGACATGCGACTTGCTTTTTCAAGCCGCGTGTTCAAAATCGACCTTGCGGGAGGCGTTGGTGTTCCTTTGAGCGAGATAGGGGAGTCCAGCGACGCTATTTTTTCAATAAAATCTGTGAATGTGCATTACGGAACGAATATGCTTTTGAAGCCGTCTGATGCGTTCGAGATTTTTTTGCAGCATGGAATAAAGGAAATAACTTATACAAAGGAAGATACTTCGTTTGACGACGATGATGTTTATCTGTTGCTTGAGCCGCGCATTTATATTTTTGACAGCTCAAAAATCTCTCTTTCGCTCTATCAGCTCCCTTTTGACACTGTGAGTCATTCGGTTTTTCTTTTCGGGCTTTGTGGCGTGGACGTCCTCTTTAGCCACAGCCGCATTGCTTTTGGCAGTCACGAACTAGAAACAGGAATCCATGTCGGAGCGGCTTTCAGCAATTCGATTGTCAAGGATTTCGTCGATTTTCGCACGATGGACAAAACAACCGATTATTCGCTCTCGCCGTTTCTGGATATGCAGTTCGGGCGCGGCACGCTCAAAACGGCGTTTTCGCTCGACGTGAAAACTGATTACTCGTGGAAGCCTAATTTATACAGCAAGTTTATGCTTGGCTTCAAAACGTCTTTCTAAAATCTTTTTCATACCTCTTCCCGTTTTGGGAAAAATGAAAAACAAATGTATTTGGCTCTTCCCGTTTTGGGAAAGTTGAGAAACAAATGTTTCTGGTTCTTCCCGTTTTGGGAAAGTTGAAAAACAAATGTATTTGGCTCTTCCAGTTTTGGGAAAAGAGAAAAATAAATGTTTTTGGCTTTGTAGAAAATTTTTCGAGTGAAAAACGTTTGTTTTTGATAATGTAGAAAATCTATCGAAGAAAAAACATTTGATTCTGGCGCAGTAGAAAATCTATCGATGAAAAAACAAATGTTTCTGGCGTTCAAGAAAATCTATCGATGAAAAAAATAGGTACTGCTATAAAAAGTATGCTGCCAATCGTCATTGGCGAACTCGTTTCGGAATCTATGCTTCGGCTATGCTCAGCAACCAGCAACCGCAGACAAAAAAAATGACCCTTCGAGATGAAAGGTCATTTTTGTTTTGTAAAGGGCAAAAATTATTTTTCTTTCTTTTCTTTTTTAGCTTTCTTTGCCTTTTTGCCCATCTTTTTCGCTTCTTCCTCAGCAGCGATGTCCTCAGCCGTCTTTTCAACTTTGAACTGTCCGACTTCGTGAGTTACATTGTTGATAGACTCGCTGTTCTGCTGTGTGAGCAAGTGAACTTCCTGCATGTGGTTGTTGAGTTCCTTGACGCCTGTTGAAATCTCACCCATCGCGGTGTTGATTTGCTGCGTAACTTCGGTGAGGCGCTGCATTTCTTTCATAATCTCGTCTGAGCCGTGCTCCATGACAGTTGCGCCCTCGCGAACTTTTTCTGTGACGTTGTTGATGTCGCGAATTGCGCTGATAACCTGTTTTGAGCCTTCGCTCTGCTCGTCCATAGCGGTCTTGATGACGCCTTCCTGCTTGCTTACAGTCTGCGTGTTGTCAAAGATAACGTCGAACTGCGTCTGCATATCGTGAGCGGCGTTTGCCATGTCGGTAATCATCTCGCGAAGGTGCTTCATAACGTCGTTAATCTTCTTTCCTTGCTTGTTGGAGTCTTCCGCAAGTTTTCTGATTTCGTCCGCAACAACCGCGAATCCCGCGCCTGCTTCTCCTGCGTGAGCCGCTTCGATAGCCGCGTTCATTGAAAGAAGGTTTGTCTGGTTTGCGATGTTTCTGATGAGGGCGCTTGTTTCGATAAGAGCCGCAGCCTCGTCAGAAATCTTGTTTGTCATGTCTACAGCCTTGATAACCAAGCCGCGTCCCTTTTCAGCAGAGTCCGAAAGCTCTTTTACGTTTACGGTGTTCTTGTCCAAAATCTCAGTTACAGAATTGATGTTCTCAACAAGCTCCTCAACGGAGGCTGTTGAGCTTCTGACGCTTTCTGACTGGTTTGAAATGTTTTGTGTGAGTTCCGTAATCGTGTTTGCAATCTCGGACATTGTTGAGGATGCCTGCTCAACGCCTGCGCTCTGGTTTTCAACCTGCTCGCGAATGCTCTCGATGTTCTGGTCGATTTCCTCGAACGCTGTTGCAGAAGATGACATTTCGTGTGAAAGAGAATCACCGATTTCTTTCATTGTCTTTGTCTGTCCGAGCGTGTGCTTGATTGAATCGGCGATTTTTTCCATCGTCGTGTTAAAGCTTTCGCAAAGTTTTCCGAGCTCGTTCTTGCTGAGAACAGGAAGGCGGGAAGTGAGGTCGCCATCGCCCTGCGAAATGTTGTAAAGCACGTTTGTGACGTGGGTGAGCATGTTTGTGATGCTTCCCGCAATAAGAAGCGCGAATATGAACGATGCGACACACGCGATAACAAGCGAAATAGCTACAGTATAGAAAACTGAGTTTGTGCTTTGGTTAAGGTATGAATGAGGGATAACGATTACATAATCGACTCGGATGTAATCGTTTTGTGCTGACAAAATGCGGATATTTGCGGGAGTTTCGCCGAAGAGAACTTCATCGCTGATTCCCCATGCGCCAGGAACGTAAGTCTCAAGCGCTTTTATTCCCAAGTCATGCGCGGATGTGAGCGAAAGCGATGTTGAATATGGGTTCAAAAGGACGTTTCCAGCCTCATCAATCATCAGGAACTTGATGTCGCCCATTGATGTCTCATCACCAAAAAGTCTGATGAATGCGTCTGCCGTAACTTCGATGAACGCGACGCCACCAACGCCCTCGTCGTCGTAAAAGACTTGTGTTCCTGCTACGACGAGCGTTCCGTCGTCTTTTTCGTAAAGTTCCGAGAAACGAGGCATTCCGTCGAAATCAACGGCGATATCGTACCAGATGTCCTTCTCGCTTTCTTTTACGTTCTGATATGGGAAGCAGATTATCTCGCCGTCAGCAGTCGCAATACCAGCTGAAACGATGTCTTCGTCGCTGTCTACGATGTGCTCTGCAATACTGGCGATTTCATCTTGATCGTTTTCTGCGACAATCGAAAGCATATTGATTGTTTTTGCGTGAGTGCCGAGATACGCAGAAAATGATTGATCCATAAGACGCATTATGTTTGCAAGTTGCCCTGAAAACTGGTAGCCGTTTATTTTTTTTATTCTTACAAAAATTGCCGAACCAAGCGCAATAAGAAGAATACTTGTAAGGACTGTAATTGAAACAATAATTTGAGTTGCTAATGAATCTTTCTTTTTTATTTTTATAGAAGTTGACATACAAAGATACCTCCGACTTTTTGATATTTCATTCAGCCCTGAAATACCATTTGAAATATTACAATTTTATTATAACAAAGATTGAATAAAAAAAACACATTGAAATAATAATTTTGGAAAGATATTAAGAGTGTTTAGAGATATTTTCATTGAAATTACATAATTTCCGTGTTAAATTTTTTTTAAGTAACACAAATTGATTTGTGTGAGGAGTATTTTATGAAGTTGATGAAATTGGCGGCTATTGCAGTCTTGATGTTTATGGGTGGAGCTGTTTTTGCAGATGAGGCGTATGATGTTGTGGATAAGTTCACTCATCTGGACGTTCCAGAATTCTCAAAGGCAACTATGGTTCTTGAGATAACGAACAAGAATGGTACTACTGAGATAAGAGAAATAACGGAATACGGAAGCGGTTTTAACGTTTTGCGCAATGTTGTTTTTGAGATTGCAAAAGACACTTCAAAGAAGTATTCAGGGGTTCGCGTTCTTCAGGCAGAAAAGACAAACAAGGAAGATGACCGCTGGATTTACGAGCCGTCATTGCGCAATGTCCGCCGCATTCAAACGGGTGAGCGCTCTGGTTCTTTTATGGGTTCTGAGTATTCTTACAACGATATGACAACTCGTAAGGCAGACGAGGACAAGCACGAAATGCTTGATGCGAACGCGAGTGTCAATATCAATGGCACAACGTATAATTGCTGGAAGATTAGAAGTGACCCAAAAAAGAAGAATGATATTGAGTTTTCTTATCGCATTTGCTGGTATGACAAAAAGACTATTCTTCCTGTAAAGATGGAATACTACGACAAGAAAGACCCTAACACCTTGATGAAGACTTATCTCATCGAGAAAATCGATAACGTAAATGGCATTACAGGAACTTCTTATGTGCTTCGCCGCACTGCTTCTGTCACAAACCACATCACAGGCAGAAAGACTCGCGTTACGGTCAAGAATTTCATTTTTGATGATGAGAGAATTGTAAACAAGAAAATCTTTACAACTAACTGGCTTATGACTGGAAAATAAGTTTTCTTCATAGTGTCGTTATTCATAGTGTCGTTAAAATAGAAAGCGTCTATAAGGTTGGACAGAAAGTTCAATTTTATGGCGCTTTTTTTTGTTGAAAAACTATTTTTTTCTCGCTGTTGAAAAAGATAAAACATCGTGTTAGAGTTTAAAAAAAGATTTAGTTCTAAGGAGTTTAATATGAAGATTATGAAATCTGCTGCTGCTTTTGCGATTGCAATTGCACTTAGTGCCTCTGCTTTTGCAGATGAGGCTTATGATGTTGTAAAAAAATTTACTGACCTTGCTGTTCCAGAATGTTCAAAGGCTCAGATGTTCTTGGAAATCCGAAACAAAAATGGTGCTGTTGAAACTCGTGAAATGATTGAATACGGTATACACGAAGATTTGACAAACGTTGTATTCGATATTCAGAAAGACTCTACAAAGAAGTATTCTGGTGTGCGCGTTCTTCAGGCTGAGAAGACAAACAAGGAAGATGACCGCTGGATTTATGAGCCGTCTTTGCGCAATGTTCGCCGCATTCAGACAGGTGAGCGCTCTGGTTCTTTCGTTGGTTGTGAGTTTACCTACAATGATATGACAATTCGCAAGGTTGACGAAGACAAGCACGAGATGATTAATGCAAATGCTTCTATCACTGTGAACGGCACAAAGTACGACTGCTGGCAGATTAAGAGCATTCCAGTCAAAAAGAACGATATTGAATATGGTCATCGCATTTGTTGGTATGACAAAAAGACCTATCTCCCTGTTCAGATGGAATATTATGACAAGAAAAATGAGAAGCAGAAGATGAAGACCTTTATCATTGAAAAGATTGAGAATGTTAAGGGTGTTACAGGAAAGCCATATGTGCTTCGCCGCTCTTGCCTTATCACAAACCACCTTACAGGGCGTTCAACAAGAGTTAGCGTAAAGAGCTTCGAGTTTGACAACGACAAGACTGTTAACAAAAAGCTTTTCACAACAAACTGGCTTATGACCGGAAAATAACGCACAGCGTTTTTTGTAAAAAGGCCCTTTCTCAAAATCACAGTGTTTTTTGTATAGAAGGCTTTTTGTGAATAAAATGCTCCTGATTATTTCGGGAGCATTTTTTTTGTGTCTTTGTTGTGTCATGTTGAGCGGAACGAAGTGGAGCCGAAACATCTGGCGCTAGGAATAGACTTTATTCAGCAGACAAATCATTCCATTCAGGATTTAATGACTCTATCAACATATTTTTCTTTTTTCGATTCCACCCTTTTAATTGCTTTTCTCTTTTTATTGCTTCATCGATATTTTGTGTTTTCTCAAAATAAACCAGTTTGTGTGTTTGATATTTCTTTGAGAACCCGTCTATACAATCAGATTTGTGTTCTGCAACTCTGCGCCTTAAATCGTTTGTCACACCAATGTAGATTGTAGAATTCGTTTTTGATGCCATTATATAAACGTAATAGTATTTCATACTACTTCTTTCGGACGTATGCTTGAGTCTTTGTTGTGTCATGTTGAGCGGAACGAAGTGGAGTCGAAACATCTAGCGCTAGGAATATGCTGTAATGCAGATTCTTCGACTACGTTCGCTAACGCTCCCTTCGCTCAGAATGACACGCCTCCCACCACATAAAAAAAACAAGGGGTAGAACATACCCCTTGCCACATACTAGACGTTATGATGCATTAGAACTCGTAGCGGACAGAAGCCTGAACGAATGACTTCGTGTGCCACTTTGTGCTGTCAGCAGTGAAGTTGTAGAACTCGCCGTTCTCGTTGTAGCAGTAAAGAACACCACCAGAAACGCCAAGGTTCATGCCGTCAGCAACCTTGTAGTTCACCTTAGGCTGCACGCACCACTCATTGTTCTCAATGCCCCAGATAACAGTAACCTCTGGCTTCAAGTTCTCATACAAGAAGTTGTCGCTCAAGTTCATAACAACACGGTTGTTGATGTATTTTCCGTCTGAGTTGTAATCAACATCATAAACCTTGTAAGCGCCGTCCTCAATCTTGTCATTGTTGAGAATGTACTTACCAGTCTCCTGAACATTGAGGTTCATGTTGTGAATCGGGAGATTAACATCGAAACCTGCGAGCCACTCAACAGAGTTGTTGTGAACCCATGGATTGTCGCCAGCAGTATCCTTTGTCAAGTTGTATGCCACTTCCCAGCGAGTGTTGAACTTCCAAACAACGAACGCAGCCTCAAGACCAAAAGTCTGCTTCAAGTCATAACCAAGAACAGGCATTTCAAATTTATCTGTAACTGTAATTGTACCGTCTTCATACCATTCTTGTGCATTAGCAGCAACTATCTCTGCGGCAGCTGCTTGTTGAGCCTGTGCTGCTGTCATTTTTCCAGCTGCAATTGCTGGTCCATATTTGTTTGTTGCAATCGATGCAACTTGAGCTCCGTATTTTGTTGCGAACTCTGTTGATGCAGCATATGTTTTAGCAGCGTTTGTAATTCCAGTTTTCAAAGAAGTGATATATGGCTCAAGATTTGCGCTTGGCTGCTTGTAGTGTCCGTAGTAGTAACTTGCACCAAGGTCAACAGAACCGACTGTTCCAAGAATACGAATGCCACCCTGACTGTATCTAAGAGCTTCAATCTTTTCTTCGTACAAGTCATCAGAAGAGAAAGATGACATATCCTGAAGACCATCAACTATCTCGTCGTATTTCCCGCCAGACATAGAAGTTTTGAGAGAAAGCGCAGCATTATGTTTTACGATTCCTGTTACAGTCTCTGTTAAAGTTTTCTGTGCTGCCGGTGCCCAAACGCCGCTTGAAGCGAAGCGGTCTGCCGTCATCATCGGTGTGTAGACACCCTCAACGCTCCAGTTTGTGTTCGGAACATTGTACTTCACACGGAGCATAGGCTCTGCAAGTCGGCGGTCAATATAATCGCCTCCGAAGATGAAATCTGTGTAATCGTTTGCGTTGAAGTTGTCGAGAACGTGGAGCTTGTCGCCCTTTCCCCAAACAACCTTCATCTTTCCGCCCTCAATAACCCAGTTGCCGAGGAACAATCTCGCTGTAGCCTCGTCCAAAATGTCCTGATTGTAATCTCCCAGAGAGTTGCCGTCAAACTTGAGCTTGAACTCCATCTCTGAGTTCTGTGCGCTGTAGCCCAAGGTCATGTTTGCATAGGCGCTTGCGTCTGTGAGCGAGTCAAAAACTTCCGCCTGACTCTTTGTCTCGTAGCCAGAATTGAAAGCGCTGCCATCATAAGTGCCGATGTATCCGCGCATATCAACACCAGTCTCAGCGTTGATGTAGTATGTTGGTGCGCTGTCATCTGAGCCAAAATCGTCAAATCCGCCACCAAAATCATCGCCGAAGTCCGCGGTATACTCGCTTTCTTCTGTTGCAAAAGTCTCCTCTTCCGCTTCCTGTGCGAAAGCCTGAGGAAGAGAAATCATTCCTGCCACAGCGAGCAGAGCCATTTTACTAATTTTCTTCATAGTGTCTTCTCCTTCAAAGAATTGACTTACAAATTTATTATGCACATATAACAAGTTTTATCAACCTTGTTAAAAGACGTGTTATCTTTAATTCTATCGTGCCTTTACACACTTTTCACGCCTTTTAAGCATTTTTTCATTATGTCGCCCTCTTCATCCCCCTTTTGGTAATGTGTCATTCTGAGCGGACAGTGTGTCGACTTAGCACTCAACAGTGTGTCGACTTAGCACTCAACGGTGTGTTGACTTAGCACTCAACGATGTGTTGAGTCCTAAGAGAGTGAAAAAAACACCCCGCATTTTGCTGCAGGGTATTTTTCAAAGGCGGCTGTTAGCGGCCTGTGCTCAAGAAGTCAGTTGTGAACTTGTGCTCGTCGATTGGCTTGTCGATGAGGATGTTCACCATCTTGATTGTTGAAGTGTGTCCTGTCTGAACGTTTGACATCACGTTCTCAAGAGGAATGTTGTAAACTCTTCCGTTTGTGCCCGGCATCTTCTTGATTGCCTTGATTTCGTTGACTTTGAGGAGCTTGCCTTTTTTGTCATACATTTCGATGTATGTCGGAATCCAAGCGTCTTTTGTGACCCAAGAAATGCGGTATGCGTACTGGCTAGATTTTGGGTCTTTCGGTGTTGACTTTACAACGTACAAATCTTTGAAGTTGCCTTTGTCCTCGCTTTCTTTCAAGAGTTCGTGTGTGTCGTCCTCAACTTTGCGAGAGCTCATATCGTCATAAGAGAAGTCTGTTCCAACGAAAGAGCCTGAGCCTTCTGATGAGGCAATGCGGCGAACCTGCTTGAGTTTCGGAAGATAAATCCACTTGTCGTCGTCCTTGCCTTCATTTGCCTTGACCAAAAAGCGTGTGTCTTTTACGCTTGCAGGATCGAGAAAGACCATTACGATGTCCTCAAGGTCGTTCTTGCTTCTTCCGTATTCTCCGACTTTGCGAGTCTCCTCAACTTTGCCGTTCTTTGCCAAAGTCAAGAGAACGCTTGCCTGTGTGAAGTCAGGCTTTTGTCTGTTGTAAACGTGGCTCATGACTTCTGTGCCGTCGATAGCGAAAGCAGAGAATCCGATAACGAATGCCGCGCTTGCAGCAACTAATGACTTGATAAGTTTCATAATGTAAGTTCCTCCAAATGTATGTTATTCGCTTTTCTCAGCGAGTTTTGCTTTGTATTCTTCTTTCTGCTCTTTTGACCACATAAACTTCGGGTCGAACGCGTTAAGAATTCCCGGAATAATCGTCATTGAAAGCGCTGAGCTTGTGAACATGACGACTGCGACGAGAGCGCCGATATAGCGCAAGATGATGAACTTTGAGAACAAAAGCACGCAGAAGCCCAAGCCGACAGCGATGGCGTTTGTGATGATGCCTTTTCCGCTTGTCTTGAATGTCTTTTTTGTCACTTCCTCAAGGTCGTCTGTGAGCGCTCTTTCTGCGCGGTATGTCTCCATGAAGTGAATCGTGTAGTCGATACCGACACCGATTGCAACAGAAGCGATGATGCTCGTGCAAAGGTCAAGCGCGATTCCTGCGAATCCCATTGTCATGAAGTTGAGCAAAATCGTAAGTCCGAGCGGGATTGCTCCGATAATGCCAGCCCATGGTGATTTGAACGACAGCGAGATGATGACGAAGACCATCACGAGCGAAAGAATGATACTCGTTGTCTGGCTGTCCACGACCATTTTTGTCATCATATATTCCATCTCGCCGTTGCCTGTTGCTTCAAGCTTGTAGCCGGCAGGGAAATGTGTCTCGGCGTAGTGCTGTGCGTCCGCGATAATCGCGGCTGTGTCGTCTGTCGAGTGTGTGCGGAGCTGCACCTGTGTGCGGATTGCAGTCGGCATTGTCATATTGTTTGCAAAGCGCTGAATCTGGTCGCTTGCAAGCAAATAAAGATACTGTGTCACCAAGTCGCCAAGCTCTTCGCGTGTCGCAACAGGGTACTTTGCCACGTCATACGGGATTTCGTAGTAAGCCGCGCCGTTGAAGTTGAGCTGCTTTTCTAGCTCTGTGACAATCTGCTCAACGCTTGCGTGCTTTCCGCCTGCAACTGTGTATGCTCTGTGGAACATTTCCATAATCTGCTGGATTGTCGCTGGCTCTGAAAGGTCGTCTGTTGGTGCGTTCATAACCTGATTCATACGCTTGATGAACGTTGTGAACGAAACAATCTTTCCAATGCCTGGGTGTCGGGCGCGAAGGTAATCCTGCATTCCGTCAACAGCCATCAAGATTTCAGGGTTTGTGAGCATGTGATACTGCTTCTGTGGCTCAGCTTGTGCAACTTCTGTGCTTTCGCCAAAGTCAAACTCTTGTGCGTCATCGCTTCCGATACTGTCAAAGCTGAAATCATCTGTGCTGTCTGTGCTTTCAAAACTGAAATCATCAGATGCGTCAAAGCTGAAGTCATCGCTTGAATCCGCGCTTGCAACTTCACTTGATGAGTCATCAAAGCTAAAGTCGCTCTCTGCGCTATCGCCAAAATCGAAATCGCTTGTATCAGCGCTAGTTTCTTGTGCTGCATTCTTTTCAGCAATCTCTTCTTCAGTCAGCTCTTCACCGCTAACGATGAAGTAAAGTGTGTTAGAACCTGCAAGATGTTCATCAACATAATTGATGTCCTGACGGAATTTTGAATCTGGCGGGAAGTAGTTTACCAAAGCTGTATCAACCACGAGCATCTTAAAGCCCACGATTGCCGCCACAAGCACAACCGCTGTTGACACGATAAGACGAGGCTTTGTGCCAGAGAAGAAGTGATAAATTGAGTACAACGTTGATGAAGTTGCTTCTTCTGAAGTCTTTCCGCCCTGACGCTTGAGCTGCTTTTCAATTCTGAGCTTGATTCTTGTTGTAAGGCGGTTCTTGTTCTTTCTGTGCTTTCCGACTGCGTTAATCGGTGTTACATAAAGAAGACAAGGAATAAGAGTCATTGAGAGCAAGAGCGAGAACACAACACCAGCCGCCGCAAAAACAGAGAATGATTTGAGCGGCATAATCGGGCTTGTGATGTTAGAAATAAAGCCTGCAACAGTTGTAACGCCTGCCAAAACAACAGCAACCCAAACATCTTTCAAGCCTTCTGCAATGATGTCAGCGTGCTTTTCTTTTGTGAGTTCGCCTGTGAAAGCGTCGAGTGCAATATAGTAGTGTGTGAGAACGTGAATACCGTAAGCACTTCCGCAAGCAACAAGACAAACAGGGATAACGCTTCCGATAATCGTGAACGTGATGTGAAGCATACACATAATGCCCACAGACCAGATTGTCGCCATCAAAACCGTAATCAATGGCAAGATTGTGCCAGAGAATGTGTGGAATGAGAAATAAAGCGAGAGCAAAACAACGAGAGCTACAACAGGAATCAAAACGAGCAAGTCGCTAATCATAAAGTTGTAACCGTCATCGCTCAAAACAGGGTCTCCAAAGTAGCGCACTTCAAGCTCGTCATGCCCCTTAACAGCCTCTTCGCAGATTTTCTGAATCTCGTGCAATGAAGACATCTGTCGCTTTGAGTTGAGCATATTGCCGTTTTCGTCTTTTGGCTCCAATGTAATCATCATCTGCGTTGTCTTTCCGTCGTCTGTGATAATTACGCGGTTGAACATTTCCTGCCAATCAATAAGACGCTGCTTTATGTTCTCAATATCCTCAGCGCTTCCTGTGTAATCATCGCCTCCGATAAGGCTGGAAGCCTGCAAACCGCCGTTTTCGCCTTGAATAAATTTGATGTTTGAAAGAGAGTCGATGCTCTCAACATAAGGAACGCTTTCGATTTTATCAGTGATTTCCTGAACGATACCGATATATTCTGGAGTTACAATAGACTCTCCAGACGTTTCAAGGGAAATACCTAAAACCATCATGCTTCCGAAATCTTCTTCAGCCTTGAGCATTCGCTGATAAGATTCTGAACTTTGCGGCATATACATACGCACAGTGTTTTCAATGGAGATTGTGCGAAGCTGCCAGCCGAAAAATGCAGTAATAACAAGGCTTAATGCAATTACAAGCCAAGAGCATTTCAGCATTTTCTTAATCATCTCGATTCTCCTTAAGTGATTTTTGAGGGCTTTATGGGAAAACCCCTTGCTTTTTTCTGCCATACGGTAGATAATACGATTAAACGTTTAAGTGCTTAAACGTTTCGACGCTACTATATCCCTCGTTGATAAAATTGTCAATATGAATTTTAATATGCTTTTGTTGGAGTTTCTTGTTTATGAGTGAAAATACAAATAAAATCTTTAGCACTGACGAGAAAAAAACAAATGTCAGAGTCCTGTTTGCGCGCTTTGAAGTGCTTAGCCCGATATTTATTGCGCTTTCGGATTCGGTGCGGCAAAATTTGTTTATGCTTCTTCTTGAAGCGGGCGTTGACGGAATGAATGTTGGTGATTTGACGGCGAATACGCATCTTTCGCGCCCTGCAATCTCCCACCACCTCAAAGTGTTAAAAGATAACGGACTTGTGGTGTCTCACAAGTCCGGAACGCAGATTTTCTATTATGTAAAAATGGGTGAATATATTGATGAGTTCAGGCAATTCCATGAACTCTTGAACGAAATGATTCAAAGCATTGATTCTGACCTGATTGCTCAAAAAGCGCCTTGGATGTTCGGACGCTAATCTTTTGCAATCGATGAGCCGACGAAACCCGTCTTCCAGTGCCAGACAGGACGTGCGAGCGCATTAGAAAAAGGCTGCTCGCGCGAAAAGTCTGGTAGCCAATCCGTATCATCAGACAAATCCTGATAGAACAAATAATCAAAATCATATTTGTCGATTAAAGCCCGCAAACTCTTGTCTTCCTCAGTGCTGACAAGACGGTTTTGGAATGCCGAAAGCGCTTCTTTTCGCTGTGAAAACTCGACTGGCGTGTACTGGCTCATAAGCGAAATGCAGGCTTTCCCATCTGCGTGCGATTTGAGCCAGTCAAGCGTCAAAATCGTGTCATCGAGTCTGCCAGGCAAAAAAAGATGTCGGATAATGACACCTGAAAGCATCTTCTCGCGACTTTCTCCGTTCTTTTTGCGCTCCACGATTTTTAGCGGGCTTTCGCTAATCATATAGCGGATTGCCCGTTTTGCAACCGACGGATAATCTTGTGCGGCGAAAAGCTGTGCGCTCATCTGGGCGTTGAGCGTCTTTAAATCAGGAAGCCAGATGTCAACAAGACCGTGCAAGAGCGAAAGCGATTCAACGCTCTCGTAGGCGCTTGAATTCCACGCCACAGGAATCGAAAGCCCTGCATTTTTCGCTTCTGAAAGATATTCTGCGATTTTTGGAATAGCGTGGCTTCCTGTAACAAGATTGATATTTTCAGCGCCGAGCTTCTCAAGTTCAAGGCACAGTCGTACAAACTCCGCCCGCGAAAGGTCTTTGCCCATTCCTTGCTGTGAAATCTGGAAGTTTTGGCAAAAAGCGCAGTGAAGCGTGCAACCTGTGAAGAACACCGTTCCGCTTCCACCAAAAACAGTGATTAAAGGCTCTTCACCAAAGTGAAGCCCGACAGACGCAACACGGATATCACTCGTTTCGCCACAAAATCCTCTGAGTCCGCTTGTTCTGTCGACTCCGCATTTCCGAGGGCATAATTCGCAATTCTTATAAAGAAGATTTTCCATCAAAATGCCTGCTTGTCAACGAAAATCATCATCATTTTTTCAAGAGCGTCCATTGGAATATCTTCTGCTTCGAAGTTCGAAAGCGAGCAAAGTTCTTTCCAATCTTGTGATGAAAGACATTCCGTTGAAAATGTTTCGCCATCCAAAATAGACTGCATTGCGCCGAGTTTGTCCAGATTTTCAGCAGTCGGCTCGCCTTCCATGTCGGCAGAAGAGTCAATATAAGTTTTTTTCCAATAATCAGCGAACGAAGCTGCAAGAGAACTCATATCAGGATTGTTCGAAATGAACAAAGAAATGATTTTCTCAGTTGCGCGCTGGGCATCGTATGAACCGCCGTTATCAGCGCGTTCGTGTTTTTTTATGCGGTCGGCGTCCGCAAAGAATTTCTGTAAATCAGTCATAGGGCTAATATATTGAATATCCTCTTTTTTTGCAACGATGAAAAAAATCGAAAAACTTTTGAAAAAGCTATAGAAAACATTTATACTTTTATGCTAGTATCGCTTTTACATTTTATGCACTACAACATACTATTTTGAAGGCAGGTAAACTACAGTGTTTAACCGTCAGGACTTTGTTTCAGACTCTGATTGGCAGAGGTACAAGGACTTTTCAAAGGATTTGGAAACCCCAAACATCGTCATCAATCTGCATACGATTAAGATGAACTTCTTGAACTTAAAGAAATCATTCCCGTATGCTCACATTTATTATGCAGTTAAGGCGTGTCCAGGTATTCCTGTGATTCGCATGCTTAATGAACTCGGCTCTAATTTCGACATTGCGTCAAGATATGAGCTTGATGAAGTTCTTTCTCTAGGAGTTTCGCCAGACAGAATTTCCTACGGTAATACAATCAAAAAGGCTCGCGACGTAAAGTATTTTTACGAAAAAGGCGTAAGAATGTTCGCGACAGACTCAAAAGAAGACCTCAAAAACATTGCTGCTGAAGCTCCAGGCTCACGCGTCTATGTGCGTATCCTCGTCGAAAGCACAGCAACAGCAGACTGGCCTCTTTCAAGAAAGTTCGGTTGCCACCCAGATATGGCTTATGACCTTCTTGTTCTCGCTCGCGATTTGGGCTTGACTCCTTACGGCATTTCTTTCCATGTCGGAAGCCAGCAGCGCGATATTGGTCAGTGGAACGAAGCTATTGCAAAGGCAAAGTATCTTTTCACTTCGCTCGAAGAAGAAGAGGGCATCAAGCTCACGATGATTAACATGGGAGGTGGCTTCCCTGCTCACTATATCCAGCCGTCAAACGAACTTGATGACTATGCAAGCGAAATCACACGTTATCTTGACGATGACTTCGGCGAAGACCGTCCGATGATTGTCTTAGAGCCAGGACGCTCTCTCACAGGCGACAGCGGTATTTTGGCAAGCGAAGTCGTTCTCGTTTCACGCAAAAACAACACAGCATTGCAGCGTTGGGTCTATCAGGACGCAGGAAAGTTCAACGGACTCATCGAAACAATGGACGAGTCAATCAAATACCCGATTATCACCGACAAAGACGGTGGAAAAGAGGGCGAAGTTATTCTTGCAGGTCCAACTTGCGACAGCGCGGATATTATGTACGAAGACAAAAAGTACACATTGCCGATTGACTTGAAGAGTGGCGACAAACTCTATTGGCTTTCGACAGGTGCATACACTTCAAGCTATGCCAGCGTTTACTTTAACGGCTTCCCACCGCTCAAAACCTATTTCATGGGCGAAGACGGTGAAGATTTGACACCAGAAGCATAAAACAAAGCGCACTTTCGCGAAAAAGGGGGAGTTTTCCCCCTTCTTTTTTTTGATATTACGAAAATCTGTCAAATGCGATGGCTGAGCGAAGTCGAAGTCAGCGCAATTCCATAAAGCGTCGCTCATTTCGACTTCGCTCAATGACCGATTTAAAAAAAATCGTTTTTATAAAGTCTTACAAAGCACATTCCGACTCACTGGCGGCGTTTATAAAGTCTTACAAAGCACGTTCCGACTCACCGACGGCATTTATAAAGTCTTACAAAGCGCATTCCGACTCACTGGCGGCGTTTGTAAAGTCTTACAAAGCATATTCCGACTCACCGACGGCGTTTATAAAGTCTTACAAACCTCATTCCGACTCACCGACGGCATTTATAAAATTATGGAAATGGCGTTCCGAGTCACTGGCGAGCTTTCCATGGTTGTGGAAAGGGCGTTCCGAGTCACTGGCGGGCTTTCCATGGTTATGGAAAGGGCATTCCGAGTCACTGGCGACGTTTCCTGATTTTTGGGAAAATGTCATTCTGAGCGGAGAACGGCGATTTAGCCGTTCGGAGTCGAAGAATCTGCTCCTTTTTTTTTCTAATGGCTTGGGCTTGTGGTTTTCTGGGCTAGATTCTTCGACTTCATTCGCTTACGCTCATTTCGCTCAGAATGACACGGGGAGACCATTTTGCATACGGTTTATTGGCGGAATGACACAATGCTTTCATTCGGCATATTGTCGGTTTTGCAGAATGACACGGGGAGACCATTCGGCATTGTCGGGTTGGCGGGGAGGAAGAGAGTTTTGCATTTTTTTCGATTTATGGTATGATGTTTTTTATGAAAAAGACAAATGCAATGCGCATTCTTGACGGCGCAAAGATTAAATATGAGACGGCTTGTTACGATGACGACGGGGAGCACGCGCTTTCTCGCGGTGCGGCAGAGAAAACGGCGGAAAAGTTGGGAATCAATCCTGCGCAGGTTTTCAAGACTATCGTGATGAGGACGGAAACGAAGGAAGTTGTTGTTTTTTGTCAGAGCGCAATTCACGAGATAAATCTCAAAAAGGCGAGGGCGGCTTGTGGCGCGAAGGACATAAATCCTGTGAAAAGCGAGGAGCTTCTGGGCTTGACGGGCTATGTTCGTGGCGGCTGCTCTCCTCTTGGAATGAAGAAGAAGTTTCGCACTTTCATTGACGAGAGCGCGAGGTCGTTCGAGAAAATCTATGTGAGCGCGGGTGTTCGCGGTGAGCAGCTTTGTCTTAATCCTGAGGATTTGGCGTCTGCTTGTTCTGCTGCTTTTTGTGATTTGGTTCTTGAGGGCTAAAAATGTTCAGGCTTGATTTTAAAAAATATGTGTTTCTTTCTTTTTTGTCGCTCTCTTTTTTTTCTTGCGAAAGGCAGAACTTCATTGAGGACACGGCGCTGAAACTCAACGCGGAAGGCGCGATTCAGCTTGATGTTCAGCCTTATTCGAAGGCGGAAGGAGAAGAGCAGAAGTGGCATTTTGCGGAAAAAAAGATTTGTGTGATTTTTGGCTACAACTACAACAATGACGAGTTTGTCAATGAGGCGCTCTCTCTTTTTTCGCGCGAGTACGGGCTTGCAGAGGACGGCGGGCTTGTTCTGCCTCTTGTTTATCCGAAGGATTTTTTGCACAGCGGTCGCGCCCGCATTTCTTCGCTCAAGGATTTGGTGAGCGATTATATGCTCGACGGTATGATTATTCTTGGCGCTCCAGAGGCGACTCACCGCGCTCTTGGCGTGATTGAGGACGAGTTCGGCGGGAAAAAGCCTTATCCTGTAGCATCGTTTTTTCCTCAGGACGATATGCTTGGGATTGAGTCGACTTGTGATTTGGTGTTCGAGAAGGGAGGGGATATTTCAAAGGACGATATGCTTTCGATTTTGATGTCGTGTGTTGAATATCTTTCTTCTTGTGCAGCGCCTCTTGAGCGGCTTTCTGAAATTGAGCACGCAAAACTTCTTCTTGGCGAAAAGCACACGATAAAGCGTTATATTGACAATGACACGGGTCTTGTGCCTGAAAATCACTTTATTTTGGAATAGCCTTTTTGAAAAGATGGGCAAAATCGGAGCAATATGGATTTAACTGATGCAATTCAGCTTCCGTCAGGGCTTTGGGGAAGCGCAAAGGACATAGCAAATGTTTGCCAGAAGGACAAAGTTCGCGCTCTTGTGCTTTCGGATTCTCATTTTTATCGCTCTGTTGTCAGCGCTATAATCACTTGTCACAAAGATGCGGATATTTTGATTTTCTGCGGTGACGGAATCGGCGATATTATCGAAAATGCTGCAGATTTGCCGCCGCTCGTGGCTTTTGTGCGCGGAAACAACGACAGCGGGACTTATCCTTTTGCTTTTGGGGAGCGTTTGGAGTATCTCAAGATTCCAAAAACGCTTTTGTTTTCTATTGCTGATGTTCCTGTTCTTTTGACGCACGGGGACGGTTTTAGTTTTTTTGACCCTGTTGGCGACAGCGTTATTGCGGCTCGTATGGAAGGCGCTTCTGTTGTGATTTCGGGGCATACTCACCGCAGTCTTTTCGCAAAGAAGAACGGTGTTCTTTGTATAAATCCCGGAAGTGTTTCGCGTCCGCGCGGGTGTCCTGCGAGTTTTGCGATTCTTGATTTTGAGCGTGGAAAGAGTTTTCCGAGCTATGAGTTTTTCAAGATTGAGGCAGACGGGAGCAATTCTTCTTTTTTGTTCAAGCCTTTTACGCCAAAAGAGTTCATTGATGACTGGCTTTTGTAGATTTTTGGGTATTTTTGACACATTTTTGTTTTTATAATTGTTTCCGACGATTGCTTTTTTGCGTTATATCGTCGGTTTTTTATTTTTTTTGAACTTGGCACGGCTTTTGCTTTTAGTTAAGTGTAAGGTGAAACAAAAGAAGCCTTGCAAAAAAACTTTTAGCAACTTTTTGTACTTAGGAGGTACATTATGATAAACGAACTTTCAATTCTTGATGACATTTTTAACTCTGCTTATGCGGCGTTCCCTGAGCTTTCTTGCCCAAGCTATTCACCAGATGTTGATGTTCTTGAAACAAAGAACATGTACACTATAAGTATGAATCTTCCGGGCTTGACTGAAAAGGATGTGGATATCAGTTTGAAAGATGGCATTTTGACTGTCGCTTCTGCAAAAACAGAGGAGACAAAGAACGAGAAGTCTGAGGAGAATGCCGAGAATGATGAGGATAAGGCGGTCTATCTTATCCGCGAGCGCCACACTATGGAGTTTGCTCGTTCTTTCAAGCTCCCTCGCGATACTGACCACGCTTCTATCAATGCGTCTTTCAAGAATGGCGTTCTTGAGGTGAATATTCCTCGAAAAGAAGCCGAGCAGCCAAAGCGCATTGCGATTACTGCCGCATAAATCTTGATTTTGTGCTTTTTACCAGCCATATATAAGCAAACCCTCTTGCCTTCAGGCTTCCGTATTTTTGCGGGAGCCTGTTTTTTTTTGTGGGGAGATTTTTTTAGGCGATAATGCTTAATTTTTCACGACATCGGTGTAAATCGCCGAAATGCCTTGTTGCAAATAAGAATTGCGCTCGGTTGTATTGTTGACGGTGTGAAGATATTGTGAGATGTTGGCATTTTTGAATGGTGCAAAATATGTCGGAGTCCAGTAATACCAATATGTGAAGCCTAAAAGTTCGTGTTTTTTTGCAAAATTGATGAGTGTTTGGACATCTCGCTCTTTTTCTGTTGTGGCATAAAGTGTGTAAATGATATTCTTAAAGCCGAGAGCGCGGATTTCGTCGTATTCGCTTGCATGAGTGCAGACGAGGCAATTGTCACTCGTAATGCGAAAATCAATTTCAGAAACGGTGTTTCCAAGCGCATAGCATTAGCATTGGTGAATTTTTATTAAAAATCTCTTTTTTTGGTGGCACATAAAATGTTTTTTTTCTGTTTTCTTAAGAAAGTATTGAAACAATAAATGTTTTTTCGCGTTTTCTTAAAAAGGTATTGAAACAACAAATGTTGTAACCCTGTTTTCTTAAAAAAGTGTTGAAACAATAAATGTTTTTTGCCGTTTTCTTAAGAAAGTATTGAAAAACTAAATAGGTTAACCCTGTTTTCTTAAAAAAGTGTTGAAAAACTAAATAGTTTAACCCGTTTTCTTAAGAAAGTATTGAAAACCTAAATAGGTTAACCTCATTTTCTTAAGAAAGTATTGAAAACCTAAATAGGTTAGCCCCATTTTCTTGAAAAAGTATTGAAAAACTAAATGACGCAATAAAAAAGACTGCGATATATTTCGCAGTCCTTTTTTTATCAGTATTGGTCTTCTGCAAGCAAATAGCCGTAGGTGCCATGTCCTGGATAGACTTTCAAATCACCATCAAGGTTGTAAAGTCGTCGCAGGCTTTTTGTCATTTCGCTCATGCTTCCGTCAAAAAAATCTGTGCGCCCGTAAGAGTGGAAAAAAAGCGTGTCGCCTGAAATCAGAACTCGCTCTTTTTCGTTCAGCAAACAAATGCTTCCTGGCGAATGTCCTGGCGTGTGAAGCACCTTCCACAATGCAAGCGCATTGTTAAGCCTTTCGTTTTTGCTTGGAATCACGTCATAAAGTGTTTGCCCTTCGCTCAAAAATCCTGTTGCTTCAGGCAGATTTGCGAAATCGTTTGCATCATCAAAGCAAATATGCTGTTGCGCTTCAAAAGAATCCTTCCCGATATATTTTGCATCTTCTTTGTGAATCAAAATCGGAACATCCGGATAATTTTTGTGAAACGGTTTTAGCGCTTCAACATGGTCGTAATGCCCATGCGTCAGAATAACTGCAACAGGATTCTTCCCATCAAGCGAAAACTCTCCGGATGGGTCAACGATGAAAACATTTTCTTCGTCAAGATTGACAACAAGCGTGTTTTGATAATCGAAATGTCGAGTGGCAAAAACTTTTATTTCCATATGAATCTCAAACGAGTGTCTGTGAAACTTCTTCAGTGGCTTGCAAAGCGCTTTCCTGCTCTGAAGATGTGCTTTCTGTGCTTGCTTCGCTCTCTGAATCCTTGTCGTCAGAGCGCTGTTTTGAATAACTTACGCTGAGTTTTCTTCCGCGATAATCATATCCGTTGAGCGCTGCAATTGCTTTTTCTGCGTCCTCTTTGAAAAGCTGAACGAAAGAATAATTTGCAAGAACCTTGATGTTTCCGATTCTTTCTCTTTCCAATCCAGCAACGCTTGCAACAAGTCCTACGAGGTCGCGCGGATAAACATGGCGATTTCGTCCGATTCCGATGAAAATTGTTGCAGCAAGAGACTCGTCGATAACGATTCTTGGCGCTTTTTCTATTTTTTCTGTCTTTTCAGTTTCTGTGCGAGAGCTGTTTTCTTCTGCTCTGTTCTTTGAAGGGCGCTCTGCACGCTCTTCGCTGCGGCTTCTGCGGCTTGGACGACGTGTATTTTCTTCGCTCAAAAGCATTTTTGTGAGGAATGCTGCAACATAAGAGCGGCGACCGAGAGGAATACATTTTTTGAAAATTTTTCTGAGGCGTGCGAGTTCGTCAGGGTCTGCTTCGTGCTCAACTTTTTTCAAAACGTCATTAAGAAATGCTGTCATCTGTTCTTCTTTTATTTCTGCTTCAATTTTATTAGACATAATTGTAATTCTCCATGTAAAAAAATTATTCGGATTTCAAATCGGTCAAATAGCAAGAGCCAACGTTTTTAAATCCGAACATTGTAAAAATTCCTTTCATATTTTTGCTTGCAATGGCATCTGTGATAATCACTTTCTGAATGCCCTTTGCTTTTAAATCCGAAAAAAATCGCTCCAACAATGATTTTGCAATACCAAGTCCACGAAATTCTTCAAGCACGAAAAGCGCTGTGATAACAAAAACGCTCTTTTCTTCCTCTGAAGCAAAAGAACCTGTAACACAGCCCACAAAATCGCCAGAAACGCTTTTACAAATAATCCCCGTTTCTTTTTTTCCAAACTCAAAATGATAGCGATTTATGGCGCAAATTGTATTGGCTATATCCTCAGCGTCATTCTCTTTGCAAGAAGCAGCAGAAACTTTGTCTATTGATTGCAAAATCATTTTCTTTTCAGTTTGAGCGTTGTAAGGCTGAAATACGAAATCAGAAAGCACCAGTTCATCTGTGTCTTCGATTTCGCTGTCCAAAACTTCCAGACCCCACATTTCACGAAGAGCGTTATACCATTGATAAACACGTGCGCTCATCTTTTTGTTCTTGAAAAGATGCCACTTTTTTTCAACGTCAGGATACTCTCGGATAACCTGCTTAAAGTTCTTGAAAACACCGCGTCCTGAACGAATAACATCTTTTAGTGCTTGTGATGCGCTTGGAGAATGCAAATTGAAAGCAAACTCCTCCAAAAGCGCAAAGCCATCCGCAGATGTCCATTCAGGAAGCGCAAAAATCGTATCTTCATCAGGAGTTCCCGAAAAAGCAACGACATCAGCATTTTTTGCATCAAGAGCAGATTTTTCCTTTTGATTCTCCATCGCGAAAAGGATTTTTTGCAAAAGCCCTTCGCTAAGCTCAAACGTCATTATTTTTCACCTAGTTCAAATCGGAGCGTGCCCTGATAATGCGGCTGACAAGTCCGTATTCAATAGCTTCATCTGCTGTGAGCCAATAATCACGGTCGGTGTCTTTTGTAACCTGCTCAATATCTTTTCCAGTTGCTTCTGAAATAATCTTGTTGAGTTTTGCGCGAGTCTTTGCAAGCTCCTGCGCGTGAATCTCGATATCAGTTGCAACACCCCTAATTCCGCTCATTGGCTGGTGAATAAGATACTGGCTGTTTGGAAGAGCAACACGGCGCTCCTTTGGAACAGCAAGCAGAATAAGAGCAGCAGCACTTGCGACAAGACCCATTCCAATGAGAGTTACAGGCGCGTTGATAAAGCGAATCATATCGAAAATCGCAAAACCCGCCTCGACATCTCCTCCAGGAGAATCGATATACATACGAATTGGCTCAGAAGAATCTGCTTCCATCATAAGAAGGTCGCGAACGATTTTCTCTGCAAGTTCTTTGTTTATCTCTCCGCTCAAAATAATCTGTCTTGTTTTGAGGAATTTCTCTGCAAGGGGGTCAGCTCCCGCCTTTTTGTCTTCCTTTTTTTCTTCTTCGTCCTCATCGTTCAAAACGATGTTAAATGAGTTTTTCATCATTCCCCCAAAAAAAATTATGATTGTCTATAGTAGCGAAAAAGCGCTTTTCTGTCCACGTTTTTCTAATAAATCTGCTTACGGATACGCCTTGAAATCCTGAACCACGCTAATTGCAGATTCGATTTTGTAATCAGGGAACGTCTTTTGAGCCACTGACATTGCTTTTTCGACAAGTGCCGACGAATCAGCAACACCCTGAAGAGTCAATGTCGTTCCGCTGATGACAGCGTGCAAGAAGTTGATGTTGAGATTATATTCAAAAACGAGTTTGTTTACCAAACGCTGTGCGCTGAGAAGCTCCTCGACCTTTTTCTTTCCCTCGGCTTCTTTTTCTGGTGTCACGACAATGTCCTTCAGTTCCTTGAGAATCTTCACCGAAGAATCAACATCGAGCATTCCAGTGTTCAAAACGAGGTGATAATGTGTTGCGTCCTCGTTGTCCACGTTGAAGAAACTCTTGTGAAAACCGACGCGGTTTGCGGCGCTTTCGCTGATACGCTGCTTTGCCTGCTTGTCTTCCCAGCCGAACTCCTGCTTGAGCCTCTCCATTCTGACAGCCTCGTTTGCCACAAAACGAACAGCAAAATGATTCGGCAAATTCTCCAAGATAACGAATGAGCCGCGCCCGATTAAAATGCAGTTGTCCTTTGCAGCAGCCTCAAGAACAGCGAGCTGAAGGTAATCGAGATATTCGTCGCGGTCTTTCGCCAAAGACGCAAAGAAACCTGGCTTTCGCTCATCGTATTTCTTTAGCTTTTCAGCGGGAAAACCGAGCTCAACAATGCGTGCTTCTATATCTTTTCGACCGATAAACTTGTAGCCGATTTCTTTGGCAAGAGCCGTCGCGATTTCGTCTCCCAGCGCGGCAACTTGTCTGGAAATAGTAATAACAGCCATCTTTTCCCTCCTGACAATATTTTCAGTTTGCTATAACATATATGATAAAGACAATCTGCAAGAAAGTCAAAAGGAAACAAACTAAATGGACGAAACTTTTTCAACCGATGACAAATCCCTTGAGTGGAACGAAACGGGACGACGCGAACTCCTTCGCACCGTCGTTTTTACTGTCAACGAAACCGACAGCACAGGGCCGAACGGAGAAGCAGGGCACTACGTTGTGACTGACGCTCCTGATTGGTGCATCGTCATTGCAGAAGATGGCGATGATTTTTTGATGGTGAGACAGTGGCGGCACGCCCTCAAAGGCTTGAGCGTCGAGTTTCCCGGAGGCGTAATCGAGAAAGGCGAAGACCCGAAAGTCGCAGCCTCACGCGAGCTGCTCGAAGAAACTGGCTTCAAAGCGGGAACGTTGGAACTCTTGGGCTCGATGAATCCGAACCCCGCTCTCTTTTCAAACCGCGTCTATGTCTTTCTTGCCAGGAACCTCGAAAAAGCGGGCGCACAGTCGCTTGACGCAGATGAGTTCGTAGCCTTTTCGCGCATTCCAAAAAAGAAGGTTTTTGAGCAAATGGGAACGACCGCCCAGCCGCACGCTCTTATGACTGCGGCGCTTTGCCTTTACTTGAAGCAATTTCATATTTAGGAAGGAGTTTTATATGGCAGATGATTTCAAGTTTGAAATTAAAGAGAGCTTTGGCACACTTAGCGAAAGCTCAAAAGGCTGGACAATCGAGCTCAACAGCGTGTCGTGGAACGACAGAGAGCCAAAATACGACATTCGAAGCTGGAGCGAGGATCACAAAAAAATGGGGAAAGGTATCGCGCTTTCAAAAGACGAAGTGAAAAAATTGCGAGAAATCCTGGACGGACTCAACTTGGACTAAAATACATTTTCAAAAAGCGCTTGCAGTTTTCTGCGGCGCTTTTTTGTTTATCATAACGATTGCGCAAATTCATCAAAACAGGCTTCGTTTTCGTAACGATTGTAGCCCAGAACAGTTTCCTTAAATCGTTACCATAACGATTTAAGACTATTCGGATTTCTCAAATCGTTATGGTAACGAAACCCCGCTTTTTAAATTTCCTCAAATCGTCAAAATAACGATTGCCGTTTTTCGCTTTGGCACAAATCGTTATTTTAACGATGGCCACCAAAAAAACGACCTTGGTTTATCGCAAACGCTTTTTTGTCATGCTGAACTCGTTTCAGCATCTGCTCTGCACAACTTGGCAGATTGCGAAATAAGTTCGCCAATGACGTTCTTTTCAGTTTTCCCTTGGGAAAGAAAAAATCAGATTTGGATTTGCTCTTCGTATTGTGAGCACTGAGCGCCGCCGTTGACGATGATTTCGTAAAGCATTTTTTCCAAAAGGAGAGATTCGAGCGCCGTGCCTCCAGAGCGGATTTTGATGTCCGCGTCTGCAAGAAGGGCGACGACGGAGGCTGTTTGGAGCGGGGACCAGATTCTTGACGCGGCTCTGTAGCGCTTTTGGGCGCTTTTGTTGATGAACGCGCCGTTTTTTTCGGGCGCGAGATTTTTCGAGGCGATGTCGTGCCAAAGGCGAAGCTGCTTGAAGCAGTACGAAAGTCCTGCGATGATTGCGACTGCGCTCGCGCTTCTGGCGTAGAGGAGTTTGTGCAAAATCAAGACGGACGCTTCGAGCCGCTCTCCTGTTCTTTTTTGTGTGTCGCACATCGCGTTGAAGAGCGTGAACGGGGTCTCTTCGCGTGTTGATGAGAGCACTTTTTCGATGTCGTCGCTTTTGATGAGCGAGCCTTTCGGATAGGCCGAAAACAGCATAAGAGAGGCGCTTTTTAGCGCTCCTGTGTTGTTCTCTATCATTTCAAGCATCGTCTGGACTGCATCTGCTGTTATTGTGTAGCCGTTTTTCTTGAAATGTGAGGAAAGCCATTCTTCTTTTTTTTCTTCAAAAAGTTCCCAAAATGTCTTTTGGTTTTCTTTGGGAACGACGTCCTTCAGCTTTTTGTCAACGCTGTTTTCTTCCGACGTGAGAACAAGAATCGCCTGTCCTGGAGAGCGTATCCAAGACTGGAGAAGGCTTATGTCGCCTTTTGTTTTGAGCGCTTCTGCGCCTGAAAGCACGATAAATGTGCAAGGAACGAACAGGTTTTCGTTTTGAAGTTGGGAGACAACATCGGAAAACTCGACGTCCTGCCAGTAGTATTTGTAATAATCGATTTCGCCGTATTTTTTTTCTGCGGCTTTTACAAGATTTTTGATGGCGTCTTCTTTTTCGCCTATTTCAGAGCCTGTGTAAAGATATATCGGGGGAATCATCTTGAAAGTTTTTTATTTGAAATCGCTAAATATAAAGCATTTCCGCCTTTTTGAGAAAACGGAAATGCGCCTTGTTTCGAGAAAAAGTCTGACGGATTTATTCTTCTTCAAATTTTGAATCGAACAACGCCTGTATCGCAGATGCAGCATCGCTTTCGTCTGCGCCTTCGGTCTTCAGAACGACCTGCGAATTATAGGCAGCCGCCATCGTGATGACGCCCATAATTGATTTGGCGTTAACAGTCATTCCGTCTTTTTCCAGCGTGATTTCGCTTGCGAATTTGTTTGCCGCTTGTGCGATTAGTGCTGCTGGGCGCGCGTGAACGCCTGCTCTGTTCTTGACGGTCAAGATTTTTTCTGTCATAAAATTTTCCCCTTGCCTTCGGCTTTTATTTCATTATCAGTAAGTGTCCTCAGTGCCGTAGAACGCGGTCTGAGCCTCACCAGTTTCTATCCATTTCAACACGTTTTGATTAAATTCCTTGGCGGAATTGTATCCCATTGCTTTGAGCCGCTCGTTCATTGCAGCCGCTTCAATGATAATAGGAAGATTTCGACCTGGTTTTACAGGAATTTCCAAGAACGGAACTTTTACGCCTAATAAATCTTCTGTGTGATTTTCTGTTCCAAGTCTGTCGTAAACTTTGTTGTTGTCCCATTCTTCGAGTTTTACAACGAGCTGGACTTCTTTTTGTTCTTGAACAGAACCGATGCCATAAAGCTGGGAAATATTTATGATACCAATTCCGCGAACTTCCATGTGATGGCTGATAAGTGCGTTCGGACCTGCTCCCAAAATGGAATTTCCGTGGACGCAACGAATTTCAACGATGTCATCAGCGACAAGCCGATGTCCGCGCTCCACAAGCTCAAGCGCTGTTTCGCTTTTTCCAACGCCACTTGCTCCCATCAGCAATATTCCAAGTCCATAGACTTCAACAAGGACGCCGTGAAGTGTTTTTCGTGGCGTGAAAATGTTATCAAAAACACGCAACAATCTTGTTGAAAATTCTGTTGATTCAAGGTCTGTTTGTAAGACGGAGCAATTTGCCTCTTCTGCAATCTCCAGAAAATCCTCTGGCGGTACAAGTGAACGCGAAAAAATAACGCAGGGAATATCGTAAGAAAAAAGCCGACGAATTCGCTCGGTGTTGTTTTCCTCATGCAATTTTTTCAGATAAGCAAACTCGCCACGCCCGATAAGTTGAACGCGCTCGTGGGCAAAACTTTCATAAAAACCAGATAATGCAAGTCCTGGACGGTTTATGTCTGGAACTCCGATTGCCTTTGAAAGTCCTGTTCGTCCTCCGAGACAACGTAAATTCAGAGAATCGTGACCAGTCAGATTCAAATCAAGTAAGTCCAGAACTGTGAAACTTTTCTCTGTCATATTTCATAATATAACAAGCAAGTAAATATTTTTCAAGTAAAAACGAATATATATGCCAATAAGAATTTAATTTCTTGCTTGACTAGCAATAATAAATTTGATAGGATAGGCAACACTTATGTTATTCCGCAACAAACCCGTTACTTGTTGCGGTGGTTTTTCAAGAGGTATAATATGTACGCACTTGTTGAGTATAAGGGCAAGCAGTACAAGGCTGAAAAAGATGCTTTGTTGACTGTTGATAAGATTGATGCCCAGAAAGGCGATAAAATTGAAATCGATTCAGTACTTCTCGTAAGCGACAATGGTAAGGTTTCTGTTGGAACTCCTTACGTTAGCGGTGCGAAGGTTACAATCGAAGTTGGTGATACTTTCAAGGATGATAAAGTTATCGTTTACAAGTATAAGAGCAAGAAAGACTATCACCGCACAATCGGTCATCGTGAGCAGTATACGAAAGTTATTGTTAAGGATATCGTTGTTGCATAATTTTGCATTGAAATGATTCGGGTATCGCTCGGGTGTTCTTCTTCTGGAGAATTCAGAAAATGTATTGCAGAAGGGCATGCAGGGTTCGCGCATAAGGGGCGCGATATCGTTTGTAGTGCTGTTACTGCAATCTTAAGAACTGCTGGGCAAGTGCTTTCGAGTGCTAAAGATATTTCGGTTGTTTCTGAGGCAGTTTCTCAAGGAAAATTGTCGTTTTGCGTTGAAGATGACGGTGTTTTTTCTGAGAAGACTGCAATTCAGCTTTGTTGCATAGCAGATTTTATTCGTTCGGGCATAAGTTCGATTGAAAAAGAATATCCAAAATGCGTAAAGTTGGAAGAGTATAGAACAGATTTTTAATCGGAGGATAAAATGGGACGCAGTAAGGGCGGCAGCGGCGCGAAAAACGGTCGTGATTCAAATCCGAAACACTTGGGTGTGAAAAAATATGGCGGAGAACTTGTTTCAGCAGGTTCTATCATTATCAAGCAGCGTGGAACAGTTATTCACCCAGGTGATGGTGTGAAAAAGGCTAAGGACGATTCTTTGTTCGCTTTGGTGGACGGAAAAGTCGTTTATGGCGAGCGCAAGAACAGAAAAGTAGTTTCTGTTACTCCTGTTCAGGCATAAATTGCTGTTTGAGTTTTGACGATACCCGACAAAGGATTTTCCTACGTCGGGTATTTTTTTGGAATTTTCGAGGAGAAATCAATGTTGCAATTTGCTGATGAAGCGTACATCGAAGTTCGGTCGGGAAAGGGCGGAAATGGTTGTATAGCATTCCGCAGAGAAAAGTATATTCCAATGGGCGGACCTGCTGGCGGAGATGGTGGAAAAGGTGGCGATGTTGTATTTTGTGTTCGCCGCAATTTGCGAACTCTTGCTCATTTGCGCTATCACCCGATTTTTAAGGCTCGAAATGGCGGTGACGGCTCTGGTCGAAATCGTTTTGGTGCTGATGGTGAAGATGTCGTGATTCCTGTTCCACCAGGAACAACGCTCAAAGATGCTGAAACTGGCGAAGTTATTCGTGAGTTCACAACGGAAAGCGAAGATGAGCGCTTTGTATTTTTGCACGGCGGAAAAGGTGGTTGGGGAAATGTTCATTTCAAATCTTCAACGAATCAAGCGCCTCGATATGCTCACGATGGAAAGCCTGGAGAGGAAAGAAAACTTCTTGTGGAACTTTCTATTATGGCTGATGTTGGACTTGTTGGTTTTCCTAATGCTGGAAAATCTTCTCTCTTGGATTATTTTACAGCGGCTCGTCCAAAAATTGCGCCTTATCCTTTTACAACAAAGATTCCAAATCTTGGAGTTTTGCATGTTGATACAGACAGCGATATTATCATCGCTGATATTCCGGGAATCATTGAAGGTGCTAGCGAAGGCGCTGGCTTGGGCTTCCAGTTTTTGAAGCATATATCGAGAACGGCGTGCTTGCTCTTTATGATTGATTGTTCTGATGAAAACTGCCTTTCTGCTTATGCGACACTCAGAAGCGAGCTTGGAACTTATTCTCCGGAACTGCTTAATAAGCCAAGAATTGTCATTTGCAACAAAATTGATGTTGAAGGCGCTACTGAAAAGGCTGAAGAAATCAAAAAGAACATTCTTTCTGAAGAGCCAGAAACTCAGGTGCTGATGGCGTCAGTAATGGAGCGCCGCGGACTTGGAGCGGTAAAAGATGTTATCGTGAAAATGGTTTCTGATTTGGACAGAATGCGAATTCCTGGAAAAAATCACGCTCAGATTTCATTCCCAAGCTCTGATAATACAATTCAGTCAAAGAGCGAGAAATCAGATTTCTTGAAGTCACGTTCTGTTGACGAATCTATGGAAGTTCAATATCCAGGACAATAAAATGAAATTGGCTGTTCTTGGCGGAAGTTTCAATCCAGTGCATATCGGGCATCTCGCCCTTGCTGATGCGGCTTGTGTTGAATTAGGATACGATAAAGTTATTTTTGTGCCGACGTTTGAGCCTCCCCATAAAAGAGTCGCTCATGATTTTGCTTCTGCTGAGGACAGACTTGAAATGCTTCGCCTTGCAACAGAAAAGAACCCTCGCTTTGAAGTTTCAGACATTGAGATTGCAAGAGGCGGCGTTTCATATACTGTTGATACCCTTTCAGAGCTCTCTGAAAAATACAGCGCTCAATTATCCTCAAAAATCGGGTTCATAATGGGAAGCGATTTGCTTTCGGGCTTCCACCTTTGGCACAATGTCCAAAAGATTGTCGAGCTTTCAGACTTGGTTCTCGCCTCTCGAAAAGAAAGCGGAGTCCGCCTTGATAATGCAGAGCGAAGCATGAACGCACCTTCTGGAAAATACGCTGGTGTCGAGAAATTGGACGAGAGCGAGCGAGAAGAGCTTCGTCATAATTTTGAATATCCCCACAAACTTCTGGAAACACCGATTTTGCCAATATCATCAACAGACATCCGTGTTATGTGCGCAAAAAGAGGAAGCTGGAGATATCTTGTTCCTGACGGTGTTTATTGGTATATTATAAAAAACAAACTGTACGGTGCTGAATATGGAGAATGATGAGCTTGAGATGACAAATCTGATTGAAAAAATCAGAGATTTCGTCAAAAAATCCGTTAAAAAAGAGCGTTATGAACATTCCGTTCGCACAGCAGAGTTTTCTGCGCGAATGGGAAGAATATACAAAGTCGATGATGTGCGCTGTTATCTTGCAGGCATTTCTCATGATATGTGCAAGAACTTTAACGACACAGAAATGCTGAAAACCGCAAGCCGTGACGGAAGAGCGATTTCCACTCTGGAGGCTGAAAACCCTCAGCTCCTTCACGGAAGAGCCGCGGCTGTTTTTTTGCAAGAGCAGTTCGCCGTTTCTGATGCGGACGTCCTTCAGGCAGTTGCGTCCCACACATTCGGAGGCGTTCATCTTTGCCCGCTTGCAAAGATTTTGTATGCGGCAGACAAAATAGAGCCGGGACGACCGCACGTTACAAGCGAGTATCTTGAGAAGATGCTGAAAAAAGACTTGGACTCACTTGTCGCAACAATTTTGGAAGAAAATATCGAATATCTGAACTCAAAAGGAAAGAAAGCGGCACAAATCACCTATGATTTCCTTGAAGAGTTGCGCGGAGAAGCGAATGGAAATCCGTCGTGAGCAGCAGAGCGCTGTTTTTCTTGTAATAATCCTTTTGATTCTTGTCGGAATCGGCTCTTATCTTGCTTTTCTTTTGAGAACTGATTTTGTCTCGGACAGCCTTGAGCATGACCAAGTTATAAAAATCCTTTTCGTGCTTGAAGACGAAAACAAAGCAGCCCTGTTCACCGACGTTTTTATTTATTATCCGCTTTCAAGAAAAGGCGCGCTTTTTGAAATACCGGGCAACACAGGCGCGATTTACGAAAGCTTGGGGCGCGTAGACCGAATTGATGCGATTTACAAAGAAAAGGGCATTTTGGTCTACAAAACCGAAATTGAAAAACTCATCGGTACCAACTTGCAGTTTTACATCAAAATCGGAATCGATGATTTTTGCAAACTTACCGATTTGCTCGGCGGCTTGAAAGTCTTTATCCCCTCTCCAGTCGACAGCGAGTCTGAAGACGGCGAGGAGCTTTGGCTCTTGCCTTCAGGCGCGGTTTCGCTTGACGGCGACAAAATCGCAGTGTATTTGCGCTACATTTTGTCAGACGAAAGCGAAAAAGAGCAGCGCGAGCGGCAGCAGCACGTTATGGTTTCGTTCCTCGAGGCGCTCAACCGCAATCGAGGAGTGTTTTTCACGAAAAAGTCGTTCATGCACTACAAGAAATTCCTTTCGACAAGCATAGACGAAGACAGCCTGCTCTACGTTCTTTCTGAAATCGCCAACGTTGACACCGAGCGCCTTCAGCCACAGACCGTAACAGGCTCAAGCCGCGTCGTTGACGGAAAAGAACTCATCTTCCCGTACTACGACGGAGAGCTCATAAAAGAGTCGATACAGATGTCGACAACGCAGCTCACAGCGTCTGAGGACGTGAACAGCCGCATTTACGTTCTGGAGATTCAGAACGGAACGATGACACAGGGACTTGCGCGAAACACGGCGCTGCTCCTGCAGGGCGTCGGCTACGACGTTCTCACGACATCGAACGCAGACACAACAGATTATGAAAAGACTGTGATTATAAATCACATTGGAAACGCGGCGGCGGCAAAAAGCCTTGGGGATTTCATCCACTGCTCCAATATTATCGACGAAGATGTCAGACCAGAATCGGACGGCCCTCAGACTGATACAATGGTCGATTTTACGATAATCCTCGGACGGGACTTCAACGGCCGCTATGTAGTAGAGAAATAAACAGGAGAAACTCATATGAAGACAATTCAGGAAAAAGCGCTTGAAATTGCGCAGTTGATGGAAGACGGAAAGGGCGAGAATGTCGTTGTCCTCGATGTCGCAAAACTGAACAGCTGGACAGATATTTTCGTTATCGTGACAGTGAACAGCAGCGCGCATTGGAAAGGACTTCAGAAGTCGGCGCTTGAGTACGCAAAGGAGAACGACTTGCAAGTTCACCTCACCCACAGAAAAATGTCAGACGGCGACGACTGGAACTTGATAGACCTCGGTCCAATCGTGATTCACCTCATGACTTCCGATGCCAGAGAGTTCTACGAGCTTGAAAAACTCTGGCACGCAGGCGAGAAACTTCGCTAGAACAAAAAGGCGGAAATCTTCTTCTCAGGGGATTCCGCCTTTCTTTTTCACTCCAAGAAAATCCGCCTCAAAACTCCTTTCCCCAACATCGTTTTTCTTCTCCTTCTGCTCATTTTTTATCATATTGACCTCAAAATCTCTCTTTTCAACGTCAAAACACATCATTTTGACCTCGTTTTTATTGCTTTTCACGTCAAAATACATTATTTTCATCTTGCAAATCACTTTTCCAACGTTACAAAATGTTTTTGCAACATCACAAATTTATTTTGCAAGATGACAAAACACTTTTGCAACGTGATTTTTATCATTTTTCACATCACAAACACTGTTTGCAACATCACAAATCTTCTTTGCAACATCACAAATCTTCTTTGCAACATCACATATCATATTTGCAACATCACAAACTCTTTTTGCGACGTTATTCATCGCAATATCAACATCACAATCCGCATTGTCATGATTAAGGCTTGTTTCCTTGACTTCAAGGCGACTGAAAAGGGGATTAAGGAGGGCGAAAAGAACATTCAGGAGAACATTCAGGAAGGCTGGAAAAACATTCAGGAAGAGCGGAAGAAAGTCGTTTTGGGCAAAAAAAATATCATTCCGAGCGCCCTC
Organism: uncultured Spirochaetaceae bacterium; assembly: GCA_902778325.1. GTDB lineage: Bacteria > Spirochaetota > Spirochaetia > Treponematales > Treponemataceae > Treponema_D. The sequence goes on from CACYWZ010000003.1 coordinate 51,847, forward strand.
GAAATGATATTTTTGCTTTATGAATATAAGCGATTAGTCCTCGTCGTCGAAATCGTCGTCCTGCTCGTCTTCAACATCGAAATATTCGTCTTCCCTGTAAGAAAACGAACCGTAGCCGTCCTCCGGCTCGATGTCATCGAAACTTTCCTCTAGCGTATCAACTTCATCGTCCTGCAAATCATCAAAACTGATGTCGTCTTCATCATCTTCAAAGTCCGATTCATCATCGAAATCGTCATCATAATCGTCAAAACGTCCGCCTGAACCATATTCATCATCGTAAGCAAATCCGAATGAATACTCTGCCATCTCGCTTTCACTGAACATAATTGCACTCCTGCTAAAAAGAAAACCCTGAGTACAAGAGTAGAATAGACAGGCGCTTTGTGTCAATAACATTGAAAAAAAATGCATTAAAATTCTAATATTATCCTACTCTTTATTGACAATAACTAATAAAAATGTATAATGACTATACTATGTTGGATGAAATACGTATTTCAGCTCCTGCAAAGGTGAATATCGGATTGTATGTATCGCCAATCAGAAGTGACGGATTTCATAACATCAGCAGTATTTTTACATCGATTCCGTTGTACGACGATTTGACAGTGTCGCTCTTGGGTGACAGTGATGTTTGTAATGTGCAATGTAAGTTTGTATCAAGTTCTGCAAGTTTTGATGTTTCGTTTCCTGAAAAGAATACTTTGAGTTCAACATACAAAGCTTTTTCAGCGCTTACAGGTTTCCATTCTGGTATAAATGTTTCGATTTTGAAGCGGATACCAATGGGCGGAGGTCTTGGCGGAGGTTCGTCAGATGCTGCGTTTCTGCTTTATGCGCTTGAGAAGTTGAGTGGGATTTCTTTGAAAATGCAAGAACGATATGCTATCGCTGAAAAAGTTGGTAGTGATGTTTTCTTTTTTCTGCATTGTTGGGAAAAGCGTTTTTGCAGTGCATTTGTAAGCGGGCGTGGCGAAATCGTAAATGAAATTGAGCCTCGTTCTGATATTTATTTTGTAGTTGTATGTCCTGAGGTTCATAGTTCTACAAAAGATGCTTATGGTGCAGTTGATGAATGGTACAGGCTTGGAAAAATTGGGCTTGAAAACGAGGTAACTAAAGAAAGGTTATCTTTGATGTATGCTTCTGCTGTTTCTGAGTGGAAGTTTTGCAATACGTTTTCACCTGTTTTGATGGAAAAGTTTTCAGAAATAAGAATGGCGCTAGAAGATTTGAAAAAATCTGGGGCGGTGTTCGCTGATATGTCAGGCTCTGGAGCTTCTCTTTTTGGTGTGTTCGATTCTGCGGAGTCTGCTCGAATTGCTTGGAATGAGCTTCGCCGTAAATGGAATTGTTATGTTTTGGCATAGACGTGGCTACGTCTTGGAGGACAGCGATGCAAGTTACGGAGTTGAGAATTCATAAGATTGACAATGGCGGAAAACTTTTAGCCTATGTCACAGTGACTTTTGATAATTGCTTTGTGGTTCACAATGTTAAAATTATCGAAGGTAAAAATGGTTTGTTTGTCGCTATGCCAAGCCGACAGCTTGCGAGCGGTGAATATAAGGATGTAGCTCATCCTATTAGCCCTGATTTTAGAACTGCACTGCAAGATAAAATTTTGGGTGAATATAATGCAGGTCATTTTGATACATCGTCAAGCGATGATTATTAATGATTTTGTTTATTAAAAATTGTTTATCATTTTGGGACGTCGTCAAGCGGTAAGACAACGGCTTTTGGTGCCGTCATTCCGCAGGTTCGAATCCTGCCGTCCCAGCGAACCCGTTATGAAAGTGTTTTAAGGAGTTCTTCATTATGGATCAGATTGTTATTAACGCAAAGACCCGCACTGAGACTGGTAAGAGCGTTTCGAGAAAATTGCGTGCCGCTGGTCGTCTTCCAGCTGTAATGTATAATGAGAAAGGCGAAGCGACAATGCTCGATATTGATGCAGTAGAGTTTTCAAAAGTTTGGCGAACAGTTACACCAACTACTCTTATTACGCTCAAAGTTGATGGCAAAGATAATTTGGCTTACATTCAGGACTGTGAATATGATATTAAGACCGACAAGAGCCTTCATGCAGATTTCCACGTTGTAAGTGGCAATTTGCCAATCGTTGCACGTATGAAGGTAAATTATGTTGGAACTCCTGCTGGTGTTCTTGCTGGTGGATTCCTTCTTAAGCATGTTCCTGATGTTACATTGAAAGCATTGCCAAAAGATATGCCTGCAAAAATTACTGCTGATATTTCTGGCGTTAAGATTGGTGACGTTTTCCGCGTAAAAGATTTGAACTTGGCAGATTCAATTACTGTTATGACTGACAAAGAAGCTTCTTTGATTAGTGTTTCTGCTGGTCGCTAAGGATAATTATTATCAGAAATCCCTGCAATATAAGGCAGGGATTTTTTTATGTATTTTGGAATAAAAAGATGAGCGATAACAAAAAAAAAATTATAGACTTTGAAGAAAAAGTTTCATGTGCTTTGAAAAACTTTGGAGTGACAAAAAATAGCATTGTTGCTGTTGGTGTATCTGGTGGTGCTGACTCAATGTCTTTGCTTGTGTCGCTTTTGCAGTGTCTTTCAAAATCTCAAATTTTTGTTTTGACTGTAAATCATAATATACGTTCTGAAGAAGAAAGTGGAGGAGATGCAAATTTTGTTCGCTCTTTTTGCGCAAAAAATGAAGTTTATTGTCGGATTCATGAAATTGAACGAGGTGAAATAGAGCGGTTAGCGGCTTGTCGTGGAGGTGGCATCGAGGATGCTGCCCGTGAATTGAGATATGCAGCGTTTGAGAAATTTTGTTTTGAAATCAATGCTGATTTTTTTTGCCTTGCCCACAATCGGAATGACCAACTTGAAACACTTGTTATGCGTTTTTTGCAAGGAAGTTCAGTGCTGTCTGGAATCCCTTCGCAACGTGAAAAGTTTATACGCCCGCTTTTGAATATTTCACGTTCTCAGATTGAAGAATATTTGAAAGTGAAGAAAGTTGCATGGCGGACGGATAAAACAAATTTTGATGAATCTTATTTTAGAAACAGAGTTCGTCGTTCTGTTTTGCCTCTTTTTAATGAACTTTTTCCAGGTTGGGATGGAGCGGCTCTTTCTGGTGCTAAAAAAATACGCGATGATTTGGAATTTGTTGATGAAAAATTTGAAGAATATCTTTCGAAAACAAAATCATGCGAAAAGTTCATTTCTGTTGATATAAAAAGTTTTTGTAGTGCGTCTCCGTCTTTTAAGCGCCGCATTGTCTATGCTCTTGTTGACAGGCTTAAGAAAAATGTTCGCCTTCCTTTTAGCATTGTCGAAACTATTTGTGGGTGGACGAATGAAACAAAAAATGGAACAAAAATAGAGGCTGCAGGTGTATCAGTCTTTATATGGAATAATTTCCTATGTGCCGATATTATAAAAAACAGTTTCGCAGATTGCGGTTTTTGTGTTACCATAAAAAGCGATTGTGCACTGGATTTGTTTGATTTGCATCTTAAGATTTGTGAAGAAGATTGTGGCATTTCGATAGAATCGATTGATAAGAAAATCTTTTTGAAAAGCCTTGCTTATCCGTTTTTGCTTCGAAGTGCTCAAGTGCTTGACAAGATAAAAGGTGCTGATGACAGTATGCGCGATCTTTCAAAAGTGCTTTCGTCATGGAAACTTTCAGAAGATGAGCGGTACAAAATCCCTCTCGTGCAAGAGCTTCAAACGCCGAATACTTCTGTTGTTGCTGTTTTGGGTGGCTTTATTGGAACTAAAGACTGGATTGTAGAAGACTGGCAGAAATGCTGACTTTTTCTTTCAATCAAGTAGCTAAGTGTATTGTAAGTGTATTCCAAGAGTATTCTAAAGGTGTGTAAATAAAGATTTAGCGGTAAGGAACATATATGAGAAACAGGATAATTTCAGTTACAGTTTTGTTGTCATTATTATCGTTTTCTGCTTTTACGCAGTCTTCTTCAAGTGCAAATCAAAAAACAGCATTGCGCTATTTGACGAATGCGCGTATAGCTCTAGAGCAGCACGACTGGAGAGCGGCAACTTCTTATGTTGAAATGGGGTTGTCATATGATGAGCGGATATCTGATTTGTGGTATTACAAAGCTGTCGCAGCGAATGCTCTTGGAGAGAGTAGGGCTAGTGTTCTTGAGTCAAGTTCTCAGGCTGTAAAACTTAACAGTTGGTTCAATTACAACAAAGATAATGCTCGGATTTTGTACGCTGATGTGCTTTGTGACTCTCATGAAGAAGCTGAGGCTTTGAAGCAACTTTCATCTGTTCCTATGCTTACTTCTGCGGATGCAGAATATATTCGTGCAAAGTGCTATTACCACACAGGAAATCTTGAGGCTGCAAGAGCAAAAATTGAGCAAGCCTCTAAATTTTATCCTACAGATGCCAGATTCCCGTTGTTATTCTTCAAAAGCGAGTTTATACGCTATCAAGACGCGGCTTCTTATCCGACTTCAGTGCGTCGACAGGCAGACTTTTTTATACGTTCACGAGAGCGTTTTGTTGAATATGTTTCTGATGATTTTGAGTTTTATACAGCACTTTTTTCTCGCGGAGATGACAGAAAGCGTCTTTTACAAAACTACAATTCAACAGGAGCGCGTCATGAACTTTTTGCAGCTATAGCTCTTCAGAATGAGTTATTGAATGAAATTGAGGCAATTGATTATCTTTTCGGCTTTGATGAAATCAGACGCAACACAATTGAACATTTTATCCCTTTGATTAGCGAAGAAGAGTCAAAAGCGTATCTTGCAAAATTTTTTTCATCGTATAACGGAGTAATCCTTTCTGATACTGATGGTGATGGAATTGATGATTTGAATGTCAAATATGAAGCAGGTCGTCCTTCTAAAATCGTTTGGGACAAAGGTCAGACTGGTGTAAATATGTGGACGTTTGATTGTGATTACGGAACTCCTGTTCGTGCAAATCTTGACGATTGTGCGATGAAAATAAATTGGGATTATTATCCTTCTGTAATTACAGCTGTTTCTAATGATGGCGAAGAAAGCGAAAGATTACAATTCAATGTTCTTCCTGATATGCTCAAATGGGAACCTGTCAAAATGGAATTGTCTGATACAATTGGTGAACTTGGCGTTGAATTTTATCTGCCTTCTATAAATAATGCAAAAACTATTGCAGAGCCAACAAATGCACAACTTATTGCCTCTTCTTCAAGTTACGAAGTTCCTTCTTCTGAACGCGAAGGAGCAAAAATTGTATTCCAACTTTACAATGGTAAAATCCAGTTTGCGTCTTATTATAACAATAATCGTGTTTATGCACGAACTCACTTCAGAGATGGAGTTCCAATTATTAGAATTGTCGATAACACTGGAAACGGTGTTTATGAAACAACTGAAACTTATGGCATTTCTTCTGATGTAAATCCTGAATATTATGCGATAGAAGATGAAAGACAAGTTCTTGTCAATCTTTTTGGCTCAATACCGAAAAATTCACATTTCTTTTTGAAGTCAGTACAGATTAACAACAGCAATGATATAAATGCAGATTTCACAGAAGAATATCTTTTGAATAACGGAAAAATTGCTTCTTGGGACACTGATGGCGATTCAAAATGGAATGTTCGTTATTATCGCTCATATGGAGCTGATAAGAAGTACAAAATTGAAGAGTCGCTGTTTTATCTTGAACCAGGTCATGAGATGGTCAGGGTTTTTACTGAAAATGGCTCTCCTATAAAAATTGCGCGAGGCATATTTGAAAGTACAGTAACAAAAGACGATGATGCAAATATTTTCTGGATTAACGGAAAAGGCTCAAAAGAAGATGCAGAATGTGCTATTGCGGCTGTTGACGAAACAAACTCTCAAGGAATTTGCGTTATTATCGATAAAAAGGATTATCGCATAAATGCTATAAAAATCGGAACTGATTATTTTGGCGAAATTGTGAAAGCTGACAGAGACCTTGAACTTTTGCGCCGTGCAGATGAATTAAATCTTTTGGAGAAAAATACATCACAATGAAATATTTCAAAAAAATGCCACTCGCCTTTGTTGCTATTTGTTTTTTTTGCGCACTTATTGGCGGGTGTGCTTCTTTTGGTGCAAATCCTAAAAATGTTTATCAGCCGCTAAACTACACAGAAGCAGATGCTGTAAACACAGAAGTGCAGCGAATTGAGAATATTCGCTCTGAAAATAGTGTGGAAGCGCTTTGGCGCGCTGTGATACTTGACCGTTCTATAAAAGAGCGTGTTTTTGATGAAGAGACCGAGGAAATCAGAAAAAATGTTTCACAGGTATTGGAAAAATGCTTTGAAAGCTCTGTTGAAACATATAATACCTTAGTTGAAGAGAAAAAGTATGCAAAAGCAATCAGCGTTCGACAATCGCTAGAAACTTGCGGATACAAAGAATCTCTTTCAATGAGCATTGATGAACTTTCTTCTTTGGCTCGTCCTGAGTCTATTTTTCCAAAAAAAGCGCAAAATGCAGATTCCAGCATTTCAAAAGTGATATCTGGAACTGTTACAGTATGGGTTGACCGCGGAATTGCCGTTCAAAATGGAATGGGCTACGCAGACCGTGTTATCGGCTCTGGCTTTTTTATCTCAAATGATGGCTATCTCATAACAAATCATCACGTTATCGAGGATTTGGTTGATAAAAAAAGCCAAAAATATTCAAAATTGTTCATAAAACTTGCTTCAGACAACGAAACAAGAATTCCTGCGAAAGTCATAGGCTATGATAGCGTTCTTGATTTAGCGTTGTTAAAAGTTGAAATCGATGTTCCTTATGTTTTTAGCGCAGGTTCATCCTCTGACCTAGATGTTGGCGACAAAGTTTATGCGATTGGCTCTCCTGTCGGCTTGGAGCGCACTCTTACAGATGGAATTATTTCTGCAAAAGAGAGAAAACTCAGTTCTGTGGGCAATATTTTGCAGATTTCTGCTGCTGTAAACCCTGGAAATTCTGGAGGTCCTCTTATAGATGAAAAGGGCAGAGTTCAGGCTGTTGTTTTTGCGGGAATGCTTCAGTACGAAGGGTTGAACTTTGCAATTCCTGTTGAATATCTCAATGCGGAGCTCCCTCTTTTGCTTGCAGGAGGAGAAAGACAACATTCTTGGATTGGTGCATTTGGAAAGCCAAAGAAAGACATGGGCAAAAACATCGGAGTTGAGCTTCTTTATGTGATGCCGGGCGGAAGTGCGAGCAGAGCAGGACTAAAAACTGGCGATATAATCACAGCGATAAACGGCATTGATGCAAAAACAAATGATGATTTGTTTAATATATATGTTTCCCTTTTGCCTGGCACAGTCGTGAATGTCACGACAACCGACATTGATGGCAACTCTTTGGACTATCCTGTCTATTTGACAGAGCGACCAAAATCACCGGGATATGAAGTGTATAGCCGAGATGTTGTTGCAAACTCGTTTTATCCAATCTTTGGAATGAAGTTGCAAACATTATCTGGAAGCAAAAAATATACAATATCAGAACTCATAAATGGCGGAATAGCCGATGAGTCTGGCTTTACAGACCATGACCCCGTCGAAATAGCACAGATTTTGTTCAATGAAGACAATAGCGCAATATCGGCGACACTATATACCAAAAAGAAAAAAAACGGATATATCGATGTTGCAATAGGACTTACGACATCGCTTGACAGTCAGTATTATTTCTAAGAAAATCAAAGCCGCGCCGAAAGACACGGCTTTTTGCGCATAGAACGAATATTCATAGATTTTAGGAGATAGAAATTATGGCAGAGATGAAATATAAGCGCAACTTTTGTATTGTTGCACACATTGACCATGGCAAATCCACTCTTTCTGACCGTCTTATTGAAAAGGCGCGAATTATTGACCAGCGTCAAATGCAGAACCAAATCCTCGACAGCATGGACATTGAACGCGAGCGCGGTATCACGATAAAAAGCCAAGCCGTAACTATTCCTTATCACGCAAAAGACGGAAATGATTATGAACTTAACTTCGTTGACACACCAGGGCACGTCGATTTTAGCTATGAAGTCAGCCGCGCTATTGCGTCTTGCGAAGGTGCTTTGCTCTTGATTGACGCGACTCAGGGCGTAGAGAGCCAGACCGTGAGCAACTTGTATATGGCGATGGAGCATGATTTGACGGTTGTGCCTGTTGTGAACAAAATCGATTTGCCGAGCGCAGACGTTGAAAGCGTGAAAAAGCAAATTGACCACGACCTCGGACTTGATTCCGCCGATGTGCAACTCGTTTCTGCAAAAACGGGCGAGGGCGTTGATGAGCTTTTGGAGGCGATTGTAACCAAATTCCCCGCTCCGACAGGCGACGTAAATGCACCGATGAGAGCTTTGATTTTTGATTGCCACTATGATATTTATCGCGGTGTTGTTGTTCATATTCGAATGATAGACGGCAAAATCAAGGTTGGCGACACAATCCGCTTTATGAACTCACAGGCGGAATATCGCGTGGAGCAAGTCGGTATTTTTAAGATTACGCTCGAAGAAAAGAAAGAACTTGAAGCAGGCGATGTCGGCTATATTATCGCAGGCATTAAGACCGTCAGCGATGTTCGCGTTGGTGAAACAATCACGAATGTTGCAAACCCTGCAACAGAGGCTTTAGCTGGCTTCAAAGATGTAAAGCCTGTTGTCTTCTCATCGATTTATCCGATGGACAGCGATGATTATCAGGAACTCAAAGACAGCATGGAAAAGCTCAAGCTCAACGACGCAAGCCTTGTTTACGAAAAAGACAATTCGCTTGCTTTGGGCTACGGCTTCCGCTGCGGCTTTTTGGGCTTGCTTCACTTGGAAATCATCGAGGAACGCCTTGAGCGCGATTATGACCAGTCCGTCATTTTCACCGCTCCGAGCGTCCGCTATCTCATTCACTTAACGGGCGGCGAAGACGTTTATATCGATAACCCGTCAGAATATCCCGAAGGCAAAATCCAGAGCGCAGAAGAGCCGTATATCCGTGCTAACATCATCACGCCGTCTGAGTATCTTGGCTCAATTATGAAGCTTTGCCTTGAAAAGCGCGGCGAGCAAAAAAATATGCAGTATCTCGACACAAAGCGCGTCGAACTCACTTATGAAATGCCGCTTGCAGAAGTTTTGTTCGACTTCTACGACAAACTCAAGAGCTACAGTCGCGGATACGCCAGCTTTGATTACGAGGTTATCGATTATCGACCGACAGAACTCGTCAAAATCGATATTCTCATAAACGGAAAGCCTGTTGACGCTTTGGCACAGCTCGCCTATAAGCCAGAAGCCCGCGACCATGCGCTCAAAGTCGTTACAAGACTCAAGGGCGAAATCGCGCGACAGCAGTTCAAAATCGCAATACAGGGCGCAATCGGCTCTCAAGTCATCGCTCGCGAAACAGTCAATCCTGTGAGAAAAGACGTTCTTGCAAAATGCTACGGTGGCGACATCACGCGAAAGAGAAAACTGCTCGAAAAGCAGAAAGAGGGAAAGAAGCGAATGAAGCTCATCGGCGATGTGGAACTCCCTCAGAGCGCATTCCTTGCCGTATTGAAAGAGAAAGAAGAATAAGGCTTCCAAAAGAGAGAATCCCGAATATCGCACGTATTCGGGATTTTTTTGTTCGGTTGAAAAAGCGATTATTTCTTTCCAAGCGTCGTAAAATCTTCGACAGCGCACGAGTAGGCAATGCCCATTCCAGGCTCTTTGAGGCACTTCATCTCTTCAATTGCGGAAATGACAGCGTCCTTTTTGTCAGAGCTGACGACCATGATGAGCATCTCCTTTTCGGGAACGATGTGCATGCCGAAAAATCTCGCGTCCGTCTCGCGTGCCGTTCCTCTCGCGCTCACCACCGTGCCGCCGCCTGCGCCAGCGTTTCGTGCCGCCGCCATAACGTCGTCCGCGTAGCCTTTGTTGACAATCACCGTTATCATCGTGTTCTCAAAATTAGTGTTTGACATATTTTCTCCTCCGCTTCTTTTTCCGCCTTTGTAAACCGTGCCAAGATTGACGCAAAGCAGTTCGCCGAAGCCTTTTTTCTGCGTTTTTGAGGCGTTCACAATCGCGTTTGAAACGCTTTCTTTAACGTCATTTCTGACAACCATAAGAACAATGTCCCGCGAAAACTCCCCAAGCCCAAGAATTGCCGCGACGTTTGATTTCGCAAGCGCTCGTCCGCTCATCACCGTTCCGCCCTGACAGCCGGATTCCATTGCGGCGCGGATAAGGCTTTCCCCCCTGTCGTGAGGGATTATGCTGATTAAAAGTTTGTAGTCTTCCATTCGCTTCACTCCTTATTTGCGCTGTGTTTTTGCCTTGAAGATTATGCCGAGGACTTGGATTGCAATAAGAGGTGTCATTGCAACGAGCGCGATAACGCCAAACGCGTCGACAGCGGGATTCCCGCCTGAGGCGTTCGAAGCTCCGAGCGTGAACGACATTATGAAAGTGCTTGTCATAGGCCCTGAGGCAACACCTCCTGAGTCAAAGGCGATTCCCGTGAAAAGCTTCGGGCAAAAGAGCGTCATCAAAAGAGAAAGCGCGTAGCCCGGAATTAAAATGTACCAAAGCGAAAAGCCAAAGATGACTCGCGCCATTGAAATCCCGATTGAAAGCGCAACCCCGATGCTCAGAGCGCTCAACAGCGTGCGCCTTTTTATCGCGCCTCCCGAAACGCTTTCAACTTGGTCAGTGAGAACCCAGACAGCAGGCTCTGCGCTCACGACGACAGCGCCGAAAATGCAGCCGACAGCGATAAGCAAAATCTGTGGAACGACAGACGGAATGTTGAGCGCTTTTTCGATTTCGCCCGCCGCGTCAAACAAAACAAGGCTCTTTTTCCCCGAAATTGCAATGCGCCCAAGAACTTCGCCCAGCGCTTTTCCGGCGTTCATAAAGCCTCCCTTCGCGCCAAGCAAAAAAAGAACAAGACCCGCGAAACTGAAAAAAAGACCGCGCACCATACGAATGACTTGGAAAGGCGGCATCTTTATCAAAAAGATTTGAAAAATCACAGCCATCATCACAAGCGGAAAAAGAGCGCTTGAAACTTCGTGCAATATTTCAGGAAGAAGGCGGGCGAACACCGAAATCCCCTCCGCGTCCAGCATCTCATCGCCTGAAATAGAGCCAGATGCGTCGGGAGCAGAAAACGACAAGATTATGCCGTACAAACAAACCGCCGCAACAGGACCAACAGAGGCAATCCCCGTAAGCCCGAAACTGTCGTCCTCGCTTTCCACGCCGCTTTTCGACGCCTTCGAGCGAACTGCGGCAACACCAACGCCGAGCGCCATTATGAAAGGAACAGTCATCGGCCCTGTCGTCGCGCCTCCCGAATCGAACGCAACACCCTGAAACGTCGGCGGAGTCAAAAAGGCGAGCGCAAAAACAATCGCGTACGAAATGATGAGAACAAGACGTAGCGGAATTGAGAGTACCGTGCGAAGAATGCCGATTGCCACGAACAGCGCAACCCCTGCGGCAATCATAAAGATTAGCGCCCATTTTGAGACGTTCGGGGCAACAGAGCGCACTTGGTCAGCAAGAACCTGAACATCAGGCTCGGCAATCGTTATCATAAAGCCAATTAAAAATGAGACGACAAGCAAAAGCGGCAAACTCCGCTTTGAAGTGAGCGCTGCTCCGCTTCGCTCTCCGATTGGCAAAATACCCAGGTCAACCCCGAAAAGAAATACCGTCAGCCCGATTATAACGAGGATAGAGCCAGCAAGAAAAAGCAACAGCGTATTCAGCGGCAAAGGCGCAATGGTGAGCGAAAGAATGAGAACCAGCGCCATAATTGGAGCGACAGAATACACTGTTTCCTTGAATTTTTGAAAGAAGTTCAATCATGCCTCCTGTGCATTTTCCAGTAAGTATAGGAATTACTTATAAAACGGTCAATGCGGACAGGAAAAATGAAAGATGTGTTTTCAAAGCAAAACGAAAATGTCGCAAACTGGAATTTATTGACCTCTTCACTCTTGCAAAAGCGTTTAAACTGGAATTTATTGCCTTCTTCAAAGTGGGGCAGCCTTTAAACTGGAATTTATTCGCTTCTTCACTCTTGCATGAGCGTTTAAACTGGAATTTATTGCTTTCTTCAAAGTGAAGTAGCGTTTAAACTGGAATTTATTCTCTTATTCAAAGTGAAGAAGCCTTTAAACTGGAATTTATTGCATTACCGTCATTGAACAATAGGAAGGAGGTGAAGAGCTTGTCAGATGCTGAAACGAGCTTTTAGCATGACAGGAGCTTTTATTCTGCGCTGACAGAGGCTTGGGCGATTTGCATTGAGGAAGGCAAGAATCTTGCGCTTGAGTTATAGTGCCGCCTCCAATAAGGCTCGTCGAGCGCGCTAACGACAACGCCTGTGCGTGGACCTTGGCTTGCCGCATTGATAAAGATTTCTCTTCCGTGCAATGAGCCGCCGCCTGTATAGCGTCCGAGGTAAATGCCCACATGGTCGATTCGACCTGAGCTTTTGAAGAACACCAAGTCGCCCGGTTCGCGCTCGGAAGCGGAGATTTTTTCCATGCAGTTGTACATTTCTTGCGCTGTTCGCGGAAGGGCGACGTTTATGCTGTTTTTTGAGGCGTATCGGATAAAGCCAGAGCAATCAAGTCCGTTCGCCGGGTTTTCGCTTCCGTAATTGTAGCGGATTCCGCGAAGGTTCATGCTGTAGTCTATCAGCTGCTGTCTTAATGAAGATTGCGTTGAGATGTCCATGTTCTGAAAATCGAATGAGTATGCGCTGTTTTTGCCTGCGTTCTGATAGACGGCGCGCTGCGGTTCTTGGAATGTCATTCCAAAGTTATCACTTAGGAAGTGTTTTGTGTTGTACACGCATTTCTCAAAGATGACTTTTGCACTTCGCATTGAAGAATCAAGCGCGTTGTTTATTGCCTGAGCGCTTCCGCTTTTGATTATGACGCTGTTTATTTGTGAGTCGATGTCTTCAAAATCGTCGCCTGTGTAGGGAATTATGCTTTCGATTAAGTTAACGGCGCTTCTTGATGCGCTGGATATTGTGTCCCTAAGATTGAAGCCGAAAAAGTGTGTTGCAACGTATAAGGCAATAATAATCAGTATAATCTTCTTCATATCAAAGATTATATTTTCTTTTGTTTTGAATTGCCAACTTTGGGCACAAAAAAAGCAGCCCTTTTATAAGACTGCTTTTATCGGGCAACCCGGATTTGAACCGGGGACCTCTACGTCCCGAACGTAGCGCGCTACCAGCTGCGCTATTGCCCGAATCTGAAAAAAAAAGCCTTTCAAGAAAGGCTTAAAGACGGGAGCGAAGGGGCTCGAACCCTCGATCTCCGGCGTGACAGGCCAGCGCGATAAACCAGCTTCGCTACGCCCCCGTGATGTGTGATACTATAGCAAAAACAGCATAAAAATGTCAATAGGGCTTTTGAAAAAAATTAGCAAACTCAAAACGGAGAAACTTTGTAACGTTGCACGGAGATTGTTTTAAACATAGCTGCTAGAGTCTTTGTCGCGGAAATGGTGCGAAAGGGAGGAGGGCGAGCGTGAAAAAAGGCTCGTTGACAGTAAAAGAACGACGTGATAAAATTGCCAATCGTATCATCATTTTAAGGAAGATTATATGAAAAATAAGCTGCTGTGGATAGGCTCCGTTATTATTCTTATTTTGTCAGTGTTTACATTTATCGTTTTTGGCGTTGGAACAGAGATTTTTACAGCGCTGTTCGGGAAGAAACTTCCTGCTTTCGGCTCTTATGACGGAAAACCGATTAAGTACGAGCAGGGCTCATATTTTGCAAATACAGTTGCTCAGTATGTTGAGAACAATGGAAAATCACAGAATGCTGGCTCTTATTATTCAGCATTCCGCTATGCTTTCAACCAGACAGTTTTCACGATGATGGTGGAAGATGCTGTTTCAAAGTCTGGCTACAAAGTTCCTGAAAGTGCAGAAGACAGAATTATGGTTTCGTACTTTTCAGACGAAAACGGATATTCAAAAAAACTTTACAATCAGGCATCAGATTCTTACAAAGAATCATTGAGAAAGGAAATTTCAGAAAGCCTTTTCCGCTCTCGCTACATGGAAGATTTGTTCGGCTCATCTGATTCAATCGGAAGCGATGCTCTTTATGGACTGAAAGTCTGCGATAACGAAAAGAACTTCCTTGCGAACACAATAAATGAAAGCCGCGCTTTCAATCTTGTTTCGTTCAATATGAACGATTTGCCGACAGAAGAAGTTGTCAAGTTTGCGCGCGAGCACGCTGATTTGTTCACAAAGTATGATATGTCAGTGCTTTCGTTTGACACAAAAGAAGATGCCGAGAGCGCTCTCAAGCAGATTTCTTCTGGTGAAATCACATTCGAAGACGCGCTCACTCTTGAAAGCTCAAAGGCTTATTATCGTGAAGAAAACGGAAAACTCTCAAACACTTATGCTTATCAGATTGCTTCTATCATCAAAGAGTCTGATGATGACACGGCAAAAAATGCAGAGAATGCGATAAAGGCGCTCGCAAAAGGAAGTTTGAGCGATGTAATCGAAATGCGAAACGGATATTCAATTTTCCGCTGCGACGGAGACAGCACTCCTCTTAACACAGAGGACAGCATAAGCATTGGCGATGTTTCTCGCTATATCCGCACTTACGAGGCTTCTTATATTCAGGATTATTACATGAATATCGCAAAGAACTTTGTGACAGAGGCAACCCGCACAACTCCAAGAGGCGGTGTTGAAGAAGACGCTGAAGGCTTTGACGCATTCGACGATGCTTGCAATTACTTTGAGCTTGTGAAGACAGAAGTTCCAGCGTTCCCGCTCAACTACGGAAACAGCAAGTTGTTCACAAACATTCCTGCAAGCGTTTCCGCTCTTTCAGGCGCTTCAACAAATGAGAACTTCTTGAAAACAGCATTCTCTATGAAAGAGAACGAAGTTTCTGAGCCGATTGTTGTCGGAAAGAATATCGTTGTTTTGCAGCTCAAAGAGATTGTGAAAGACGAGAATATCGCCAACACAGACAGCTACAAGTCAGAAAGCGTCAACTATGACTTGAACGCATTGCAGTCAGCAGTTCTTTCAAGCGACAAAGTGAAGAACAACGTAGACACCGTTTACTTCACACACTTTATGCAGGACGCTCTGTAATATATGACGGATTTATCCGACGAAAAGCCCTCTCTGGTTTCGGTCAGTCAGGGCTTTTCCGTTTCTTACAAAGGCAAATATCTTTATTCGCGCTATAATCCGGAGCGCGCTGTGAAAGCAGCGGCGGAAAGTCTTTCAATTCCGTCAGGAACACTTGTCGTTGTATTCTCGCCTGTGCTTTGGTATGCAATCGAAAGCGTTTTTGAAAAACTCGATGATTCATTTGTTGTTGCAATCGAGAACGAAAAGCCGCTTTTTGACCTTTGCAAAGACAAAATGCCTTCCCCGTATGCTTCGCGCATAGCGCTGTTTGACACGAAAAGCGCGAAAGACAAAATCAAGAGCCTTGTCCGAAGCGGAAAGATAAAAAGAGCCGTCCGCCTTGACTTGAGCGGAGGAACGCAGTTTCATCGAGATGAATATGGCGATTTCTTTGCTCGCGTGCAGGACGAAATATCAATCTTTTGGAAAAACCGCATAACACTTTCGCGCTTTGGTCGCATTTATGCGCGAAACATAATGAAGTCGCTTTCCGTTTTGCCCTCCACACTCCCGTTCGCTGATTTTGAAAAAAGCGTTGAAAAGCCGATTATCGTCTTTGGTGCAGGAGAGAGCGCCGAAAAACTCTTGACCTCGCTTCCAAGTTCGCTAATCAAAAAATGCTGCATCATCGCGGTGGACGCTGCTGTCTTGCCGCTTGAGGCGCACGGAATAAAAATTGACGCAATCGTTACAGTGGAAGCGCAAAGCGCAATCGACGCGTGCTTTTTGGGCATCAATGAAAAAAGCGCTGTATTGTTTGCAGACGTCTGCTCAAGAACAATACGCCGAAAAATCAACGTCGGCACTGTCTGCGCGTTCTGCTCAAAATACGACGACGCCCGATACCTTGAGAAATTGAGCGAAAAAAACATCTTGCCCACCGTCATCGACCCTCTCGGCTCAGTCGGGCTTGTTGCCGTGCGCCTCGCGCTCCTTTTGCGCTCACAGCAGTCAATCCCAGTGTTTGTCTGCGGGCTTGATTTCTCGTATTCCGTGGGCGCAACGCACACAAAAGGCGCTCCTGCCCACAAAGCACGCCTTTTTAGAACATCGCGCCTTTTGCCGATTGACAACATCGACGCCGCATTTGCTTCTGGCGCAGAAAAGGCTTTGGACAAAACAGGAGCAAAGACTCTTGTCACAACAAAGAACCTTTCAGGCTATGCCTCGCTTTTTGCCTCCTATTTTTCGCAAACTCAGTTTTTGTTTGACGCTGGAGAAAGCGGGCTTCCTTTGGGAATTCCCCGCGTAAATCTTGGCGAAGTTTCTTCGTTTTTGAGCCGTGTCGACTGTGAAAAGACATTGAACAAAGCGCTTTTTGCTTCAAAGCAGCGAAATGACTTGAAAAAGCGTGTGACTGATTATTATAAAGGCGAAGAAAGCGCTCTTTTGCACTTGAAGGCACTGCTGATGAACGGCGAGAGCGAGATGAGCGAAAGCGAGAAAGAGAAAGAGAGTCTTTCAGAGACGATTTTGAGATTCTTGCACGAGCGGGATTATCTTTATTTGCATTTTCCAGACGGATTTTCGCCAAATGCACAATCTCAGTTCCTCAAAAGAGTCCGTGCCGAAATCGATACGTTTCTGAAAGATATCAGACTCGGCTTAAATCAAATGATTTTGGAATAAAAGCAAATGATTTTAGAGTAAAAGCAAATGATTTTAGAGTAAAAGCAAGTGATTTTGGAATAAAATCAAATGATTTTGAAGTAAAAGCAAATGATTTTGTAGCAAAAGCAAGTGATTTTGAAGTAAAAGCAAATGATTTTGGAATAAAAGCAAATGATTTTGAAGCAAAAACAAGTGATTTTGGAGCAAAATGTCATACTGAACTCGTTTCAGCATCTTCTTTGAGTGTATTTCCTGTCAAAAAGATTGTGAAACGAGTTCTTTAATGACGATTTGCTGCATAAAACACGAAAAAATCAGATGTCCTCAAAATCAGAATAGATATTTATTGATTCTCGCTTCGTTCGGAGTTTTGCGCTCTTTTTGCTTTTTGTGTTTTTGCTCTTCGTGCAATCGCCCGCTGTCAGAATGCTCATCGCTTTTTCGCTTGACTGACGCCTTTTTCGCGCGTCATCGTCCAGCGGCTTTGCGCTTTCGCTTTTTTTGATTAGCAAATCATTTGCAGAATTGACGTGAAGCGAAAAAAATATGCTTTTCGCCTCCCCAAGATGCAAAATTGCGTCCTCGATGTCGCGAAAAGAAAGCCCTGCCTTGTTTTTGCTTTCGATTTTCAAGTTTTCCCGTATTTTCTTTGCGAGGGCGGCTTCTGTGATGAGCGCTTTTTCGCTCCATTGCTCAAGAATGTTGCAGATTTCGTTTTGCAAAATGTTCAGTTCTTTCATAATAACCTCGTTTTATGTTTATCGGACTTCTTTTAAAATCTGTCGATATAAGGAATATGCGAATTGTAAATCTTGTTGAGAACGAAATTGGAAAGACGAAATGCGAGGCGGCTCACGGGCTTTCGTTTTATGTGGAAAGCGAGAGCCACAAGCTGCTTTTTGACACAAGCCCGAGCGATTTGCTTTTGCAGAACGCAAAAATGCTCGGAGTCGATTTGACGAAAGTCGATACTGTGATTTTGAGCCACGGACATTATGACCATTCGGGCGGAATGATGGCTTTTTGTGCTGTTAACCACGACGCACGCATTTATATGCAGCGCCTTTCGCTTGGTGAATATTACGCGTTCGACGGCGTGGACAAGGGTTTCCGATATATCGGGACAGACAAGAGAATCCGCTCTTTGCCGAATGTTGTGCTTCTGGACGGGGACGCTAAGATTGACGAGGAGCTTTGTCTTTTCACTGTGGACAAGCGCGTTTTTCCTCTTCCTTCGGCAAACAATCGGCTGAAGGAATTGCGCTCTGGCGAGTATGTCGCCGATGATTTTCGGCACGAGCAGAACTTGCTTTTGTCGCTCGACGGAAAGAAAATCCTTTTTTGTGGTTGCGCTCACAATGGCATTTTGAATGTGCTTCATTCTCTTGAAGAAAAGTTTTCAGTTTTGCCTGATGCCGTCATTGGCGGATTTCACTTGATGAAAAAAAGCGGTTTGGGCGACTCTGACATCGCTGAGATAAAGGAAATCGCCGAGAGGCTGAGGGCATACAAAACACGCTTTTTCACTTGTCATTGCACGGGTCTTGACGCTTTTTCTTTGATGAAAGAAATCTTAGGCGACAACCTCTCTTATGTTCATTCAGGCGATGAAGTTGAATTGTAGAAGTCAATCGTAATTGCGAAAATCACTCAAGAATCAATAAAACTTTCAAGCTCGCTCAGACCTTTTGCCAAAGCAGCTTTTTCCAGACTGTGCTCGCCTTCGACAAAGACGATTTTGTCAGAAAAGATTTGTCTGAAAAGCGGGCTGAAATTGTGATTTTCATCAAAGTGGAACGTGCAGTCGTCCTTGCCGAAAATGCCCGCCGCGTTCTTGAAAGCGCTGTCGAGTTCGTATTTTTCAAGTTCTTGCCAATCGCGCAAAACTGACTGCTCGATTTTTATCGCCTCGCCTGTTTCGCGGTCTTTCAAAAGCGGAATCTCGACAGAAGGCTTCATACAAGGATTTACAGCGATTTTCTTCACGGCTTTTTTGCAACAAAGCGCATAAAAAGCGCCCAATGACGTTCCTGCAAGAATGTCCACGTTGTAATCTGCGATGAGTTTTTCGATTTCTGCCTGAGTTGAAGATACGTCGGTGTGGAGTTTTAGAAACGGAAACGAAATGACTTGAAAATCCGCATTGTTTTTGAAAAACGATGAAAGCCCTTTGAACGTACCTCCGTTTGGATTTCCCATAAAACCGTGAATAAACAAAATTGTTTTCATGAACCTTTCTCCTTTTTTTGACACAAAACAAAAAAACAAGGGATAAAATCCCTTGTTTTTGGCATTTTAGAATGCTCTGATGAATAAGATACAATCGGCTTTCGGAATATCGTAGTAGCCTTTGAAGTCCGCAACATTAAACGTTGTGTACTGAGAGCCTTGATATGCGCTGTCTCTCAAGCTGATTGCGCCCTCGAACGTGAACAAATAAGCCAAATTGTCCCTGTTTGCCACAGAGCGAGAAGAGCTTCCGCTCCAATCAAGCCAATAGCCAATAGAATCGATTTCGTCATCATTCGGGATATACCAATCGCTGTAGCCGCCATAGCTGTAGCCTGCGATAAGAGAGACAACATCGCTGTAGCCAGCGGCTGCTGCGGCTTCAATGAGCATATTCGTTGCTTCAAGACCGCCGCCCATCTTTTGGCTCACCTTTGCGTTGCCGATTTTCTTTATCGTGTGTCCAGAAGTGCTTACAAGGCTTATCAACTTTTTTCCGACATTGTCTGAATAATCCTGAATGAGCGGAGAAACTTCAAGATAATGATACGTCTTTCCGTTAATCGTGTATCCCTTTTTGTCCTGCTCAAAAACAACGCCGCCCGCAGGACCTCTGTCGCCTTTCTTGTAGCTTCCCCATTCCGCTGGCTCAGCTGCTGCCTCAATCGTGCGGAACGAGGCTTTGCCAGCGCTTTTTGCTGCCTCTTCTGCGCCAAGAATAGTAATGTCGATTGGAGGATTTATGAAATCCGGCTTATTGTTTCTGCTGTAATTTGAATACCTGTTTTTCTGATACACCTCGATTTTTGAGATGCCGAACTTCAAGTTATCGCTAATATCAGTATAAGGAATATTAGAAAACTTCACTGCATACTTTGTAGCTTTCTCATCACGACTGTAATCTCTGCCTCCTGAATGAGTAAAGCGAACCTTTGAAGAGGCTGTCATGTTCGTGCTGTTTTCAGCGCTGATGTTTTTTTGAATATCCCTTTTGACACGCTCAAAAGCATCACTGACATTTCCGTCTCGAAGTCCTACCGCCTCTGTGCCCAAAAGCTTTCCGCTATCGGTTTTTAGCTCAAAATACACAATATAATATGGAGCTTCTATGTAAAAATCTTCATAATTTACTGACCATTTTTGCTTGTTGCCAGTTGCTTGCAGACCTCGCTCAAGCTGCGTGTACACGTCGATGACAGTAGGATTCACATCATAAAAGAACGTGAAAGGAATTGTGACAGTATTGTTGCTGTAATTTGTCTCGTACTCGCCTGGGCGCACGTCGTAAGTAAGAGCAATGGCGTTTTTGTTGATATAAGTTTGCAAATCGTCGTAAATCTTGAGCCACTCGTTTCGGGCTGCAATATCGTTTTTCACGTCCTCTCTGATGTTGCCAGTGGAAACCGCAAGCGAAATATTGTCGTATCGTATCGCCGCTTCTTTTGACATTGAGGACGCATAGTACGCCAACGCTTCTACAGTGTTCTGATTTTTTTCAGCCGCCATACCTTTCGCGAGGTTGACGGTGCTCACCGTGCGCTCATCACTTGATTTTGAAGTCGTTGCCTTTGTGTTGAGCCTGTTAATCTCGTCTTGAGTAAGTTCAAGGTTCATCGCTGGAATGAGCTTCAGCAAAGCCTGATTCGTCGCGTTGCCGTTTTGAATGTCGTTGAGCGATACGCTTTCGTTAAACGAAGCCTTAATCTCGTTCGTCGTTCCGTCGTTGATGTTGAGAGCCAAGCGATACACACCGCCCGCGTTCGTCAGCTTTCCGACCAAAAGATATTGCGCCTGAGTGATTTTTCCCATCTCAAGATAATCAGTGTCGCTGTAAGTGCCTTTCTCGCTTCTCTTTTGCTCCTCGATGACAAGAGCCTCGTTCGAGCGGTCAATGACAGTCATGTCTGTGTATGTTGAAAAACCCGTCGTCATCAAATCTTGGATAACCTGAACCGCCCAGCTGTCAGCATCTCCAAGCCCTGATGCGTTTGGAGAAGGAACAGTGATGCGAAGCCCCTTTCCACGATTCAGGCTTGCAGTTGCAGGTACTGATTTTCCTTTGGATTTATCGCCTTTTTTTGCCGCAGAAAGAGGAAATGCAAAAAGCAATGCCATCATAACAGCAGCAATCAACCTGATTTTCTTCATTTGAAACTCCCTTATAAAGATGTATTCAATTTCTCTAATATATTAGCGGACTAAATTATATCCGTCAATAATTCGCCTTTGAAAGCCATTTTGATTCGGTCATTGAGCGAAGTCGAAATGAGCGAGCAAGTTTTCTGAAATCTGTGCTTCGACTTCGCTTAGCAACCGTAGCATAACACAAACACGAAATGAGATTTTTTCATTAAAACAGGAAATATCTTCTTTGCTTTCATACAGCAAACGAATGTCTAAAATGTACATTGAAGTCTGAGGCTCAGCGAACGAAATTTAGTTTGTTAGAAGCTTCCCTGAGGCTCAGCGAAGCAAATTTAGTTTGTTAGAAGCTTCCCTGAGGCTCAGCAAAGCATTTTACAAATGTTCGAAGAGCGAAATTCGCTCAGGTGAGGCTTTGAACAAAAAATGTGGCAGTGAAATATCGTTAGTGAAAAATATTCATCTGGAAATAAAAGAGAGAGTATCATATAATGTTCAACTGCAAAGACATAAAAGGAGTCTCTTATGAAGAAAATTGTAAATGCTGCTGCGATTTTTGCTGCCGCAGTAATTTTGTTTGGTTGCGCTTCAACTCCGCAAAGTGCAGATGTTCCGCTTTGGGTCGCAAATTACAGAAGCGTCTATCCGTCCTCTGAGTTCATCGCTCAGCGAGGCGAGGGCGCAACACGAGAAAGTGCGATTACGGACTCAACTGCGCGCATTGCCCGCTATATTAAAAGCGAAGTGGATTCTCATCTTGCTTCAACAACAAACACTATTGTTTCGGGCGCAGGTGCTGACGCTGTGGCAAGCAAAGAGGTGAAGACTGAGAACCGCACCGAAATCAACAGCACTGTGACGCTGATGAACGTTGAAAATCCTGTTTCGTATTTTGACAAGTCAAACAAAATCTGGTATGCGATGGCTGTTATCGACAGAGAGGAGGCTTGGAGGCGTTTCGTTCCGCAAGTCGAGGACGCAAAAAGTGCGTTCTATGCCGCATTCAACCGCGCGCAAGCAGAAGACGAGCCGCTTTTGGCAAACGTG
The DNA here is from genome assembly GCA_902778325.1 of uncultured Spirochaetaceae bacterium. Classification (GTDB taxonomy): domain Bacteria; phylum Spirochaetota; class Spirochaetia; order Treponematales; family Treponemataceae; genus Treponema_D. The sequence goes on from CACYWZ010000003.1 coordinate 74,083, forward strand.
TATCTCAGAGCCGCTTGGGAAGCGGGCAAGGTTTTTCTTGAAAAACTCGAATACGCGCGAATAATCAGCGACACAAAAGAATTGATTTACAAAGCCGACCGCGAGAATATCGCAAAAATCCCGTCGCTTCTTTTGCAGAACAATCTGGACAGCACGCTCGCCCTTGCCGTAACAGGCGACAATGGCAACATCATCACCGAAGCCGTGACTTCGACATTCAGCGCGTTGGGCTTGACCGTTTCAAAATCCGCTCCGCGCTACACGCTCGAAGTCGTGGTGAGCGACAACGAAACAGGCAGTGCTGACACTGTTTATAAGATTTACCCGGACGTGAGTATCAGCATTGTTGGCAGAAAAGGCACGGCGGTTTATTCACTCATCATCAAGTGGAACGAGAAGAACGGAAAGGCTGCGGGCACTCTTGACCGTGCTGAGCGCTTGGCGTTCCCAGCCCTTGCAGAGCGAATCCGAACGGAGCTTGCAAGCGATTTTAGCGCTAAAATGGGCATAAAATAAGGCAGAAATATGGAATTCATCAAAGCAAGTGACATCAAAGAACTGTCAAATCCCGGTGTAGTTTCCCGACAGCTTTTGAACCCAGAAAATTCATCGAGCCAGCGTGTTACCATTACCGAAGTTCATCTTGTGCATGGAGCAAGTCAGCCACGCCACACCCACAACGCTTCCGAGCAAATCTGGTACGCCACCAAAGGCAAGGGCAAACTTCTTCTTGCCGACGACAAGGAAATGGATTTTAAGGCAGGGGACGTTGCCCGATTTGCCGACAAAGACGTTCACGGACTTTTGAACGACGGCGATGGAGAGTTTGTTTACGTTTCCGTTACCGCTCCTCCGATTAACTTTGGATATGCATACAAGGACAAAAGGTAAAAGAAGAGGCTAAAAAAAGTGACAAGAATTTATTTTGTCCGGCATTGTAAGCCAGACGGAAGAATAACAGACGACAGAAACCGCCCGTTGACAGAAGAAGGGCTTGAAGACTCAATCAAGGTAGCGGAAATCCTCAAGGATAAAAAAATCGATGTATTTATCTCAAGCCCATACAAGAGGAGCTATGATTCAATAAAAAAAGCTGCTGACTCTTATGGCATGGAGATTCAGACGGACGAGCGGCTTCATGAGCGCAAGGCAGGAAAAGGCGGCAACACTCACGAAATGTTTAAAAAACGCTGGGCAGACTTTTCTTTTGCCGAAGAAGACGGTGAATCCATTGGTTCTGTTCAGAAAAGAAACATCGAGGCTTTGAAAGAAATCCTTGAGCAATATGACGGAAAGAACATCGTCATCGGAACACACGGAACTGCCCTGTCATCCATAATCAATTACTACGACAAAAGCTTTAACGGCGAAAGTTTTATGAAAATCATAGACTTTATGCCCTGGATTTTGAAAATGGAATTTGACGGAGAAAACTTTCTTTCAATGGAAGAAGTATTTCATATCTATAAGGAGTTTGTATGAAAATCATATCAAAGATAATTGCGTCTTTTGCTTTGTGCATTTCGGCTCTAGCGCTGTTTTCTTGTGCTTCAACGCCAGATTCAAAGAGCATTGCAAAGTCAGAGCCTCAGATTATCGACTGGCAAGACAAAGCGCTTGGTCAAGTTGAAAAGCCGACGTGGGTAATGCAGCTCAAATGGGGAAACGACCGCCCGTTCAAAGACGCTTTCGGCGTTGAGCACACGCGTGTCTGCCGTCTTGGAGCAGGAAACAGCGTGATGTTGGAGCAAGCAAAAGAGCTTTCTCGCCTTGACGCTGCATCAAAGATTGCTCGCGAGCTCAGACAGGCAATAACGGCAAAAGTTGCCAATGATTTGGACGATGAGCAACTCTCTATCGTGAACAACGCGATGATTGGCGCAAAAGTGAACATCAGCGGGCTTCGGGAAGAAGAAAGCCATTGGTGGCTCGTCCGACGCTACGACGAAAAGAGTGGAAAATTCTATAACGAATACGAGTATTTCACAGCGTTCTCAATGCCAAAAGATGTGTGGGACGAGACTGCAAAGTCATATTTGCTGAGCGTGATGAAAGCGGACGGTGTTCCAAAGGAAGCCGTTGGCGCAACATACAGCACTCTCCAGTCTTGCGCAGAGCGCGAAAGCGAAGAGTCCGCGCGGGAGGAAGCAAAAGCCGCCCGCACCGCTCTTTCGCGTCTTGGCGAGAGCGCTCTCAGCGAGTTCGACAGCGGAAGCGACGCTGAACTTGAAGCATTTTTGAAATAGGTGAGAAAACAATGGCTGACACTGATTACAAGGCACATTGCATAAAAGTTGCAGGCGTTATCGCGCTTTTGGGAAACGCTGTTCTCGCTCTCATAAAACTACTTTTCGCTTATTTGTCTGGCTCTCTTGCCGTTATGGGCGACGGAATCGACAGCGGAACAGATGTCTTGATTGCGATAGTGACCCTTGTAATCGGCTCAATCATTGCACAGCCGAGCGACAAAGAACACCCGTGGGGACACGGAAGGGCAGAGACAACCGCAACGATGGCGCTGTCGTTCATCATCTTCTTTGCTGGCTCTCAGCTTGTCGTTCAGTCGGCTTCCAGGCTCATTAGCGGGAACATCGCGTCTGAAAACTCGCACCTTGCAGTAACGGCCGCGATAATCTCAATCGCAGGAAAATCCGTTTTGGCGCTCTTGCAGTACCATTACGGAAAACTTGCGGGAAGCGATATGGTCAAAGCAAACGCCCAGAACATGAAGAACGACATCGTGATGAGCGCTGCCGTTTTGCTTGGGCTTTTTCTTTCGGCGCTCTTCAACTGCCCTGCGATAGACCCCGTGCTTGCGCTTTTGGTTGGCTTTTGGATTATCAAGAACGCTTGCGCATTGTTCTGCCAGATGAATATGGAATTGATGGACGGAAACTCCGACGATTCGCTTTACACGCGCCTTTTTGAAGCCGCTTCATCAGTTGAGGGCGTGAAGAACCCGCATGGAGCGCGTATCCGAAAAATCGCCTCGCACTACGACATTGACCTCGACATCGAGGCCTCACCGTTCTTGACGCTCTTTGAGGCGCACGAGCTGAGCGAGCAAGTGGAGGAGGCGGTACGAGAGGCGATTTCGGACGTGTACACCGTGACAATTCACATAGAGCCTTGCGGAAGCGACTCGCACCAGCGTCAAGAGCAATACGGAATATCGCCAAACAGATAATAAAAATAATTGCGGGTATTTTTGCAAAGGAAAACCGCCGATTTTATAAATATTGATGCAAAACGAACTTTCAAGGAAATAGATATGGATTCCCCAAACACTTTTGACCGTATGGTCTCTGGAATATCTCAGGAAGAGCGAATGGCTCTCCTTTCAAAAATGCAATCTCAGGAACAGACAGGTCTTTTGTCAGAAGACCCGAAAATTGTTGAAGATGATTTGGCTGGAGAGGAAGAACTTCCTGATTTGGAAACAAGCCTGAAAAAAGAATCCGTGTTTTTCCGCTTCTGGCTTTGGCTCATGGCGCTCATCAAAAGCGACACAATCCAGAACGTCTATAACAACGAACTCGTTGCTGAAATGGCGAGAAAACTCCAGAAAGAAAACCCGAATCTCCTTGATTACAGAAGCAAATATCTGCTCGAAACATTTTATAACAGCCTCGTGGAGCTAAAAGCGTGCATTGAGTTTTTCAAGCCTTACGCAGACCTTTACAGCGAGGACGAGGGCGCTTTCCTTGTGCTTTTGGGCTCTCTTATCATGCCGGGCGTCGAAAGCGAAATCGGCGCACAAGTCGACCCGTACACAATGCCGTTTGACCGCCAGATAACAGGCGAATTGCGCGTATCGCTGATACACAAAATGGACGATATCCTAAAAGATTTGCCAGCGCAAGAGCGAAGCGTCATGTATGCGGGAGCAAGAGCGATGGAATGGCTCAAAGCGTTCGTCAAACTCCCTGTCGAGACACTTTTGACCAAGTTCAGCCATGTCGTCGTCGGCTCTGATGTATGTTCGTTCTCGGCTATCGACACCGAAATCGCCCAGTGCGCCCGCATCTTGATACGCGGCTTCAAAATCCCGACAGAAGTCCTTGAAGCGCTCTATTTGTTCTCAGTGCGAAACGAAAGCGGCGATATTCTTGATGCCGACTCATCGACAGGAGGCGCTGAGGCGTTTATCCAGAAAGCCAAAGCCGAAATCTCGATGATTGACACATTCATCATGACAGTTCCGATGAAGCAAATAGGCTGCATCGTCTACAACAACGCCAGATGGCAGGCGGAAGCATTCGGAGGCGGAGAGAACTGGTTCGTCAAGTTCAAGACACAGTGGCGAAAAGTCTTCGACAGCCGCTGGGAGTCGTGGGTTCGCGAGTGCAAAAAAGAAAAGCTCCGCGTTCGCATGCAAGAATACTTCAAGCTCTCCTCGTTCCCGCAGTTCCCGCTTCGCCCGTGGAAAGAGATTTCCGTGTCGCTCACGTTCCGCTACGAGCTGACAATCGGCTTTTTGTATTCGTTCTATGAAAACCAGTATCCAGAGTATTCTCGCCCGCTCAAAATAATGATGCTCGAAGGTCAGTTCCGCCAGAAAGACAACCAGACCGAGTTCTCGGAGCAGTTCAACGTTCTTGAGAACGTCGGAAAATCACTTCGCGACTTCAAGAAAAAACTCTCCGCGACAGGCGATTATGGCGCTCAGTTTGAGAAGTTCGAGCATAAGAGCATCAACGCTGCCGCACAGCTTCAAATCGATTCCGTTTTCTCCGAGATGGAAAGCGAAGTCAACATAATGATTCGAAAGTTCGGAAACGCCTGCCGCATAATCGACTTGATTATCTCCGGCGCAATGAACCAGCGGCTCGACACACGATACGACGCTCTCATAAACCTCAACACAATCCAAGGACACGAGAACAAGCAGTTCCGCCAAGATTTGCTTTTCACGCAGGTCGGCATGGCGCATGTTCTTGAAATGCTCGGCGAAATCGAAGCCGTCGACGTTCCTGTTCTGGCAAAATAGTTTTTTCTTTGCCGACAAAAAAAGCACCTTATCAAAATTCTGATAGGGTGCTTTTCTGTATGCGGTTGTGGTGTCTACCTGTATGCGGAAAGGGGTGTCATTCTGAGCGGAACGAAGTGAAGTCGAAGAATCTGCGCATTTGTTTTCATAAGCCTTGTGGTTTTATTAGTAGATTCTTCGACTACGTTCGCTTTGCTCACTTCGCTCAGAATGACATTTTGTTTGTGGTGTCTACCTGTATGCGTATGAGAGGGGGAAAAACAAGGTTAATAAGCGTAATAAACATTAGGAGGATTATCGTCAGGTCCATTTGGAAGATTTGCGGACATACCTTTCCAAATATCATTTCCGTTTGTTTGTTCCGCTGTATTTCCGCTGATTATGGAGCTATTTATTGTAAGTGTTCCTATTTGCAAATAAATTCCTCCACCGTAAGTTTCTGCAATATTTCCGCTGATTGTGCAGCCAGAAATTTTGTGTGTACCGCTAGTTGTGAGACCGATGGAAAGACCTCCGCCATTATCAGCTTTGTTGCCTGTGATTTTAGCATTTGACAGTTCTATTTTTTCTACCCAGTCTCCTACCCAAATGCCGCCTCCGTCTCCTGAAGTTACTGTATTATTTGAGATTTCTCCTCCTGTCATTGTGAATAAAGTATTTTGTGACTGTGCCAAGCATACACCGCCTCCCATTGATGAAGCTGTGTTGTTGGTGATAACTCCTCCTGTCATTTTAAGAGTTGTGCTATTTTCCATATACACACCGCCACCGTTTTGGGCTTGGTTGTCTACAATGACAGCGCCGTCAGCGATTGTTACGTTTCCGCTGATTAAGTAGATTCCGCCGCCGTATTTTGGGACATCATTACTAGCGTCTCCGCCTGTGATTGTGAGGTTCTTTATTGTAACTGGAACGGGGGAATTTATTCTGAGCGCACAACCCTCTGCATTAGCGTTTATTATGTCTGTGCTGCTTCCTGTTTTGCCTTTGAGGACGATTTCTTTTCCCGCCATATCTTCGAGTGTGTCAACGAGCGATTGCGGTTCTGAAAGAATGCCGTCCACGATGAGCCAGTATGTTTTTGTTGAGTCATTGATTTTTTCAACAGCATTGGCAAGTTGTTTGAACGGTTTTGCCTTTGAGCCGTCGCTGTCATTAGCGCTTCCATTTGCGCTGATATAATAGCGGATAATGTCGCTTTCGACTTTTTGCAAGAAAAGAGAAAGGGTGTTTTCGCCTTCCTGAATCGTGATTTTTTCTGACTCGCCTTCATAGAAAACGAACTTCTCGCCTCCGTCCATCTCGTAAGCCTGTGCCGTCGCGTACACAGAAAGCCCTGTTGGAATGTTCTCGAACTTTACAGTAGAGCCTTCTGAAACGGAGATTGTCTTTTCGTCTTTATAGCCGCCTTCAAGAGCGATGTCGAGGTATAAGCCGCTGTCTGCGAGAGTAGCGCTTCTTGAAGAGCTTGCGCTGTTTATTCTGTCTGCAAGCTCGCCTGTGATTGTGAACGAAAGTGAGGCGCGCTCAGATGAGAGGTCGTTGACGAGAGAGCACGCACAAAGCGAAAGAATAAGGGCGATTATGCAAATTGAGCGAAGTGGGGGGGGGATTAGTGAAAAAAGCGTTTTGGTCATAAAAAAGCCTCCATTGCTTTTTATTATAAGGCACAAAGGAGGCTTTTTCAGTGAAACGCTGTGATTTATGCGCGATTAGTTCATTATTGCGTCGATGTTCGCAGAGCCTGCTTTCACGAACGGAAGGACGTTCTCGCTCATGCTGATTTTGACGCGGACGAAATGAGGGCCGACTGAGAAGGCTCGCTTGAACCATTGCGGGTCGTCGTCGATGTCCATCGCGTCAATGCCGAAACCGCGTGCGATTGAAACGAGGTCAGGGCTTTTCTTGAAGATGCTTGCGCTGTAGTTCTTGCTGAAAAGATACTCCTGCTGCTGTCTGACCATTCCGAGCGCTCCGTTGTCAAGGACGATGACGGTGACAGGCAAATCTTGCTCCGCGAGGGTTGCGAGTTCTTGAACGTTCATCATTATTGAGCCGTCGCCCGAAAAGCAGATGATGCGCTTGTCGCGGTTTGCGAGCGCCGCACCGATTGCCGCAGGAAGCCCGAAGCCCATTGTGCCGAGAGAGCCAGAGGTGAGAAGCTGCCGCGCCCGCTCAATCGGGTAATACTGCGCTGTCCACATCTGGTGCTGACCGACGTCGGTCGTGACGATGATGTCTTCTTCGCGAAGTCCTGCGTGGTGCGCAAAATCAGGGATTTCGGCAATAAAGGCTCTCGGGTTTGTTCCTTCTTCGACAGAGGTCGGCGCGCTTTTGTCGTGGAGGGCGCAAATGCTGTTGAGCCACTCTTCGCGGTCTTTTGCGAGGGCGTGGAAAGCGCACTGCTCTTTTTGGCTCACGAGGATTGCTGCAAGGCGCGGAAGTATGTCTTCGGCTTTTGCAACGATTGAAATATCAGCGTCAACGATTTTGTTTATCTCGGCGGCGTCGATGTCGATGTGAATGATTTTGGCATTCGGGCAGAACTTGTTTATGACGCCTGTGGCGCGGTCATCAAAGCGGGCGCCTGCAACAAGAACGACGTCGCTGTCGTGCATTGCGCGGTTTGCGGCAACAGAGCCGTGCATACCGACCATGCCGACAGTTCCGACATAGCTGCGGGGAACAGCGCCTATTCCCATGAGGCTTGTCACGACAGGACAAGGGTAGAGCTCAAGAAAGCGCGAAAGACCATAAGCGCCGTCTGGTGAGTTAGCGCCGCCACCTGCGTAAACTACAGGCTTTTTTGCGCAAAGGAGCATCTCGGCGCATTTTGGCAATATCTCCTGAATGCTCTTTTCGCTCGTGTGGTATCTGAGAGAGTCGCCCAAGCCCAAAAAGCGCTCGTCGGCGCTGTTTCCAAGCTCCGGCATATCGGGAAGCACATCAATATCGATGACTTGTGTCTGAACGTCGCGCGGAACATCAACCAAGACAGGACCAGGGCGTCCGTTTTGCGCAATGGCGAATGCTTCAGGAAGCGCCTTGAGGAGTTCTTTTGCGCTTTTGACCATAACGCTGTGCTTTGTGATTGGGAACGAAAGCCCGAAAGTATCGGCTTCCTGAAAAGCGTCAGTTCCGATGAGCGCTGTGTTAACCTGACCTGTGATTGCCACGAGCGGAATCGAATCGCTTCGGGCGTCTGCGATTGCTGTAAGAAGGTTCATCGCTCCAGGACCGCTTGTTGCCAAGCATACGGCAGGCTTTCCTGTTGTCCGCGCCATTCCCTGCGCGATGAATCCTGCTGCCTGTTCGTGTCTGACGAGAATGTGCGTGATTGAACTTTTGCAAAGCTCGTCGTAGAGCGGCAAGATAGAACCGCCCGGAATGCCCGAAACCATAGTAATTCCTGCTTTTTCGAGCAAAGCAACAATAATCTGAGAGCCTGTCATTTTCATTGATTTTTCCGCCTTATAGAGAAACGTGATGTGGTTAAAAAAATATTCTCATAGGCAATTTTTTTTGTCAAGGTATCTATTCGCTATCAGCCTTTTCTGCGCCGTTTACATTCTTTTTGAGCAAGAAAAAATACATTGCCACAGAGGAGGCGACAACGATTAAGCCGAGCAAGGCGTCCTTTTTTGTCATCTCAAGAAAAGTGCCGCCCGTGATTGCCGAAATCGCTCCCATGGCGCACCACATCAGCGTGGCTGACCAAAGCATTGCAGAAACCGCGAACATACAGCGGTCGTTCGTTTTGAAATAAAGTTTTTTGACGAGCCAAAGAATACTGCTGATTAAGGCCGCGACAAGAGTAATAAGAAGGCACATTTTTTTTCTCCGTTTACAAATTGAGTATAAAGCGCTAGAGTTTTCTCCGATAGATTTTTTTATCGAACGTTTATCGAACGTTTATCGAACGCTTGTAAAATTATCGTATCACGGAAAACGGATTTTGTGTTATGAGTTCTTTCGAGATTGCAAAAAAACTAAAGCCCTTTGACTTTGTGATTGTCGCTCTTGTGCTTGCCGCCTCTTTTTTTTCGTTTCGCCTTTGCACAAAAAAAGCGCTTCTGGCAAAAGACAAAATCGCCTTTGTCAGAGCGAGCGAAAAAGAATACGTGTTCCCGCTTTCAAAAGACGCCATTTATCGCGTGCAAGGCGAGAAAGGGGAGGCGACAATCGAAGTGAAGGGCGGAAAAGTGCGCATTGCCTCCTCTTCTTGTCCGAACAAGACGTGCGTGAAATGCGGCTTTGTTGATAGCGGAAAAATAATATGTTTGCCGAACAAAGTGTTTGTGAGCGTTGAAAATGATGAGCAGAAAAAAGTTCTTGATGCCGTTTCTCAATAAATTTCGCAATAAAATCGAGGACGCAATAAAAAAGTCTTTGCAGTACAAAAGCGCCATGTTTCACCTTTCGGGCGTAGAGGCGTCGCTTCTTCTTCCCGTGCCGTTTTTGAAAATCGGGCTTTCAAACGCCGTCGTCGTCAAGGCTGTGCGCTCTTCAATGCCTCTTCTTCCGCTCATTTTTCTCTCGCTCGAAAAAGCCGTGTCCTCCGCGATTTTTTCGCTTCTTCTTGCAACGCCGTTTTTCTTGCTGTCGCTCTCGCAAAGCCTTTTTTCCGCCATCGTCATGTTCCTTGTGCAAAAAGTCGCAGGAAAAAAAACAAGCGCATTCGGTCTTTCAGTCGCAGGCGCGGCTTCCAGCGCCCTCTGCCAGCTTGCCCTTTGCTCGCTTTATCTTGGACGCGGCGTCTTCGCTCTCCTTTCGCCAATGCTCGTTTTCTCGCTCTTTTCTGGCGCAATCACAGCCGCAGTCTCCGAGAAAATCAGCGCGGAGGAAAGCGGAGATGATGGCAGAAAAGTTGTATTTTCAAAAAAAAGTGTTTTGCTTTTTTTGTGCGCCGTTTTGTTTTGCGTGCTCTCAATGCGCGAAAAAAACATTTTCGTCCTTGCCTCAATCTTTTCGCTCTGCGTCCTCGCTTCTCTTTTTTTGAGGGTGAAGACAAAACTTCTGCCGTTTTTCTCGATTGGCGCTTTTTGCGCTTTGAGCGCGATTTTCTCTCCTTCGGGAAGAGTCATTTTCACGCTTTTTTCGCTGAAAATAACGTCGCTTTCGCTCATGGAGGCTCTGAAAAAGACGCTTTCGCTTTTTTCGTGCGTCCTTTTTTCAAAGATTGCGCTTTCTTTGTCGCAAAAGTAATATAGATGACAGTGTTTTCTTTGTCGTTTCATCGCTGTAGCAATTGTCTTAAAGATAACAAATGTTCGTTTTAAGACTGCGAGCCAGCGGAGCTTCGAACAAATGTTTAAAGAGCGAAATTCACTCCAGCGAGGCTTTAAACAAATGTTTAAAGCATGAAATTCATGCCAGCGAGGCTTTAAACAAATGTTTAAAGAGCAAAATTCACTCTGGTGAGCCTTCTAACAAATGTTTTAGCCGAGAATTGACTCACATTCGTCTTTTGGCATCGGTCTTCCTTTCAGAAAGCCCTGAATGTTGTGGCAGTGAAGGTCGTGCAAAACTTTCATCTGCTCAGGATATTCGACGCCTTCTGCAATTGTGTCGAGTCCGAGTTTTGTGACCATCGAGATAATCGAGTCGGTGATGTTCGCCTCGATGCTCTCCATTGAGGTGAGGTTCGTGACGAAAGATTTGTCGATTTTGAGCGTCGTGAGCGGCAGAACCTGCAAGTAGCGGAGCGAAGAGTATCCTGTTCCGAAGTCGTCGAGGGAAATGCCGAAGCCCATCTCCTTGAGAAGTTTTAGCTGTGCGATGATTTCTGTGGGGTTGTCGATGAGAACGCCTTCCGTGATTTCAAGCTCGACTGTTTTCGGGTCGAGTTTGTAGCGGCAAATTGCGTCTTCGACATCAAAGAGGAAGTCTCCTTTTTTGAGCTGGATTGGAGAGACGTTGATGCTCATTATGCCCTTGAAATTGTGGTTCGTCTGCCAGTCCTTGAGCGTCTGGCAAGCCTTGTCGAGAACCCATTTTCCGATTGGGACGACGAGATTTGTCTCTTCGGCGATAGGAATGAACTTTTCCGGGCTAATCCAGCCGAAATCTTTGTCGTGCCAGCGAAGGAGCGCCTCAAAGCCTCTGAGCGTGTTTGTCCTGATGTCGTACTGCGGCTGGAAATAGAGCTGGAACTCGTTTTTCTCGAACGCCTGCGCAAGATGATACTGCATTGCGACTTTTGCGGAAAACTTCTGGTACATAATCGACTGAAAGAACAAAATCGTGTTCTTTCCTGCGGCTTTTGCGTCGTAAAGCGCGACGTCGGCGAATTTGAGCAAGTCTGTTTCGTTCGTGCTGTCTTCAGGATAGAAGACAATGCCGCCTGAGACGCTGATGTTCTCGGCGCTGAGAGACTCGTGGACGGCGTCTGCGACTGTCGCCATGTAATTGCGGTTCTCAAGTTGTGTGACGAGCAGCAAAAACTCGTCGTCGCCGAATCTGAACGCCTTTATGTTCGGCTTCAAAAATCTTTCCAGAACTTCTGAGGTGAGTTTTATGAGCGCGTCTCCTGCCGAGTGTCCGTTCGTGTCGTTAATCGTCTTCATATTGTCGAGGTCAAGCAAAAGAAGGGCGAATTTGCTCTTTTCCTGCTTGCTTTTCTCGATTGTCGCTTTTAGCTCTGAAAAGAAACTGTCGCGGTTGGGCAGTCCTGAAATATTGTCTGTGTTGTTTCTTCCGCTTGTGTAAATCGGGAGCGGGAAATTGAAGTTTTGTCGTTTTGAATCGACGATTACAAAGATGAGCCGCCCTTTTCCGAACGCTTTTATTATGACGTATGTCTGATTTCCTGTGTTTTTCTCTCGAAGGAAAATCTCCTCGCTGTCGTCCTCGCTTTCAAGAAGTCGCTCAAGAATGTCCATGTCGGCAGGTCTTACGTTCATGACGTTGTAAATATACTCGATGATATTTGAGCCTAGCGGGAGGTTGTTTTTTGTGAGCGCAAAAAAACTTTTGTTCGCAAACTCAACGTATAGCTTTTCGATTGTGCCTGAAACTACGACAAGCGCGTCCGGAAGGCAATCGAGCAATTCTTTGTATTCGGTAAAATCTTTCATAAACATCTGCTCCAAAAATAGATTTTATGTTCGTTTGACAAGCGAAAAGAGTTCGGAACGTGAAATCTTGTGAAAAATCGGACGCCCGTGCGGGCAGTGCGGATCTGGAAGTTCTAGCGCCTGTTTTGCGATTTCCCTCGCTTTCGACTCCGATATTATGTCTCCGTCCATGACTGCGGCTCTGCATGCTGTGCTTGCAGCCACGCTGTACAAAATCTGGGACGGCTCAATTTGCTTTTTTACTATGTCCTCGTAAAAGTTTTTTTCGTTTCCTTTGTAGCGAATCGGGAATGTTTTTATAAGCCATTCCTCGCCGTTTTTTTCAATCTCGAAGCCTGCTTTGCTAAGCTCATTTTTGACGCTTTCAAGATATGAGTCCTCGCTGTCGCTTTGTGTTTTTATGGAAAGCGGCACTAAAAGCCCTTGCTTTTCGCCTGCATTTTGCATAATCGCATTGAAAAGTATGCGCTCGTGGGCGGCGTGCTGGTCAATGATGAAAAGTGTGCCGTTTTTCTCGGCGATTAAAAACGTTCCAAGAGCCGCGCCAATGTACCTGAAATCGTCATCGTCGCTTGCAAGGTTTGCCAAGTGTGAGATGCTGTCGAAAGGAGACCTTGTCGCTGTCTGCTTCACTGCTTTCATCTCTGGCATTCGCGGAAAAGAAAAATCATTTCTTGAAAAGCGCTTTGTTGCAAAGTTGTCGCTTTCAAAGCTGCTTTTGGACGGCGCTTTTTCGACTTTTTGCATTGAAGGAGATGTCATCTCTTTTATCTTTTTGTCGATTTGTCTTGAAATATCTCTTTCTTCTTCGCTGAAAGTCTCTTCTTCATCAATGTCGCTTTCGCTTTCAATGTCGCTTTCGCTTTCAATGTCGCTCTCGTAATTCGTGCCGTAATTTCCGAGCATATTCAAAAACGAAGATTGCTTTTCTTCAACGATTTCGCTCAAAGTGTACGACTTGAAAAAATTTCGTGTTGTTGAACTGACTGCGTGATGAAGGGCAGAGATGTCTTTGAAGCGGACTTCACGCTTTGCGGGGTGAATGTTGAAATCAAGCAAATCCGCTCTCATTTGGACGAACAAAGCGGCTGCTGGGTGCGTCCCGTTCGGGAAAAATCCTTGCGCGCCGTATTCAATCGCCTGAATGAGCGAGTATTCTTGAACGCGATGCCCGTTCACATAGATAAAAATGTCTTTTTTGCTTGTGCGGCTGACATCGGGCGTTCCCAAAACAAGAATGAAACTCCATTCCCCGTCGCCGCTATCTGCTGTGACTTCGCGAAAGAGCGCGGAAGGCTCGGTCGCACCGATTGCGCTTTTGAATCTCTCGGCGTGCGTTTGCCCGGCGCGGAAAATATCGCGGTCTTTTCCGTCGGCTTTGAATCTGAAGGCGATGTCTGGACGTGCAAGCGCTTTTTCAAGAAACATCGCTCTGCACATTGTCGCTTCACTTGCGGCTCGCTTCAAAAAAACACGACGAGCCGGAAAGTTTTCGAACAAGCCTGAAGCCACAACGATTGTTCCCGAAACAGGCGTGCATTGCGTTATTATGTGGTCTTCGGTGATTGACGCTCTCATATTCCACGAGCCGCTTGTAATCGAAAGACGGCAGACTGCCGCAATCGATGAGAGCGCCTCGCCTCGAAAGCCAAGTGTTGAAAGGTTCAGCAAATCTGTTTCAGATTGGATTTTGCTTGTGGCGTGCTCGTGAGCGCAAACGCTCAAGTCCTCTTTTGAAAGTCCCGCTCCGTCGTCAACAACGCGAATCTCTTCGATTCCGCCTGAACGGATTTCAACCAAGATGTTTTTTGAGTTGGCGTCAACGCTGTTGTCAAGAAGCTCGCGAATAATCGACGCGGGTCGGTCAATAACTTCGCCTGCGGCTATTTTTCGCGCTACTTCAGCCTTTAGGATACGGACGGGATTTCCCATTTTTTAGTCCTGAAGCTCTGGTGAATCAAAAAGGTCAAATTCCAATGATGAATTGTCATAAATTGTGTGCGCTTCATCAATCGGAGGCTCTGGCTTGAAAATATCGATGACTTCTTCTTTTGCTTTTTTGCTTTTGCGACTCTTTTTTGTGCTTTCTTTTTTTTCTTCGGCTTTTTCCTCTTCCTCGCACAAGTCAGGCGAGTTCATCAAGATTTGAACCTTCCCCTCGATTGTTTCGATTTCCTTTTCGAGCGTTCTGGCTGTTTTTATGCCCTCTTCAAACGCTTTGAGAGCGTCCTCAAGTGATGTTTCCGGGTTTTTTACTGTTTCTGTCAGCTCTTCGAGTTTTTTGAGTTTGTCTTCAAAAGTCATTTTAGTTTTCTCCTGTAACAGTTGCAAAGATTTTTCCGTCTTTCGGGATAATTTCGAGCATCATACCTTCCTTGGCGTCGGAAGCGCTTTTTATTATCTTGCCCGTCTCTTTTTCGCGCACAATCGAATATCCGCGCGACAAAACATTTTCGGGGCTTGTCGCCTCAAGAAGATGCGTGCATTTTTCAACGCTGGTCTTAAGCATTGCGATTTTGTTTTCCATTGCGCTTTTTGCGCTTTCCTTCGCAGCGTCGAGCCTTGAAATAAGCGGCTGCTCAACAGCGCGGAATGCAATCTCAAGATTTCGCTCGTCAAAACCGCTCAAGCGAAGTCGCGCCTTTTCTGTTTGAGATTTCATCGCCCGATACAAATCGTCTTTCGTCATTCTGAGCGAATCGATGATTTCCGCTTTCACAGGAGTCACAAGTTCTGCGGCGGCGCTCGGTGTCGGAGCGCGAACGTCGGCGGCAAAATCGCTGAGCGCCCAGTCGATTTCGTGCCCGACAGCGCTCACGATTGGAATTTGTGAGGCGGCAACCTCGCGGACAACGCCCTCATCGCTGAACGGCAGCAAATCTTCAAGGCTTCCTCCTCCTCGCCCAACAATCAGAACATCGCAAAGCTTAAAGCGATTTGCGACTTTGATTTGCCTGATAATCGTTTCAGGAGCGTCATCTCCTTGAACAATCGCGGGAAGAATCACAACATTGATGCCGCGATTTCTGCGGTGTGTGATTTGCAAAATATCGTGAAGAGCAGCGCCTGTCTTGCTCGTTATGACACCGATAGTTTTCGGGAACTTCGGAAGAGAGCGCTTTTTTTCGCTGTCGAAAAGACCTTCTGCGGCAAGCCGTCTTTTTCGCTCTTCGAGCATGAGAAGAATGTCGCCCTCTCCGCTTGCCGTCATTGATGTGATGATAATCTGGTAATTTCCGCGCGCCTGATAAACAGAAAGAGAGCCTTTCGCGCGGACTTTCATTCCGTCCTTCGGCGTGAAAGAAAGAGAAGAGGCTCTTGAGCGGAACATCACAGCGCTGATTTGCGCTTCTGAGTCCTTGAGCGTGAAATACAAATGTCCTGACGCGTTCGGGCGGAAATTGGAAATCTCGCCCTCGATTGTAACGGAAGGAAATGAGCCCTCGATGAGTTCTTTTATGAGGACTGTGATTTGACTTACGGAATAAACATTTTCCTTAACTTCGTCGCCTTGCATATAAAGCCATTCTAAACGCCCGCCCGTTTTTTTTCAACGGGTATTATTTTTGTTTTTTCCCGTCGGGGCAGCGTTTTTCATTGAAACACGATATATTTCCTTTGATTTCACACAGTAAACGGATGTCTTAAATGTACATTGACCGCTGGCGCTCAGCGGAGTAATGTCTTAAATGTACATTGAAGCCTGAGGCTCAGCGGACGAAATTTAGTTTGTTAGAAGCGTCGCTGAGCCTCAGCGGAGCAAATTTAGTTTGTTAAAAGCTTCCCTGTCACTCAGCAAAGCAAATTTAGTGCAATATCGCCTTCCCTGACACTCAGCGAACGAAATTTAGTGAAATATCTGCTTCGACTCCCTTCGACTACGCTCAGGGAGCGGCTTGAGCAAACGCGGCATGACAGGGGAAAAACGGCGTGAATGACAAAAAAATGCGAACGCTCAAATTCCTTGAAAAGAAAACCGATAATTACAAGCGATGAAAAACTTGATTGTTTTGTTTGCTCCTGAAAAATCCAAATATATTGACGAGCCACTTTTTGACGGAAAATCTGCAAAAAATTTGTCTGTCGCGTGGGCTTCTTCTTTTCCTGATTCCACAGTTTGCACGATGCAGGGTGCGGCGTGCGTTTATGAGCTTTTGAGAGAAATGAGCGATGAGGCGAAAAGGGTGGGCGCAGAGCGCGTTATGTTCGCGTTTTCGGACTGTCCTTTTTTGAACAAGGCGCTGAGTGAAAAACTTCTTGAGACACACGAAAAATATGCCGCTGAATATACTTTTGCTGACGGCTATCCTTTGGGCTTTGCGCCTGAAATCATCGACTCTGGCGCTCTTTCTCTTTTGGCTTCTCTTTGCGCTCCTGATGGTGTTCACAAGGATTTGGGAGCGAAAAAGATTGGGCGCGATGCGATTTTTTCTGCGATTAAGGGTGATATAAACTCGTTCGAGATTGAAACTGTGATGGCTGAAGAGGATTTCAGGCAATACAGGCTCAATTTTGCTTGCGACACGAAGGCAAATGCTCTTTGCTGCAAGCGTCTTTTCGATATGAGACTCGATTTTTCTGATTCCCTTTCGCTTTCAAGAGCGGCTGTGAAAAACGCTGGTATTTTGCACACGCTTCCTTCTTTTTATCGAGTTCAGCTCACTGAGGCGGTCGATAATGACGCGATTTTCACGCCTTTTTCCAATGTTTACAAAATGAATCACGGTGTTTTTGCGAGCGAGGACACGCGGGCAGGAAAGGCAAAAGAAATGCCTTTTGAAAAGTTTTGCGCTCTCATTGACAACATCGCCTCTTTTTCCGAGACGGCTGTTGTTGCGCTTGGTTGTGGCGGAGAGCCGCTTTTGTCGCCTTATTTTGACAAGGCTGTCGAAAAGGTGCTTTCTCATTCAGGGCTTTCGGTTTTGATTGAGACTTCTGGCTATAACGTCACTGAAGAACTTGCGGCGAAAATCTTTGAGATTGCACAAAAAGCGCCTGAGCGAACTGGAGATTATCCGAGCGTTATGTGGATTGTGAGCGTTGATGCTGTGAACAGCGCAAAATATGGCGAGCTTCACAAAAACTGCAAGGACGGCGCTTTTGAGAAGGCTTTGGGCGCTGTCGGTATTTTGAGCGCAAAGTTTTCAGGAGATGTTTATCCTGAGTTCTTGCGCGTGAATGAGAATGAAGAGCAGCTCGAAGCGTTCTTCCGTTTTTGGAAAAATGCGCAAAGTCCGAGCGCCGGAAATGTGCTGGTGCAAAAATATGATTGGCTTTGCTCTGTGATGAAAGATGACAAGGTTGCTGATTTGTCGCCTCTTGAGCGTTTCCCGTGCTGGCATTTGCGACGTGATTTTATCATAAACGCTGACGGCTTTGTGCCTCTTTGCCCTGAATGGACAGGTCAAAGCGATTTTATTGGAAACGCATTTGAGTCGAGCCTTTCGGATATTTGGGATAAATACGGGAATGAGATTGAATCTCATTTGGCAAAATGTTATTCACAAAGGTGTGCGCTCTGCGATGAATTCTATACCTTTAATTTTTAATGAGAGACAGATTAAGAGAACATCTCTTGGTGGCATATTTGACCGCAATAATGCAAGAATGCCTGTGTCTGCCGTTCTGCTTTCTCGTGGAGGAAAGCATTATAGGGCGAAGATGCTTGATGTCCTTGTTCAGTGCGGTTTTGAATCTGTTGTTTCGATTGAGACCGACCCTGAAAGCTACAACATTGAGGATATGTCGTCGAGATATCCGACCGTCAAGTTCATCGTAACGCTTGAAAAGCTGACGTTCGGTGAGATGGTGAACATCGGCATTGAGGAAAGCATTGCCGACCATGTTCTTGTTCTTTGGGACGATGTTAAGTTTTCAGTCGGAATGATGACGCCGACGCTTGCAAAGCGTCTTTGTGATTTGAATCATTATTGCGTTGTTCCGCGCCTTATCACGAAAATACAGGGAATGCCTGTTGTTACTTCTCCTAGCGCATCATCAACAAAGTTCCAGATTTTGCGAAGCTCATCGGTGAAAGACGGGGAGAAGACGCTTTATCCGTTTGATTTGGTCGGACTTTATGACCGCCAGAAGTTTATGACTTTGGGCGGTTTTGATTATACGATAGAATCTCCTTATTGGCAAAATATTGACCTTGCCGTGCGCTCTTGGCTTTGGGGCGAGTACACTTCTATTTCGACATCGTTTCAATTGATTTACGAGGATTCTCTTCCTGTTGAAGACCATACGGCGAACATGAGCGAATTGCGCTTTTATCTTAAAAACCTTGTTCCTATTTTCAAGTATGACCATGGTGTTATTCCGTCTTCCTCGTTTGCGCGCTATCTTGTTCATTCATCAAGTGGTGTCGTGGAGGCTTTCAAGCGATTCAAAGACGCTCAGTTCTGGACGGAGAAAAATAAATATCGGTTCAAAATGGATATTGTTGACCTCATAGAAAAATGGGGAAAGGAAGATTAAATGAAAATTTTTTCTGGTTTGTTTGAACATAAAAATAGTGCTGGCAAAGTTGTTCTTATCGTGCAGTGTCGGCTTTCTTCGACGCGCCTTCCCGGAAAAGCGCTCTTGGATTTGGGCGGAAAAACTGTCCTTGAGTGGACTCTTCGCGCAATGAAAAAAGTGAGCGCTGATGAATATTATCTTGCGACTGACGACGCTTCTTTTTCTGAACTTTCGCCTGTTGCAAATATTTGCGGCTTTAAGGCTTTTGCAGGCCCTCTTGATGATGTTCTTGAGCGATTTTGCCTTGTCATTGAAAAAAGCCGTGCAGACACAGTTATTCGCGCTACTGCGGATAACCCGTTTTTGTTCTATGAAGCCGCACAAGGTCTTTTGGACGCGTACAAAGAGCGCATTTCAGAAGAGCCTTGCGATTATATGACTTGGACAGGGCTGCCTCATGGAAGCGGCGTTGAGATTTTCAACGCACATTCTCTTTTGAAAGCGCACGATTCTGACTTTTTGACGCCCTATGACCACGAGCATGTAGGACCTGCTCTTTATAAGCACCCTGACAAGTTCGTAAGCGTTATGACGAGTGCGCCTGAGCAATGGAATCACCCAGAACTGAGAACAACAATCGACACAAAAGCCGATTATCGCCGTGCGCTTGCGCTTGTTCGCGCTGTTTCTGACGGAAAAGCTCTTGAAGAGCCTTATACAACAGAGCAGATTCTTGAGGGAATAAAGACCCCTGCTGTCTCAACTCCGATTTTGTTTGTGCCGAGCACAAAGAGCGGACACGGAACAGGACATTTTCGCCGTTGTGTTGATTTTGCGCTGAAAATCGGAGCAGATGTTTATATCCCAGAAGATTCGGATTTGAACGGAATCGATGATATTATTTCAGAGGCAAAATCTTTGGGATTTAAGGCTTGGCAGATAAAAAGGGAGTTGCCGTCTGAAGGCGAATACGCTCTGATAGTTTTGGATATGTTTGAGACAGACGAGGAGACTGCAAACAAATTGCGCTTGCTTTCACCACTTGCGGCTATCGATGACGGTGCAAACGAGAGCGTTTCGCAATACTTTGATTATCTGCTGGATATAATCCCGTCGCCTCAAGTGACAAGGCGTGCAAACAAAGTTGAGCCACATTTTGTTCCGCTACCTACAAACAGAAAAGCTCAAAAGCCATCTGAGATAAAAAGCGTTCTCGTTGCCATAGGCGGCGAAGACCCAGCTGGTTTTACGACGGCTGTAGCAAATGCTTTTGCCTCTTCTGGTGTTGATGTTACGGCGATTTTGCCAAAAGAAAAACTTTCTGAGGCAAAAGCAGAGACAGAGAATGTGCATTTTGTTCCTCCTGTTTTGAACCTCAAGGAAAAACTTGCAGATTATGACCTCGTCGTAACGCATTACGGTTTCACGGCATTTGAAGCGCTTTCTGCTGGCTGTGCTGTCGTCCTTGTTGCAACAAGCCCTCTTCACGAGCAACTTGCCGAAAAATACGGCTTCGTGTGCCTGAAGAAAAACGTCAGCGCTGAGAACGTGAAAAAATTGCTTTCAGAAAAGTCCTCGCTTTTCCCGCCGTCCCCGCTCGGAGAGGAAAATGGAGAGAGCAAAGACGCTTATTCTTTTGTGACATCGCTTTCTCGCGGACACAGATTTAGCTGTCCTGTTTGCGCTTCTTTCCCCGAAACTCCTGACAGTGTTGTCGCCAGAACTGAGCAAAGAACGTTCAGACGATGCTCAAAGTGCTCGATGATTTATATTTCTTGGACAAAAGCGCCTGAAAACACTGCTTACAACAAAAGCTATTTCTACGAAGATTATAAAGCGCAGTATGGAAAGACATATCTTGAGGACTTTGCGTCAATAAAGGCGCAAGGCGTCAGGCGAATCACGAATATCGAGATGATTTTCAGAAGCGGAAAAAACAAGAGCGTAACGCCTTCTGTGCTTGATATAGGATGCGCGATGGGACCTTTCATCGATGCTGCTGCCGATTCAGGCTGGCAAGTTTACGGCACGGACATTTCATCTCAGGCTGTCGAATATGTGCAAAAGACGCTCCATTATCCTGCTGTCTGCTCGTCTTTCCCTGATTTTAATCCGTCAAAAAGTTTTGGTGTTCAGTCTTTTGATGCTGTAACAATGTGGTACGTTATCGAGCATTTCCAGAACCTCGGCGAAGTCTTGCAGGCAGTTTCGCGTCTTGTGAAAAAAGACGGAATATTTGCTTTCTCAACGCCGTCCGCCTCTGGAGTTTCTGCGACTTTCAACAGACAAAGTTTCTTTGAGCAAAGTCCTGAGGACCATTACACGCTTTGGGAAAATGAAAATGCACAGAAAATTCTTTCGCTTTACGGCTTCAAGGTCGTGAAAATTGTCAGCACAGGGCATCACCCAGAACGCTTCCCATATGCGAAAAAACATTCTCTCAAGGCGGGAACGCTTCGCTTTGAGGCACTCAGAATGTTCAGCCGTGTGAAAAACTTGGGCGACACTTTCGAGGTGTATTGCAAGAAAATATCAGACGAGCCGATAAACAAATAGTGTGTCATGCTGAACTTGATTCAGCATCTTGGAGATTGTTTTTTATATCAAGGAAATTTGATTTCCAAACTTGGAAATTGTTCCTCCGAACTCGGAAATTCTTCCTCCGAACTTGGAAATTGAATTTCCTAACTTGGAAATTGTTCTTCCGAACTCGGAAATAGAATTTCCTAACTCGGAAATAGAATTTCCTAACTTGGAAACTGTTTATCCTAACTTGGAAATTGAATTTCCAAAATAAAAAGAAAAATACTGAGGAAAAAATTTATGTTTGAGACTTTTGAAAATAATCCGTGCGTTCTTATTTTGGGTGCAGGTCTTATGCAAATCCCTGCGATTGAGGCTGCAAAGAAAAACGGCTTCAAGGCTGTTGTTGTCGACGCAAATCCGAATGCTGTCGGAGTGCCTTGTGCGGACGCTTTTTCACCAGTTGACCTCAAGGACAAAGACGGGCTTCTTGCTTTTGCAAAGACAATTCCAAACTTGAAAGGCGTTTTTACGGCAGGCACTGATTTTTCTGCTTCTGTCGCCTTTGTTGCAAAATCGCTCGGTCTTTCGGGGCATGAGTATGAGGCTTGTTTGAATGCGAGCAATAAGGTTCGCATGCGCTCTTGCTTTGAAAAGTCAAAAGTCGGCTCTCCGTCTTTTGAGAGTGTGAAAAAAGAGGATATTGCAAACGTTTTGCGCCGCGCTGAGAATATGAAATATCCGCTGGTGATAAAGCCTTCGGATAATATGGGCGCGCGTGGCTGTCGAATGATTCGCGACAAGGGCGAGTTTGAAAGCGCTGTTCTGGATGCTGTTGCTAACTCAAGAAGTTCGACTGCTATTCTTGAAGATTACATGGCAGGCTCTGAATATTCGATTGACTCGATTGTCTACAAAGGAACGCTGACGATAACGGGATTTGCTGACAGGCATATTTTTTATCCGCCGTATTTTATTGAGACGGGGCATTCTATGCCGACGCTGCTTGACAGCGAGAAAAGGCGTGCGATTATCGAGGTTTTTGCTCGCGGAGTTGCGTCTTTGGGCTTGACCGAAGGCTGTGCAAAAGGAGATGTCAAGTTCACTAAAAACGGCGCTATGATTGGAGAAATCGCCGCTCGTCTTTCTGGCGGATATATGAGCGGCTGGACTTATCCGTATGCCTCTGGCGTGAATCTTACGGAGCAGGCGCTTCTTGTCGCTGTGGGGAAAGAGCCTTCTGAATTGCTCAAGAAGCGTGTTCGCCTTGAAGTGAGCGCTGATTGTCCTTTTGAGGTTTATGACTTGCCTTGCGAGAAAGCAAGCGCCGAGCGTGCGTGGATCTCGATTCCGGGCGTGATAAAAGAGATTTGTGGCTTTGAAGAAGCGAAGAGCGTTCTTGGGGTGAAAGATGTTCTTCCTCGCAACAAAGAGGGCGATGCTGTGGATTTTCCTCGCAATAATGTGCAGAAATGTGGCAATGTGATTAGTGTCTCGGACACGTTTGAGAATGCGCAGATGAGTGCTCACGAGGCAATCAGGAAAATCACGCTTCGCCTTGAGCCGAACAATAAAGAAACTGATGCGTTTTTGCGTGGTGAAGAGCGTGAGAGCGAGAAGGGGTTTCCTCCTTTTGCGTATCCAAACTTGAGTGCGAAAATAAAGGTCTTTGGCGATTCAGTTCCGCCAGTGCTTGAAGAAGGAAAAAAGGCTGTTGATTGGTTTATTCCTGAATTGCTTGATTTTGAGGAAGAAGATTGGAATCATTGTTCGATAAGGCAAACTCTTGAGCGTTTTGATACGCTTTGTCCAAATCACAAGAAAATAGACTCTAAAACTTTCTTGAACGCTATTTTGCGTGGCGGAATACAAGGAGCGCTTTATATTGCTGATTGTGTATCTCAAGTGGATAAGTGAGGTTTAGATTGGCTAAATTTTTGCTTCGAATATTTTTGACTTCTCTTTTTGCACTTTCGTTTGTGCAGTTTTCTTTTGCAGAGAATATAAATCTAATCGAAAATGCTCGAAAATCTGGAATTGCTGTTTATTGGGACAGTATGAGTCGAAGCGGAATCCTTGAGAAAAACGGCAAGCAGCTTTCTTTTCAAGCAGACCAAAGTATTGTTCTTGAGGATTGTAAACGACTTGCAATTTGGGATGCTCCTGCAATAGAAAATGGAATTCTTGTTGTTTCAAGACAGTTTATGAATAAGGCAGAGTCGTTTTTTAGCACAAAGAAAAATGATACAGAGGTGTACAACATAGAGGCGATTTTGATTGACCCAGGTCATGGCGGAAAAGACCCAGGTGCGCAGGCAACTCACAAGATAAATGGCAAAGATGTCATCGTCCGCGAAAAAGACATAACGCTCAGTGTCGGGAAATATCTTTATGATATGCTGAAAAAAGAATATCCGAATAAGCAGATTCTTATGACGCGAAATTCTGATACAACGCTTTCTCTGTCGCAAAGAACTGAAATTGCAAATGCTGTGCCACTAAAATCTAATGGTGCGATTTTGTATGTGTCTGTTCATGTCAACGCTTCTCTTGATAAAAAGGCATCAGGATTCGAAACATGGTATCTTTCTCCTAATTATAAGAGGCAAGTGTCTGCAAAAATAGATAATTCTGAAAAAGTAGATAAATCGATTTTACCTATTTTGGATGCAATGACTGATGAGGAATATACAACAGAAAGTATTCTAATCGCTAATTTCATAAATGACGGTTTGCTATCTAGCATAGGCTCTTCTACGACTTCTCGCGGGACAAAAGCAGAGGAGTGGTTTGTTGTGAAAAATGCAAAGATGCCTGCTGTTCTTGTGGAGATTGGATTTCTTACGAATTATAAAGAAGCATGCCTGATGAACGATAGCTCATACTTGAAAAAAGTTGCTAATGGAATATATAATGGGCTTGTTTCTTTTGTTACGTATTTTGAAAAATCAAAAGGCTTTACGGGCGTAAGATAACTTTATTTTTTAATTTAGAACAGGATGGATTTTTGAAGATGTCAATTAAAAAAAATTATTTTATATTTTTTTTGTTTTTTCTTGGTGTTTTCGTCTTTTCTGTTATACAATATAAACTAAGTAATAGAGGTATTCGCAGAATATTCTATTTTTCAACGCTAGATTCTGTCGATATATATAATGAGGTTCGATATGAGCCTTTTGAAATTGCTGAAAATAGCACAGAGCAAATAAAATATTTTGCTGATGAATTGTTGTTGGGTGCTGTTTCAAGTCGTTTTCGTCCTCTGTTTTCATTGGGAACGAAAGTGCTTTTTTGCCAATTAGATGGCGATGTTTTGTATGTGAATTTATCTGAAGAAGCACTGCTTGAAAAGGGAATAGCGCTTCCAATTAAGGATGGTACGAAGTTTTTTAGAATGAATATTCTTAAAAACTTCGAAAATATAAATACTGTCGTGATGTTTATTGGTGGTAAACAGGTATTCTATGACGAATTGTGATGTCAATGATAAAAAAAATGGGAATAAAAAGTCGTTGACAAAAAGCGTTTGTTAATAGATACTGTAAACTATACAAGGCTACATCAAAGTGTATTAAAGGAGCTTCGAATGAAGAGGACTTTCGTTTTAACAACAGCGGCAATGATGCTCGCAGGCGCATTCGCATTCGCAGAGGTGTCAACACTCATCGACTTCACATTGCTCAAAGCAGATGGCGGTGATGATGGCAATGGTAAACCAACTTTCAACACTCATACAACAATGAACTATGCAGAGTCTGCTGGTACAACTTACACAGACGAGCAGAAAGAGCTTATGAAGACTTCTCTTGCTCTTGGCGAGTGGGAAATCGTTCTTAACTCATCTGCACGCAATGTACAGAGCGTTGGAATTTCTACTGTTCGTGAAGCACCTGTAACAGCAGGTCGCCATGCTGACGAGACAATTATGGGTGTACGCATTGAGTTCCCAACAACAGCAGTAAACGCAAATGCAAAAGTTGTTCCAGCTTTTAACATTCCTGCTTATGAGCCAGTTCGCTCAGAAGAGGGTGGAGAAGGTTCATCTGATAGCGCAGCTAATTTCAAGAGTCAGTTTGAGAATGGCTATGGTATCGTAAAGAATGTTGGAACTTTGAAATCAATCGCAGTTGAGACTCTCGGTGAGAATTTCCCACACAGACTTTATGTTCTTATGTCTGATACAGACGGTGTACAGCGCCGCTATGATATGGGTACTCTTAAGTTTGACGGTTGGAGAACTCTTACATGGAACAACCCAGATTACATCTCTGAGGTTCGCACACGTGAGATTCGTGTTGTACCACTTTACCCACGTGGACTTCCTTTCGTAAGATTCGACGGATTGCAGGTTAGCCGCGATGCAAGCGATGTTGGTGGAACATTTATTGGATACTTCCGCAATGTTCAGATTATGTACGACAAGGCATTGCTCACAACTGACCGTGACATCGTAGACGAGGATTTGTGGAACATCATTGGCGACAAGGAAAAGGCTCGCCAGAATGCTGAGATGGGACGCTTTGGTGCTAAGCAGGTTAACCGCTTCCTTGAGCAGCAGAAGATGGCTACAGAGACTTCTTTTGAGGAAGTTGGAGAAGGTGCTACTACAACACAGGCTGAGTAATTCCCGCTTAGTTTGAGTTTATATCACTAGAGAAAAAGGTTGTCTATTTTATAATAGGCGACCTTTTTTGTTTTTATTGTTGTTTTCGCTAAAATGTTATGATATAATCTTTTTTATGGAATTTGAAACAAATGAAACAAATGGAAATCTTACATTGAGTTCAAAAGTCCCAGAAAAAGAAATTATATATCAGAAATATTTGTCTTATCAGCCATATTTTCATAGTATTCTTGAACTTATAGAAGCAAAATTAAAGCAAGTTTTGAAACTTTCGTCTAATCCGACATATAAATCACGAGTTAAATCATTTGATTCGTATTACAAAAAAATTTTGAGAAAATTTCCTGATGCAGCGTCAAGAGGAGAATTGGTGCAACTTACTGATATGATGGGAATTCGTGTTATTTGCCCATTCATGGAAGACCTTGCGGAAGTTGAACGCCAATTACTTGCTAATTTTGATGTTAGGGAAGTGGAGCGAAAGGGTGCTGAGCAAAGCTTTAGAGAATTTGGCTATGAATCAGTTCATGTGCTTATAAAAATACCTTCTGATTGCTATCCTGCAGATTCTGAGAAATATGCGTTAAAACCTGATACTGTTTGTGAAATACAAATCAGAACGATTTTGCAAGATGCATGGGCAGAAGTTGAGCATGAACTTGTTTATAAAGCAGATTTTTCTCCAGTGGATTTGCCTCTTCGCCGAAAACTTGCTTCCATAAATGCAAGTTTGACTCTTTCGGATATTATTTTCCAAGAGATTCGCGATTATCAAAAGAAAATGCAATCTGAGTTGGCGCTTCGACGAAGCAGTTTTTATGAAAAAGCCGATGTTTTGACACGAGAGCAGTTTCCTGAGCAGCGAAAAATGGATTCGCCTATTAGTCGTCCGTCTCCGTATGTGAGAGGAACTCTTGATGATATGCTTCTTGAAGCGCTTCATGCTCATAATCAGGGTGAACTTGATTATGCGATAGTTATTTACACGAGAATTGTAAATGCAGACCCCCAGCCGGCCGCAGCTGTTCTTTCTGTGATTTTGAAACATCGTGGTATGGCGTATTTTGCTCAAAGTAAATATGACGATGCTCTCAATGACTTCAAAGAAAGTTTTGCGTATGACCCAAAAAGTTTTAAGGCGCTTTATTACGAAGGAATCGTTTACAGCGTCAAAGGTGATGACCGTAAGGCTGTTGAGTGTTTTTCTGCTTCTCTCGATATGGATGCATTTCAATCGCATGTGCATTATCGCCGTGCTCTTGCATATTATAATCTTCAGGAATACTCAAAATCGATGTCTGATTTGACGGCTGCAAAGAAACTTGGGCTTGATGATGATGATTGCAAAAGTTTGCGAGAAAAACTTGTAAAAAAATTTGACATGAATATGTAAAAAGGTATTGACTAAAAATATCATAGTCTATATACTACTAAACATAAGTCAGCAATGATTTATGTCTCCTTCGTCTAGTGGTTAGGACATCGGGTTTTCATCCCGACAACAGCAGTTCAATTCTGCTAGGAGATGAAAGAAGCCTATCGTTAAACGGTAGGCTTTATTTTTTTTATGTCGTTTATTATTTTTTGCTCTTGCTTTTGAGCGGCAGAATCAGATAAAAAGAGTGTGATATAGTGCTGATTGCAAAATGACTTCGCTAAAAACTTAGTGAGGTCATTTTTTTGTTTTTTCGCGCTCGCTAAAAATTTTTTCAGTGAAACTTTTTTGTTGGCCTTGGTCGCTAAAAATTTAGTGTTGAAGTTTTTTAAGTTTTCTGACTCGCTAAAAATTTAGTGAAGGCGTTTTACTCATTTTTCGTGCTCACTAAAAATTTTGTGAGGTCGTCTTTTTATTTTTTCTTGCTCGCTAAGTTTTGAGTGAGTGTCTTTGGCTTTCTCACCGAAAGAAATGCGATATTCTGTTTCTGGAAGAGAATCGATTTTTACATAACCGCTGTCATCTGTCTTTGTTTCGATTGTGCCGAGAGTGCCGTCGGGAAAAAAGGCATAGATAATGGCTTCGTAGCCTGCAAGACTGTTTCCGTCTTTGTCAACATATTGCGCTTCGATACTATTCTCGCCGTTTAGAGAAATGCCTTGTACGCGAAGTTTTTTATCGTTTTGTTCGATAAAAGTTCCGTATAAATATTTCATTTCGCGAAAATATTTTGCTTTGTAGGTGTATGTTTTTTCGACATTTGGCAAAAGGCTTTTGACTTTGATTTCAAGAACTGCGTCGTCCATGACGTCGGCTTTCGTCTTTTCGCTCTCGCTTTTCAAGAAAACTCTGCCAGAATCGTTTTGTTTCGTGATTGCAGCGCGGTTTTCTTTTTCTTTGTCGTAGTAAGAAATCGCCAAACTTTTCGCCTTTGGAGCGCTTGAAAGAATAAAAGCCTCGTCGGTTTCGCTTAGTTCTGCCTCTTTGAAAACGATTATTTCGTAGGCGTCTTCTTTTTGGTATTTGTCCAAATCCTCCCTCCATCGCATTGAAAGTCCTTGTGGCATGTCGAGGAAAATGCCTTTTTCTGCGCTGTCTTTTTCATTCACGCTTTCGTGAAATGAGCCGTAGGGAAGGCGAATGCGTTTTGTTTTTCCGATTGTCAGTGTTTTTGAGAATGTGTTTTCATAATCATCGAAATCGATTTTTATCTTTTTGCCGACTAAATCATCGTCGAGCACGTTCCAAACGATGTTGTAGACTGGTGCAGGCTCTTTTTCTGTCGTGATGTCCGAAACAAGTAGCGAAATAATAATTATGCTTGGCTTGGGAAATATCAAAAACAAAATAAGAGCAATCGCACCGGCAACGCCAAGAAGGCTTAATAATTTTTTTTTCAGTAGCATGCGGGTTTTCATTTGAACGCTTCTGATTCCAAAAACTTTTTTGCGGAATAGCTTCCTGCCTCTGCTTCTTTTTCAAGCCAATATTTTGCTTGAGCTTTGTCTTTCATTATGAAGAGGTAAAAAGTGGCAATATGGTTATAGGTGTGTTTCGCGATTTCGTTTGCATCTCCAGCTGCATTCTCGCCCGCTTTTTTTAACCAGTACTCCGCTTTTGCTATGTCCTTTTTCACGCCAAAACCGTACCAGTATAGGTTTCCCAAATACTCTTGTGCGTGATAATTGTTTTGCGCTACTGCTTTTTCAAAAAGTGTTTTTGCTTTTGCGTAATCTTGCTCAAAATAATACATTAAGCCGAGTTTATATTGTGCTTCTGAGTTTCCTTTTGAAGCGGCTTTTTTGTAATAATGAGCGGCTTTTTTGAAATTGTTCTTTTTATATTCTTTGTCGCCTTTTGTAATCCATTTTGCAGTATTGCCAAATGCAACGGCGTTGAGCGGTAGGCGCTCTATCTTTTTTGTTGTTGCAAAATCTGAAAAGTAAATTTCGTTTATCAGGGGTGCATGTGAGCCGAAGTTCTGCTCTTTTGCGTCGGCAATAAAAATCGTGTCACGAACATCTGCAAAGCAAGATAATGCCATCACAAAGGATAATGCAATACAAATGATTTTCTTCATATCTGTCCTCGGTTTTATTATAGCATAAAAAAAGAGCCTGTCGATTTTGACAAGCTCTTTTCTTTTATATCGTTACTTCAAATCTCACACCACAGGCTTCATTGCGGTCATGTAAGCGCGGAGCTTGCGACCAACAACTTCAATCGGGTGATTGCGGATTTCTGCGTTTACAGTAACAAGCTGCATATTCGGAACAGCAGTGCAGGCGTTTGAAAGCCCCTTTCCGATAACCTCAGTCGTAACACCAGCCATAAAGTCCTTCAAGAGCGGAACAGCAGCATTTGCGAACAAGTAGCAACCATATTCCGCAGTATCAGAAATAACGCGGTTCATCTCATAAAGGCGTTTGCGGTCGATGAGGTTTGCGATGAGAGGAACTTCGTGCAAACTTTCGTAGTATGCGCTCTCTTCCTTGATACCAGCGTCAACCATCGTCTCGAACGCAAGTTCACAGCCAGCCTTGACCATAGCAACAAGCAAAATGCCCTTGTCGAAATACTCCTGCTCGCTGATTTCCTCGCTACTTTCCGCTGTTGACTCGAAAGCAAGCTTTCCTGTCTCTTCGCGCCAAGTCAAGAGGTCGTGGTCTTTGTTCGCCCAGTCCTTCATCATCGTTGAGCTGAACTTTCCAGAGATAATGTCGTCCATGTGCTTCTGATAAAGAGGAGCAAGAATCTTCTTGAGCTCTTTTGAAAGCTCGTTCGCCTTGATTTTTGCAGGGTTAGAAAGTCTGTCCATCATGTTCGTGATGCCGCCCCACTTCAAAGCCTCGCTGACAACGTTCCAGCCGTGCATCAAGAGCTTTGTCGCATACTCAGGAGCGATGCCCTCGCTTACCATCTTGTCGTAGCAAAGAATTGTGCCTGTCTGGAGCATACCGCAAAGAATAGTCTGCTCGCCCATAAGGTCGCTCTTTACCTCAGCAACAAAAGAAGACTCAAGAACACCCGCTTTGCTTCCTCCCATACCTACAGCCAAAGCCTTGGCATAAGCCCAGCCCTTGCCCTCTGGGTCGTTTACAGGGTGAACAGCGATAAGGTCAGGAACACCGAAACCGCGCTCAAACTCGTGCCAAACCTCCGTTCCCGGTCCCTTTGGAGCGCACATCACAACAGTGATGTCCTTGCGGATTTGCATTCCCTCTTCAATCATATTGAAGCCGTGGCTGTACCAAAGAGCAGAGCCGTGCTTCATTCTCTTCATAACTTCTGTGATAACAGGAGTGTGCTGCTTGTCCGGAGTGAGGTTTCCGACGAGGTCAGCAGTCGGAATAAGCTCATCGTAAGTGCCTACCTTGAAACCGTTCTCAGTCGCGTTCTTCCAGCTCTGACGCTTTTCAGTGATTGCGCTCTCGCGAAGTGCATAGCTAACATCAAGACCAGAAGCGCGAAGACACATACCCTGATTCAAGCCCTGAGCACCGCAGCCGACAATAACGATTTTCTTTCCCTGCAATGCCTTAACGCCATCAGCGAATTCCTCTTTCGCCATGCTTCTACAATGACCGAGCTGCAATCTTGCCTCTCTCCACGGAATTGAGTTGAAATAATTCTCACCCATTTTGGTACACTCCTATAAAATTATTTTACAGTTTTGAAGTATAGCACAAGCACTGTAGTGCGTAAAGTGAAATGATTTCATCGCGGTATTGCACTTTTTGCAATATAGAAAATCCCAAAATGCTGTCTGGACGTTCGGACGACCTTTTGGGATTTGTGAATTGCTTGTCGGAACGTTCGGACGAGCTTTTGGGAAATGGAAAAACGCTGTCGGGACATTCGGACGAGCTTTTGGGATTTGGAAAAACGCTGTCGGGACATTCGGGCGAGCATTTTCCAATTTGAAAAAGTGAAAAACGTTGTTCTTTCTTTACGAAATCATATTTTTTATTTCTTCGAGGATTGAAAGAGCGTCGATTCCGTTTTGCAACGTTGATTTCAGGCTCGCTTTTCCGTCAAGAAAATCGACTGCATTCTGAACCATATTCGAAAAATAAAGTGTCTGCTGCGGCATTTTGACGGCTGAGTCAGGAGAGAGCGATTTGAAGCCCGTGTAAAGCGTGGAAGGCGCACTTTTGAAAACGTTTAGATAGCCGTTTCCGATGAGGATTCGACCTTGTGTGCCTCGAATGTCGATGTCGAAGCCAAAATAATTGCTCCTTCCGCTAAGTCCGATTGTAACAAGCGGGCAAACGCTCGTTTCAAAGACGGCGGTAAGATTTCTGACGCTGCCGTTCTCGTCTTTCCAGATTCCTCTGACTGTGGGTTTTTGGAGGATTGGACGGCGGAGCGTTTTTTGCGCTTTGCTCAAAAGCCCTGACTGCGCGACTTCTTCTTTTTTTGTTTCGTCTTCGTCCAAAAGTTCTTCGAGCAAGAACTGAACGATGTCGACAAGATGCGTCCCGTCGTGGATTAGCGAATAGTTGCCCGTGCTTTCTTCGGCTTTGTCGTAAACTTTGAGAGAAGAGGAGAGCAGGGCGTTGACGCTTTGGATTTCGCCGATTTTTTTCATATACATTCGGGCAATCGCGTAATCTTCTGCAAAGCGGCGCTCGTGATTTATGAGGATTGGAACGCCGTTTTTCTCGGCTTCGTCTTTTATCAAAAGGGCGTCTTTGACGCAGAGTGCGACAGGTTTTTCCAAAATCAAAAGTTTTGGCTTTGCACTAATTGCTTCAAGCGCTACTTTGAGGTGATTGTCTTCGTTCACGGCGACTGTAACGATGTCGGGCTTGTGGCGGGCAAAAAGATTTGCTGTGTTCAGGTAGGCCGGGAGCGGATAATTTGCTGTGTGCCATTCTTCTGCGCGGCTCAAGTCGGTGTCGCAGCCAGCGATTAACTTGATTCTGTCGTTTTCTGCGAGCGCGGCTGTGTGGGACGCGGGCTGCTCTCGCTTTTTGTCGAGGGCGAGGCTGTAGCCGATTCGTCCCAAGCCGATTATTGCGGCGGTGTACGTTGGTCTTTTTGATTTAGAAAATATCGGAAACATATTTTGATTAT
Source organism: uncultured Spirochaetaceae bacterium (assembly GCA_902778325.1). Taxonomy (GTDB): domain Bacteria; phylum Spirochaetota; class Spirochaetia; order Treponematales; family Treponemataceae; genus Treponema_D. The sequence goes on from CACYWZ010000003.1 coordinate 106,272, forward strand.
CGGTTTTAGAAGGCAATAAAAAAAGGCTCTGCCTTATGGCAAAGCCTTCGTAAAATCAAGAAGATTTACTCCTCGACTACTGCTTCCTCTGCAGCTTCTTCAACAACAGCCTCTTCAGCAGCAGCTTCCTCTGTTGCCTCTTCTGCCTGAGCCTCTGCTGCAGGTGCTTCAGCTGCTGCTTCTTTTGTTGTTCCGCATGATGCGAAAGCAAGAACGCAAGCTGCTGCGCTAACCAAAGCGATAGATTTTACCAATTTCATAACGTAACTCCTTATCAACAAGCCCTTAAAAAGGCTGTCAATAATTCGACTATACATCATATGCTTTTTTTGTTCAATAACCCCAAAGTTTATAGGTGTTTTTCAAGATGGCAGATTATGCATTGAAGGACAACACGTTGACGGAAGACCCGAACGACAAGAGAAATCGTTTATATATTGCCTTGTAAGGTTGTGAAATTATAGAAATTTGTGTAGGGCTTGCAAAGATATCGTTTGCAGCATTGCAAAGAGTGTGTGTGCAGTACTGCAAAGAGGTTGTTTGCAAGCCTTGCTCTGCTAAAAGGAGAAAGAATGACAACAGATGAAGTGCTATGCCGTCTATGAGAGAGACCATAGGCGGCTTTTTTTTGCATAAGCGAGGGCTTTTCGGCTATATTATAGGCAATCAAATTTATGGAGAGTTTTTAGATGGCTAATGAAGATGTGCTCAAAATCGAGAACGGCGTTGTGACGAAATGCGACGAAAACGCCGTAGACGTTGTTATTCCCGAGGGCGTGACGGAAATCGGCGGGTGGGCGTTCAATGGCTGCAAGTCGCTTACGTCCGTGGTTATCCCTGAGAGCGTGAAGAAAATCGGCTGGAATGCGTTCGAGGACTGCGAGTCGCTTTCGTCGGTGGTTATCCCTGCAAGCGTGACGGAAATCGGCGGGTGGGCGTTCAGTGGGTGCAAGTCGCTTTCGTCCGTGGTTATTCCTTCAAGCGTGACGGAAATCGGCAAGTGGGCGTTCGGGGGCTGCGAGTCGCTTTCGTCTGTGGTGATTGGCGAGGGCGTGACGAAAATCTGCGAGTATGCGTTCTGGGGCTGCAGGTCGCTTTCGTCGGTGGAGATTCCTTCGACCGTGACGTCAATCGGCGAAAAAGCGTTCGACGGTTGCAACGATGTGGAAAACGTCGTTTCCGCCTCCGCGTCGTTCCCGTTCAACGAGAAGACGCGAAAGCTCTACGACGCTACGAAAAAGACGAAGAAGATCATCCTTGTTCTGACTGCGGCAAAGGAAGAGGCGAAGAAGGCGAAAATCGAGCAGGTGCAGAACGCTTCCGCGAGTGCCGTTCTCGACTCCATCTTGAGCGAACACAAAGCGGAGACCGAGGTTGTCAGAAACAAGACGGACGCATACCTTCGCGTGAAGGCTTCTGACTCAGGCATTGAGATTTTGCTCCCCGACTCCAAGGTTCAGAAGTGGATGCAGACTCTCCCAAGGCTTCTCGACCTTGCCGCGACTGGTGCGGACGCTGGTGCATTGAGAAAATACGCCGCCGACTCCTCCCTTGAGGACGCAAGCCGCAAGTACGTCACGGTCTCTAAGGACGGAATCGTGAAGCTGAAGAAGGACGCGAAGCCCGTCTATCTTGTCATTGGTGAGGGCGTGACGGAAATTGGCTATTATGCGTTCAGTAACTGCGAGTCGCTTTCGTCTGTTGTAATCCCCGAGGGCGTGACGGAAATTGGCTATTATGCGTTCAAGGGCTGCGAGTCGCTTTCGTCGGTGGTTATTCCTGCGAGTGTGACGGAAATCGGCGCGGAGGCGTTCCGTGAGTGCAGGTCGCTTTCGTCTGTGGTTATCCCCGAGGGCGTGAAGAAAATCGGCGATTGGACGTTCCGTGAGTGCTGGTCGCTTTCGTCTGTGGAGTTCGGCGGTACTATGGCACAGTGGGAATCCGTGAAGGACAAAGAATTGAATCTGCTCCGATACATTCCTGCAAAGACCGTGAAATGCAGTGACGGCGAATGGCAGAAGCCAGTTGTTTTTGTTAAAAACGGCGTGGCTGTGGAGTGCCTGGATAAGAGTGCGACGAGCGTCACAATTCCCGAGGGCGTGACGAAAATCGACGACGGTGCGTTCTATGGCTGCAAGTCGCTTACGTCCGTGGTTATTCATGCTGGCGTGACTAAAATCGGCTGGGGGGCGTTCAAGGGATGCGAGTCGCTTTCGTCTGTGGTTATCCCTGCTGGTGTGACGGAAATCGGCGAGAGGGCGTTCTTGGACTGCAAGTCGCTTTCGTCGGTGGAGTTCGGCGGCACTTTGGCGCAGTGGGAAGCAATTGAAAGAGGCGATGACTGGAACGAAGATGTTCCTGCAAAGACCGTGAAATGCACGGACGGGGAAGTGTCCCTGTAGGCTTAAAATAGCGGATAGCAAAGAAGTGCTGTCTATGCGAAAGACCATAGGCGGTATTTTTTTTGCATAAGCGAGGGCTTTCGGATATATTATAGACAATCAAACATAAAAGGAGATTTTAGATGGCTAATGAAGATGTTCTCACAATCGAGAACGGTGTTGTGGAGGAATGCGACGAAAACGCCGTAGACGTTGTTATCCCTGAGGGCGTGAAGAAAATCGGCAATAGTGCGTTCAGGGGCTGCAAGTCGCTTTTGTCTGTGGAGTTCGGCGGCTCTATTGCGCAGTGGGAAGCCGTGAAGGGCAAGCAGTGGCTTCTGAAATATGTTTCTGCAAAGACCGTGAAATGCAGTGACGGGGAATGGCAGAAGCCCTCTCTGTTGCTGGTTGAAAACGGCGTGCTGGCGAAGTGCCTCGATGAGAGTGCGCCGAGCATCACAATCCCTGAGAGCGTGACGGAAATCGGCAATGGGGCGTTCTTAACGTGCAAGTCGCTTTCGTCTGTGGTTATTCCTGCGAGCGTGAAGAAAATCGGCGTGAGGGCGTTCGCTGTCTGCAAGTCGCTTTCGTCTGTGGTTATTGGTGAGGGCGTGACGGAAATAGGCGAGGGTGCGTTCTATGGCTGCAAGTCGCTTACGTCTGTGGTTATTGGTGAGAGCGTGACGAAAATCGGCGATAGTGCGTTCTGGGACTGCGAGTCGCTTTCGTCTGTGGTTATTCCTGCGAGTGTGAAGGAAATCGGCGATAGTGCGTTCTGGGGCTGCGAGTCGCTTTCGTCTGTGGTTATTCCTGCGAGCGTGACGGAAATCGGCGATTGGGCGTTCAATGACTGCGAGTCGCTTTCGTCGGTGGAGTTCGGCGGAACGATGGCGCAGTGGGAAGCCGTGAAGGGCAAGCATAATCTTCTGGAATACGTTCCTGCAAAGACCGTGAAATGCAGTGACGACGAATGGCAGAAGCCTGCTGTTCTGGTTGAAAACGGCGTATTGATGAAGTGCTTTGATAATAGTGCGACGAGTGTCACAATTCCTGAGGGCGTGACAGAAATCGGCTATGAGGCGTTCGCTTACTGCGATTCGCTTACGTCTGTGGTGATTGGCGAGGGCGTGACGAAAATCGGCAATAATGCGTTCTTAGAATGCACGTCGCTCAAGTCGGTGGTGATTGGTGAGGGCGTGACGGAAATTGGCGAGCATGCGTTCCGTAATTGCGAGTCGCTTACGTCTGTGGTTATTCCTGAGGGCGTGAAGGAAATCGGCGAGGAGGCGTTCTGTTGGTGCAAGTCGCTTGAGTCGGTGGTTATCCCCGAGGGCGTGACGGAAATCGGCGATGGTGCGTTCGAGGGCTGCGAGTCGCTTACGTCGTTGGAGTTCGGCGGAACGAGGGCGCAGTGGGAAGCAATTGACAGAGGCTATGACTGGCAAATAGGCGTTCTCGCAGAGACCGTGAAATGCACGGACGGGGAAGTGTCCCTGTAGGCTTAAAATAGCGGATAGCAAAGAAGTGCTGTCTATGCGAAAGACCATAGGCGGCGTTTTTTTTGCATAAGAGAGGGCTTTTCGGCTATATTATAGACAATCAAATATATGGAGAGTTTTTAGATGGCTAATGAAGATGTGCTAAAAATCACGAAGGGCGTTGTTACAGAATGCGACAGAAGCGCGAAGAACGTGGTTATTCCTGACGGCGTGACGGAAATCGGAGAGAGGGCGTTCAGCAAATGTTGGGAGCGTCTTGAGTCCGTGGTAATTCCAAAAAGCGTGACTAAAATCGACGGCAGTGCGTTTTATGGCTGTGGGCATCTTAAGTCTGTGGTGATAGGCGAGGGCGTTACAGAAATCGGTGAATATGCGTTTATGGGCTGTCATTCGCTTGAGAGCGTGGTTATTCCTGATAGCGTGAAGCAAATTGGCTCTATGGCGTTTCAAGATTGCGCTGCGCTAAAGTCAATTGTGATTCCCAAGAACGTTGAGAAAATGGAAAACGAGACCTTTAACGGGTGCTACAATCTGGAGAGCGTGGAGATTTGTGGTGGTGTGACAGAAGTCATTTCATGGGATGTATTTACGGGCTGCCATGCGCTTAAGTCTGTGGTGATAGGCGAGGGCGTGAAGCGTATTTTGGGTGATGCGTTCTGTGAGTGTATCGCGCTTAAGTCTTTGGTGCTTCCTTCAACCTTGACCCATATCGATAAAAGTGCGTTCAAAGACTGCAACGATGTTGAAGAGATTGTGTCTGCTTCTCCTCTCTTCCCGTTCGACGAGCAAAAAGGCATACTCTACGACGCGACAAGTCAGAAAAAAGTGACTCTTATCACGTCGGCAAAAGCAAGAGCGAAGAAGGCGAAAATCCAGCAGGTGCAGAAAGCGGGTGCGACTGCGGTTCTCGAGTCGATTTTGAGCGAACACCACGTTGAGAACGTGCAGGTGAGAAATACAGGGAACGAGCAGTTCGTGGCTATTCCTGCTATTGACGGCGGAATTGAGGTGTGTTTGGGGAATGCAAATGTGTCAAAGTGGATGCAGACGCTTCCTGTTCTTTTGGACAAGGCAAATGCAAAGGGCAGTGCAAAGGAACTTCGTGAATATGCAAAAGCGAACGGTCTCCCTGACTCAACTAACAAACACCTGAAGATTTCTCAGGACGGCTCTATCAAGTTGAAAAAAGATGCAAAGCCTGTTCATATTGCCATTCCTGACGGTGTAGTAGATATTGGTGATTTGTTCAATGACTGCAAATCTCTTGTGTCAGTGGCGCTTGGCGAGGGTATGACGGAAATCAGTTCTCGTGCTTTTGACGGTTGCTCATCGCTTAAATTAGTGGTAATTCCTGCAAGCGTTACTAAAATCAGCTCTCGTGCTTTCTTTGAGTGCTCATCGCTTTCATCGGTGATACTTCCTGAGGGCGTAACGGAAATCGGTGGTTTTGCGTTTTCTCGTTGCGAATCGCTTAAGTCAATGGTAATTCCTAAAGGTGTTACTAAAATCGACGAGGGTGAGTTCGAATTCTGCGAGTCGCTTTCGTCGGTGGTTATCCCTGCAAGCGTGACGGAAATCGGCGGGTGGGCGTTCAGTGGCTGCAAGTCGCTTGAGTCTGTGAAGTTACCAAAAAGCCTAAAGACTCTTGGTTCGTGGCTCTTTTATGATTGCACTTCGCTCACGGAAATCGTGTTCAGTGGCACGATGGCGCAATGGGAAGCAATAGAGAAAAAAGATGGTGAAATGGCATGGAATACTAGTTGTCCTGTGACTGTGGTGAAATGCAGTGACGGAAAAGTTTCGCTGTAAGCTTAAAATAACGGATAGCAAAGAAGTGCCGTCTATGAGAGAAAGACCATAGGCGGCACTTTTGTTTTGGCAATAGTGAGTATAACTTTTGTTGCACCAAGAAAGCGTTTTACGCTACAATATGTTGTATGGCAGATATACATGTTTTTCCAGATGCACCAGAAGGGACACCAAAATCAAACTTCGTGCATCTTCACGTTCATAGCGATTATTCGCTTCTTGACGGAGCGAGCAAACTAGATACATTGATTGCACGGGCTAAAGAGCTAAATATGCCAGCTCTTGCCCTAACCGACCACGGAAATATGTTCGGCGTGTTGAACTTCGAGCATATTTGCCACGCGAACGGCATAAATCCAATCGTAGGCGAAGAGTTCTATGTTGCCTATGGCTCACACCTCGAAAAAAACGACGTTCCATATTCCAAAAAAGGCGAATCGGGCGACAGACATGCCCATTATTTTCACTTGATTTTGCTTTGCGAAAACGAAACGGGCTATAAAAATCTCTCGTGGCTTTCCTCGATTGCCTACACAGAGGGCTTGTATTACGGAAAACCGCGCATTGACTTCGAGCTTTTGAAAAAATATCACGAGGGCTTGATTTGTTTGTCTGCCTGTATTCAAGGCGAATTGCCGCAGCTTTTGCTCGCAGGATTAGACGATGAAGCGGAGAAACTCGCTCTTTCTTACAAAGAACTCTTCGGTAAAGACCATTATTACATCGAGTTGCAAGACCACGGACTTGAAGACCAAAAGAAAGTCGCCGTCAAGCTCATCGCCCTCGCGAAAAAGCTCGATATTCCTATGGTCGTAACCAATGACGTGCATTATTGCTACAAGGAAGACGCGGAAGCACAAGACGCGCTGCGTTGTATCGGCTTTAAGAAGCTCCTAGACGAGCCGCATCAGACTATGGGAGAGGGAAGAAGCGAATGGTATTTAAAAGACGAAAGCGAAATGCGCGCTCTCTTCCCCGACTATCCAGAGATGATAGAAAACACCGTGAAAATCGCCAATATGTGCGACCTCACGATTCACCAGTACAAAACACAGGAACTCAAGGCTTGTCTGCCGCGATTTGAGCTGCCAAAAGAGTTCCAGACCCACGGCGACGATTACACAAAAAATCAAGACGACTATGTGCGCTATCTCGTCGAAGAGGGCTTGAAAAAACGCTACAAGGAAATCACGCCAGAGATTCGAGAGCGCGCAGAGTACGAACTCGGAATTATTTTCAAGATGGGCTTTTCAGGATACTTCCTTATCGTTTGGGAATTCATCAACTGGGCAAAAGAACACAAAAAGCCAATCGGTCCTGGGCGCGGTTCGGGAGCAGGTTCGCTCGTTGCATATGCAATGACCATTACCGACATCGACCCTTTCAAATACAAACTTATTTTCGAACGATTCTTAAATCCTGAACGCGTGTCTATGCCTGACTTCGACGTTGATATGGACTTCGATTACCGCCAAGACATCATTCAGCACACTCGCGATTTGTACGGCGACGCGCAAGTCGGTCATATCGTTACTTTCGGTACTTTGAAACCAAAGCAAGCAATCGCCGACGTTGGTCGCGTTTTGGGAATTCCTCTCTCCGAAGTCAATATGCTCAAAGCCTGTATCCCCGACAGCCCCAAAGCAAAGCTCAAGGACGCTTTCGAGCCTCCGACAGAGAAGTTTCCAGACGGTGGCAAGCTAATTCCTTACAAAGACGACCCAAAATATGCGCGTCTTTTCAAGTTGGCAAAAAAACTCGAGAACGTCAACCGCAACACAGGTCTTCACGCGTCGGGAATGGTTATCGGCTTGACCGCTCTTCCAGATTGGGCTCCGATTTTCAAAGACCCAAAGACGGGAGAAGTCGGCGTGCAGTACACAATGGACATCATCGAGCCGTGCGGACTTGTTAAGTTCGATTACTTGGGTTTGAAAACTCTTTCTCTCATTCGCTACACAGAAAACATCATCAACAAACACAGAAAGGCAGGCGAGCCAGAATTCAGCACAGAAAATGTTTCGGAAGAGGATTCTGCGACTTTTGACCTTTTCTGCCGCGGCGACACCGTTGCAGTTTTCCAGTTTGAGTCCCCAGGAATGCAGAAGATTCTTCGACAGGCAAAACCGCGCCGCCTTGAAGAGCTTGTTGCTTTAAACGCGCTTTATCGCCCAGGTCCGATGGATTATATCCCGAATTACATCGACGGAAAGTGGAAACCAGAAACGGTTCACTATCCCGACCCTTGTCTTGAAGGCATTTTGAAAGAAACCTACGGCGTAATGGTTTATCAAGAGCAAGTTATGCAGGTTTCGCAAAAAATCGCGGGTTTCTCCCTCGGTGGAGCTGATATGCTGCGTCGTGCTATGGGAAAAAAGAAGCCTGAAGTCTTGATGGGCAAAAAAATCGAGTTTGAAGAGGGAGCTGTCAAGCAAGGCTTTACCAAAGAACACGCAGACGAGATTTTCGAGATTATGATTCCGTTCGCGGGCTACGGTTTCAACAAGTCGCACGCGGCGGCGTATTCCGTTGTTGCTTATCGCACGGGCTGGCTCAAATGCCACTATCCTGCAGAATTTATGGCGGCAAACTTAACCAACGAAATCACTTCGACAGACGGACTTCCCGCCTACATCGCCGAAGCTCGCCGTATGGGTATCCCAGTTGACCCGCCAGACGTGAACCGCTCTGATTCAGATTTCGACGTAGTGGATGGACACATAATCTTCGGTTTCCGCGGCATTAACGGCATGGGTTCGGGCGCAGCGCAGGCTATCATCGACGAGCGCAACAAAAACGGGCCGTACAAGAGCTTCATTGATTTCTTGGAGCGAGTGGATAATTCTGCAATCAACAAGAAAGCAATCGAAGGCTTAATCAAAACAGGCGCTTTTGACGCTCTCGGACAAAACCGCCCGACATTGCTCCAAAACCTTGAGAGCGCCCTCCGCTATATCCTTTCGGTGAAGGAAAGCAACAACTTCGGACAGGCAGACCTTTTTGAAGAATCGGGCGAGGCGGTCATCGAAGAGTTCAAGTTCGAAGAGGCTCAAGATTGGTCAACGATGGAAAAGCTGAACCTCGAAAAAGACTTTATCGGCTGCTATCTTTCAGGACACCCTCTCGACGATTGGCGCGACGTTATCGAAAAACATTCCACTTGCTCGTCGCGGACGATAGACAGATGCGCAAAGCAGGCGAAAGCCGAAATCGACGCAAAGGCGGGAATGAAGACGAGAGGAGCAAAATCAAGCGACACCGTTTACACCGCAATCGGAATGATTAAGGACTTGAAGCCGTACACCACCAAAAAAGGCACGGATATGGCATGGGCAACATTGCAGGATTTCACGGGCGAGTTCGATGTGACGTTCTTTCCGGGAGTGTGGGAAAAGTGCAGAGGCAAAGTTCAAAATGAGCAAGTCGTAGCCCTTCGCGGAAAAGTTGACCCTCCGAACGAGCGCAATGATCACCCGTCATTCATCGTTGACGCCATCGCTGACATCGAGGAAGTGAAGATGGAAGCCGCAAGAGAGTTCCATATCCGCGTTGAGAACAAAATCGAAAGCGCACGCGATATTGACCATCTTAAAGATATATTATTCGACGCTACAGGCTCTTGTTCCGTATATTTTCATATAGACACTGAGAACGGCGAGTACATAGTTCAGGCAAACGATATGATGAAAGCGCCTCCGACAGAGGAGTTTTCTAACCGCATAAGAGATTTGCCTCTAGTTAGTGATGTTTGGATTTCTTAGAAGAATAAAGGAGAAATATTATGTATACAATCAGTCTTTTGATTTCAGGAGCGCTGTCAATCTTCACGCTTCTTTGTTTCATCCGCATAATCCTCACATGGATTCCGGGCTCTGAATACACGCCTGTCGGACGCTTTTTCTGCTCGGTGTGCGACCCGTACCTGAACCTTTTCCGCCGCTTCTCTTTCTTGCGGATAGGCGCTTTTGATTTCTCGCCGACAGTCGCGCTCCTTGTGCTTGTCGGACTATCTTCCATCGTCTCAGGCATTTTCTCGATAGCACAAATAACGCTCTCTGGCATTCTTATCCTGATAATCTCGCTTGTCTGGTCGCTCCTTCGAAGCATTTTGCTCTTCATTGTTCTCATTATGGCTGTTCGCCTTATTGCGCTCTTGGTTTCCAGAGATTACTCGTCGAGTTTTTGGGACTTGCTTGACCGCACGATAACGCCGCTCATCTACAGAATCACAGGCGCATTCTCGAAGACGACACTGCCATTCAAAAGCGCCCTCATCATTTCGATTGTCGTTCTTTTGCTCTTGACCGCCGGCTGCGGCGCTATGACAAATATCATATCCCGTTCTGAAAATCTCCCCTATAGGGAAGGACACATCTCCCCTATGCGGTAGAACACATCTCCCCTATAGGGGAGGACACCACGACCCTATAGGGGAGAACACTACGACTCTATGGGGTCGTTTTTTTTGTACTTGAGAAAAACAGGAATTGAAAACGCTACGTAAAAAATGCTATAGTAAAGGCGGAATTGCATTTTTATAGGAGTTTTACAATGGCTGACACAATGCATGCTTTGGAAAAGAACCCGAATTGGAAGGGTCGTCGTGGTCCTGTAGTCCTCGTGATTATGGACGGCGTTGGATATGGAAAGTACGAAGAGGGAGACGCTGTTAAGGCTTCAAAGATGAAGTATCTCGACTGGTTCACAGCGAACTGCCCGCACACAAAGCTCAAGGCTCACGGAACAGCCGTAGGTTTGCCGAGCGATGACGATATGGGAAACAGCGAAGTCGGACACAACGCAATGGGCTGCGGTCGCGTATTCGCACAGGGCGCAAAGCTCGTCGGCGAGTCAATCGCTAACGGCTCAATGTTCGCGGCTGACACTTGGAAAAAGCTCATCAAGAACGTAAACGACAAATCAAGCACATTGCACTTCATCGGCTTGGTTTCTGACGGAAATGTTCACTCACACATCGACCACCTCAAAGCGATGGTTACACAGGCACACAAAGACGGCGTGAAAAAGCTCCGCGTTCATGCTCTTCTTGACGGTCGCGACGTTGACCCAACTTCTGCTTTGAACTACATCACACCTCTTGAAGAGTTCCTCGCTTCATTCTCTGGCGTTGACTACAGAATAGCTTCTGGCGGCGGACGCATGTATCTTACAATGGATCGCTACAATGCGGACTGGAGCATGGTTGAGCGCGGCTGGAAGGCTCACGTTCTTGGCGAGGGAAGAATGTTCGAGAGCGCGACAAAGGCTATCGAGACATACCGCGCAGAAGTCCCTGGCATTCTTGACCAGGATATGCACGAGTTCGTTATCGCAAAAGACGGCAAGGCAGTCGGCACAATCGAAGACGGCGACAGCGTGATTTACTTCAACTTCCGCGGCGACCGCGCTCTTGAGATGACTCGCGCATTTGAGACACCGAAGGGCGGCGATTTGCCATTCGACAGAAAGAGAGTACCAAGCGTTGAGTATGCTGGTATGATGGAGTACGACGGCGATGCGCACGTTCCAGCTCAGTACCTCGTGAACCCGCCTTCAATCGACAGAACAATGGGCGAGTATCTCACAAAGACAGGCGTGAAGCTCCTTGCTATCTCTGAGACACAGAAATACGGACACGTTACATACTTCTTCAATGGAAACAAGCAGGGCAAGTTCGACGAGAAGCTCGAAGACTACATCGAAGTGCCTTCTGATGTTGTTCCGTTCGAGCAGCGCCCATGGATGAAGTGCGCGGAGATTACCGACAAGGTTATCGAGGCTATTAAATCTGGCAAATACGACCACATTCGCCTCAACTTCCCGAACGGAGATATGGTTGGACACACTGGAGTTTTCAACGCGGTTGTTTGCTCAATGGAGGGCATGGACTTGCAGCTCGGACGCCTCAAGGCAGCAATCGACGAGGCTGGCGGTATTTTGTGCTTGACAGCAGACCACGGCAACTCAGATGATATGTATGAGCACGCAAAAGACGGCTCTGTGAAGATGGACAAGTCTGGCGAGCCAAAGGCAAAGACAAGCCACAGCTTGAACCCAGTTCCTGGTATCATCTACGACCCAGAGTACAAGGGCGAGTACGACACAGAGAAGCTTAACGAAGGTCTTGGCATTTCTTCATGGCCTGCAACACTCATGACACTCATGGGCTATGTTCCGCCGACAGACTACGACAAGAGCATCATCAACTTGAAATAGTGGCTGTCTAATAAGTTCGTTGCATAGTGTCATTCCGAACTCGTTTCGGAATCTACAATATGCAGCGTAGATGATGAAATAAGTTCAGCATGACAGCACAAAATCCCGCGAACCTTAAATACAAAGGCACGCGGGATTTTTTCTTGCAAGAAGGCTAGTGACATTAAGAGCGATATACTTTCGGACAAAGTGCGCCATCTAAAAGAAAGCGAAAAGGGGGTTGGATATATGTGCAGAATTATGCAAGACTTTGCAAAAGAAGAGCGAGCAGCAGAAAGAGCCGAACTCGCCAAGAAACTGCTCAAACAAAACAAAATGACACTGGAGGAAATCGCCGAGATAACAGAGATTCCTCTAGAAACCGTAAAGCAGCTTTCGGAAAACCTATAATTCCACCAGCACAAAATCCCGCGAACCTTAAACACAAAGGCACGCGAGATTTTTTTTGCGCACTTGTCTTTTTCGCTCTTTTTCTGTTATACTGCCCACATATTTTTTCAAGGAGAACTCTATGAGACTTGCACAGAGATTCAGACCACGCGTAAGCACAAAGCTCACAAGAGCTAACGGAAAGAAGCAGGCAAAAAGAATGGCTGCTAACCATGCTCTCGTTGCTTCATTGCTCAAGAAATAAGCGTTTTTCAAAGTCCTGCGCCAACAATGCGCGGGCTTTTTTTTGCCCGCACAAAAAAAGGCAAGAGGCTGGACACCACTTGCCAGAATAAAAACATTTTGATGCTTTCGACGTCCATTGTGAACATCTCACAACGAACATCGAACGATATTCACAACGGACAATGTGAAAGACTCACAAAGCCCATTGTGAAACAATCATTATTTTTTAGCAGTCAATTTGTAGTTGTATTTGAGTTCGCGAGGAGCTTTCAAAACAGCTCCACCCGTCGTGTACTTCGTCTTTATCACGAGCGAAACAGCGCCCTCGGCAACATCGGAGGGAACTTTCACCATAATCTGAGAAGGCTTGTTGAGCGCAAGACGCTTGTCAGCGCGGCGGGAGACACCCTTTTCGTCAATGAAGAAAACACCTTGGCTTTCGTCCTTCTCGTCCTGAATCTTGATTTTGTCCCCCTCAATCAAGACCATCTCGCCAACCGTGAGCGTGTCCTTGTCGCCAGTCTCAACGTCCGTAACAGAACTGATTTTCGCTCCTCCTGCGTCCTTCTCGCCGAGGATTTTCACACCGACGTTTGAAAGCTCTGAGCGAAGGACAGTGCCTGCACACATATCAACCGTGCATTTGTGAACTGCAGGGTCAAACTGAGCGCTCGTGCTTTCAAAAACGCCTGTGATGCGAGGCTGCATCTGAACAAAGTCGTTCGAGTACGCATAGCCGCTGAGAACGCGCTTTGCGACCGTTCTCTCGTAGCGCTTGATAACGTCGCAGAGCGTCTCCTTTTTGAGTTCGATACCTTCTTCGATGATGTCGTTTGCGATGTCGTCATCTCGAACGCTACCCAGAATCTGAACATCGACCAACTGGTCGCGCTCGTTGTCCGGGGTAAACATATTCGGGCGGTACATTCCCGTCCAGTTGTACTTAGAAGCCATTTGAACAGCCCTCCCAACTGATAAAATATACGAATGGTATAAACCCTCGTATTTTGTTTGTCAATGTGTTTATATAGCATTTTTTTATCAATAGGGAGCGGAAAATCTATAGTGTTTTTTGTGGAAATCCCTTGCTTAGTGTTGCATAAATATAACAAGAAAATGTATAATTATTTATATTTTAGACAAAGGGGTTACAACATGAAGAAACTCTCAACAGCGGTTTTGGGCATTTTGGCTGTCGCTTTTCTTGGCGGCTGTGAGAAGAGCGCGAACAAGAACTTTATTCTCGCGACAGGCGGAACGAGCGGAACTTATTATCCGTTCGGCGGTGCTATCGCGAACATATGGAACACAAATGTTGACGGCATGAACGTTACGGCCCAGGCAACTGGCGCTTCTGCGGAAAACCTCCGTCTTATCAGCAAAGGAGAAGCGGAGTTTGCTATCGTGCAGAACGATGTTATGGATTACGCTTACAACGGAAGCGATATGTTTGAGACCCCGCTCGGCAATCTGGCGACAATCGGAACGCTTTATCCTGAGGTTGTCCATATTGCTGCGAGCAAGAATAGCGGCATAACAAGCGTTCGTGACCTTAAAGGAAAGAGAGTTTCTGTCGGAGATGCGGGGAGCGGTGTTGAGTTCAACGCAAAGCAGATACTCGAAGGCTACGGGCTTTCGTTCAGTGATATTCAGAAAGCTAATCTTTCATTCAAGGAAAGCGCGGAGGCTATTCAGAACGGCACTCTTGACGCTTGTTTTGTGACTAACGGTGTTCCGAACTCTGCTCTTCAGGAGCTTGCATTCACGGCTGGTCTTTCGCTCATCGCTGTTGACGGCGAAGAGGCGGACAAAATCTGCGCTGAGCATGGCTTTTACACAAAGACTGTGATTCCTGCCGGCACTTACAGCGGAAGCGATGTTGACACACCAGCGCTTGCGGTGAAGGCGACTCTTGCGGTAAGCGCAAAACTCGATGAGCAGACAGTCTATGATATGACGAAGGCTCTTTTCGAGCATCTCGACTCTCTCGGAACGGCGCACGCAAAGGGAAAAGAGGTGAGTGCAGAGATGGCTGTTACAGGCGTTTCTGTTCCGTTCCACCCAGGCGCAAAGAAGTATTTTAGCGAGAAAGGTCTGTAAGGCGTCTTGAAGAAGATGGTTGTTCTGGCGGCGCTTCTCGTATGCGCCGCCACATTGTTGTTGCCTGCTGTGCAATGTGTTTCAATCAGCAATCGGAAAAATCCCTCTGAGCGCGTTCTTTCGCGTTCTGCTCTTTCGGGGTTTTGCATTTCCTACACACATTCGGTGAACAAAGGAAGAATCCGAGATGTTTATGAGTGTGACGGAAATGAGATTGTTCTTGTGCAGACGCATTTTGTTTCTTATGGCGCAGGCATTAGCGAAGCGAGCGAGACTGAGGGCGCGTTCTTTGAGGTGGAAGAGGACGGCTATGCGATAAAAAATCTTGACAGGCGACTAAAAAAAATGGTGATGGCGGTCGGCGTCATCGCTGAGCACAGTATTTCAATTGGAAATCGCGAGGTGTTTTTGAAGTCGCTTTTCAAGGAGCAGACGAGTCTTGTTTTTGAGATAAAACGTGTTTCGCTACTTTGGTATATTTTTTCAAATCACATATAAAAAGGGGTGTCTATGAACGAAACTTTTGTTGACGATATGCTTCCTACGACGAACGAAGACGAGATGAAGCAGTTGATGAAAGAGCTCGACAAAGAGCAGTCTTACCGCGAGCACAAGTGCTGGAGACAGTATATCACTGTGATTATTTCTGTGGCGTTCGTGCTCTTTCAGCTTTATGCGACTCTTTCGGGGCGCATAACGGCGCAGATTCTTCGAGCCAGCCATCTTGCGTTCGTGCAGGCTCTGGCGTTTTTGCTTTTTCCTGCCTCAAAGCGCCTTCCTCGAAACACGCTTCCGCTCTATGATGTGGTGCTTGCTTTCCTTGGCGCTGCTTGCTGGCTTTATATTGTGATTAACTTTCAGCAGCTTGTCAGAAGAACTGGCGCTTACACTATGCAAGATATTGCAGTCGGCGCTCTCGGCATTTTGATTCTCATCGAAAGTTGCCGTCGCATTGTTGGCTTGCCGATTCTCATTATCGCTTGCTCTTTTATTGTCTACGCGTTTGCAGGTCCATATCTTCCAGGCTTTTTCAACCATCGCGGATATTCCTTCGAGCGTGTTGTGAGCCATCTTTTTTATAACACAGAAGGCATTATGGGCACGCCTATTGGCGCTTGCTCGACGTTTATCTTTTTGTTTATTCTCTTTGGCGCTCTTCTTGAAAGCACTGGTATCGGTCAGTTTTTCATCGATGTCTGTAACGCAATCGCTGGCGGTGCGTCAGGCGGTCCTGCGAAGGTCGCTGTTCTTTCGAGCGCGCTTTTGGGCACTGTGTCTGGAAGTTCTGTCTCAAACACAGTCGGCTCTGGAAGTTTTACAATCCCGATGATGAAAAAACTCGGCTATCGTGGCGAGTTTGCTGGCGCTGTCGAGGCTGCGGCAAGCACGGGCGGTCAACTTATGCCTCCGATTATGGGAGCGGCTGCGTTCTTGATGGCTGAAAGTCTTGGACTTCCGTATATCACGATTGTGAAAGCGGCTGTTCTTCCTGCTCTTTTGTATTTTGCGGGCATTTTCATTACTGTCCACCTCGAAGCAAAAAAACTTGGGCTTAAAGGTCTTCCGCGCGAGGAACTTCCGCGTTTTTTGCCGCTTTTCCTCAAAAAAGGCTATATGGTTTTGCCGCTTTTAATCATCATTGTGTTCTTGTGCATTGGAAAAACTGCGGTTTATGCGGCTCTTATGGGCATTGTGTCTGTCGTTGCAATCGGAATTGTTTCATCGTTCGTTGACTTGGCGAATGGCAATAAGCCGCGCTTTACGGCGAAAGAAATCATCAACATTATGTGTGCCGCAGCCAGAAATATCATAAGCGTTGCAATCGCGTGCGCAATGGCTGGCATCATTATCGGAATCGTAACGCTTACGGGAATCGGTTTGAAGTTCGGCGCTGGTCTTATTTCGATTTCTCACGGAATTGTGTTTATCACGCTTTTCCTCACGATGATTTCGTCGATTATTCTTGGAATGGGAGCGCCTACAACCGCGAATTATCTCATCACGTCAACGATTACGGCAGGTGCTATTATTGGGCTTGGCATCGAGCCGTTGGCAGCTCATATGTTTGCGTTCTATTTCGGTATCATCGCCGATGTAACGCCGCCTGTCGCCCTTGCAGCAATCGCAGGCGCGGCAATCGCAAAAGCAAAGCCTATCCGCACGGCGTTTCAGGCGACAAAACTGGCGATTGGCGCTTTTATCATTCCGTATATGTTCGTCTTCAATCCGAAAATGCTTATGATAGGCGCAAGCGTTCCAAGCCTTTTGATGATTTCGCTTACGGCTCTTATTGGAATGTTTGGAATTAGCGCAGGTCTTGAAGGCTATGCTTTCAAAAAGACATCTGTTGTTGAGCGCGTTCTTTTCATTTTTGGCGGGCTTTTGTGCATTTTGCCAGAAAGCCGAAGCGATGTTGCAGGACTCGTGATTATCGCTGCTCTTATAACAGCACAAATCGTTATGAATCGCCGAAGTGCGAAAGGAGAATAATATGCTTTCAAAACGATTGGACAATTTGCACCCGTACGTTCCAGGTGAGCAGCCGAAAGACCGCGATTATATAAAGTTGAACGCAAACGAAAACCCATACCCGCCTTCTGAAGCGGTGGAGGAAGCGGTGAGGGCTCTTGTTTCAAAAAAGCGGATGAGCCTTGCTCTTTATCCTGACCCAGCCTCCGAAAAACTCAGGGACGCGATTGCGTCGATGATAAATTGCACGGGCGGCGTTCTTTGTCGCGCTGTTGGAAAAGATGGTGATGAGTTTGCATGCGAGCCTTGTGAGAGCGACAAGCTGCCGTTTGAAGTCACGCGCGATATGGTGTTTTGCGGAAACGGCTCTGACGAAGTGCTTTCTCTTGTGTTTTATACGTTCTTCGATTCTGACCGTCCGCTTATATCACCAGAGCACTCTTACAGCTTTTATCCTGTTTATGCAGGATATTACGGCATTCCGCTCAAAAAAATCCCGCTCAATGCGGATTGGACGCTGGACAAAAAGGCAATGCTAAAAAGCGCTCTTGAAACTGACAGCCCGATTATCTTTGCAAATCCGAATGCACCAACAGGGCGTGCTCTTACTCGCGACGAAATCCGAAAGATGCTTGAAAGCGCTCCGAAAGACCGTGCTTTTATTGTTGATGAGGCATATGTTGACTTTGGAGGAGAGAGCGCTATTTCTCTTCTTGGCGAGTTCAAGAACCTTGTAATCGTGAGAACGTTCAGCAAAAGCATGAGCCTTGCAGGTCTTCGCATCGGCTATGTTATCGCAAATCCCGAAGTTATCCGTGCGATTGAGACAGTGAAAAACTCCTTTAACCACTTCCCGATTGACGTTATCGCTCAGACTGCGGGAATTGCTGCTTGCCGCTCTTGTGCGTATAGCGCAAAAAATGCCAGAGCAATCGCAGATGAGCGCGATTCGTTTTCAGCGTGGCTTGAAAAACACGGCTGGACAGTCATTCCGTCATCGACAAACTTTGTCTTTGCGAAAAAAGACGGAAAGAGCGGCGAGAGCCTTTATCGCGCGATAAAAGAGAAAGGGCTTCTTGTCCGCCATTTTGCGACAGCGGGCATCGACGATTATCTTCGCATAACGATTGGAACAAGCGAGCAGATGAATGCGCTGAAAACTGCTATGGAAACGCTTTAATTCGCCGAAAATGCAAACGGGGGAACTAATGAGATTTCTTGTTATTTCAGACATTCATGGAAATTTGGAAAACATCGAAAAGTTGTCGCCTGAGTTTGAGAAAGCAGACGCAGTCCTTTTTGCAGGAGATTTTGCTGAGTTTGGCAAGGCAGAAACAGGCGAGCCAGCTCTTAATCTTTTGTGCAAAAAACATGACCAGATTTTTTCAGTGCTTGGAAATTGCGATGAGCCTGAGTTTTTGAGCGCGCTTGAAGGAAAAGACATCAGCGTCCAGAAAATGATTGCGTTTTTTGAAGGGCTTTCAGTTTGCGGCTCAGGCGGCGGCTCAAAGTTTACGGGAACGACGCCTTTTGAGCGCACAGACGAAGAGCTCGTGTCGGATTTTTCTTGCGTGGATTCAGGCGAAAAGTGGCACAACCTCATTGCCATTATGCACAATCCGCCAAAAGACACAGCTTGCGATATGATTTCAAACGGAATGCACGTCGGCTCGCCGCTTCTTCGCGAATTCATCGAAAAGACAGAGCCGCTCGCTGTCATCACAGGACACATTCACGAAAGCGCCGGAATCGAAACGCTTTCAAACACGATTGTGATAAATCCGGGTGCTCTTGCGGAAGGAAAATATGCAATCCTTGAAGTTTCAAAAGAAAATGGAAACTGGAAAGTCGATTCTGCGGTGCTCAAAAATCTGTAAGATATGAAAAAGACGATTGCGGTAATTTTTGCATTTATAGCGTTTGTTTCGTGCGCCAGCGCTGAAAAGTTTTTGTTCAAGTACAAAAAAGGCGACACGTACAGAGTTCTCACGAGTGTTGAAGAAGACGTAATCTACAACGGCG
The DNA here is from genome assembly GCA_902778325.1 of uncultured Spirochaetaceae bacterium. Taxonomy (GTDB): domain Bacteria; phylum Spirochaetota; class Spirochaetia; order Treponematales; family Treponemataceae; genus Treponema_D. The sequence continues at coordinate 125,383 of CACYWZ010000003.1, forward strand.
TTTTTTCGCATCACGCGCGCATATTGAACCGTGTTTCCGTTGAAGTGACAGACGTTTTGAGCGACGGCACAGGCGTTCATTCGGCGACCTTTATGGCAAGCGATGAAAGTTCAAGCGTGAGCGGAAAACATTTTTCGTGGGGAAACACATACAAAAGCATTTATCAAAAATCTCCGCAAGGCGTTTTTTCAATCGCTGACGAGTATTTCATGCCCGTTATCCGAAACCTTCCTGTTTTTCCAGACACGGACGTAACAAAAGGGCAAAAGTGGAGCGCAGACGGCTATGAAGCCGAAGATTTGCGACGCGCGTTCAAAATGCAAAAGCCGTTCGCAGTCCCGTTCTCTGCCCAATACACCTATGCTGGAAAGCAAAAAGGAGCGGACGGGCGCGAATTGCACGAGTTTCACGTGTCTTACAACATCTACTATGACTCTCCGACACCGAAAGGAGAGCTTTCGCTAGTGGATTATCCTGCAAAAACAATGGGACACAGCGAGCAAGTTTTGTTTTTTGACGCCGAAAAAGGCGCTCTCGACCACTACAGCGAAGTTTTCAGAATCGTAATCGAGACCTCTTTTGGAAACCGCTACGATTTTCGCGGAAAATCAAATTCACAAGTGCAAGATTTCGTGAGAACAGCGGACGAAAAGACAGTTGAGGACGTGAAAGAAATCGTTGAGAACCTCGGAATCGAAAACGTCAATGTCGTTTCAAGCGAAAACGGACTTGTCATTTCAATGGAGAACATCAAGTTCTATCCAGATTCCGACAGACTTCTTGAATCTGAAACAGAAAAACTAAAATCAATCGCAGAGATTTTGAAAAAATACCCGAACAATGACCTTTTGATAACAGGACACACCGCCCGCGCAGGCAGCGTTGAAAGTCAGGAGCAGCTCTCTGTTGAGCGAGCCGACGCCGTTGCAGAACTCTTGATAAAAATGGGCGTTCGCGAGCAAAACCAGATTTTCACGCGCGGAATGGGAAGCCGCGAGCCTGTCGCTCCGAGCGACACCGAAGAGAACAAGGCGCGAAACCGCCGCGTCGAAATCACGATTTTGGACAAATGATTTTCTTTCTAAAACATTGTGTCATGCTGAACTTGATTCAGCATCCGCATTTTAGGCTTTTGCAGATTCCGAAACGAGTTCGCCAATGACATTTCGTTTGCTTGGCGAATTTTGCGCTTCGAACAAACAAAATTTGCTTTGCTGAGTGTCAGGGAAGCTTTTAACAAACAAAATTTCGTCCGCTGAGCCTCAGGCTTCAATGTACATTTAAGACATTGCTCCGCTGAGTGTCAGCGGTCAATGTACATTTAAGATATTCGTTTGCTGTGTGAAATCAAAGGAAATATATCGCGTTTCAATGAAAAAAGAGTCTATTCCAAAAGAATGCCTCTTCTTTTTTCGCCCGCTATTCTTCTGCGGCTGCTTCTTCGCCTTCGGCGCTCGGTGCGGGAGCTGGCGGCTGCTCGACAGGTGCTTTTCGGATAGTCGCTTTTCGCACAGTCTTTTTCTTTTTGTATGATGCGACAAAACTCACGAACTCAAGGTAAATCACGACTATTATAAAAATGGTGATGACGCGATAGTCTGCTATAACTTTGTGAATCAAATCGAACACGGCTTTCTCCTTAGAAACAATATCGGCAGTTTTCTCAAAAAAGCGCATTGGCGCTCTTTTGTTTGTTGAAGGGCGGAACTTTGTTTTGTTTTGCGTTAGAATTACGGCTAAAGGGGTGTTTATGCCTTATTTATTCGAGTTTTAGGAGTGACAAATGCTAAAAAGATTTTTGTGTTCAGTTATTTTGCTTGCTTGTTTTTCCGCTGTTTTTGCTTCGTCAATGGACAAAAGAGTCCGAAGTGTCCCGAAAGAGATAAGAGAAGCGGTTTTCAAAAAGCCAAAGGACAATTTGCCTTCTCTTGTGAAGGCACTGACAAACGGGCTTGGCACAGATGCGAAGGTCAAGGTGATTCACGATTGGATTTGCGACAATATCGCCTATGACTCGGATATGTATTTTAGCGGGCGCATTTCAAAGCAGGACAGCGCAAGTGTATTGAAAAAGCAAAAGGCTGTTTGCTCAGGCTACAGCAATTTGATGGCTGATATGTGCAATCTTGCGGGTGTTGAGGCAATTGTCATTGATGGGTATTCAAAGGGCTTTGGCTACACGGGAAAGCTTGGGGACAAGAGTGACCACGCTTGGAATGCTGTGAAAAAGAGCGGCGGCTGGCAACTTATTGATGTTACATGGGACGCAGGCTATTTGGATTACAAGGCGTTCATAAAGCAATATTCGACTCAGTGGCTTTCTCTCACACCATCGCAATTTATCTATTCGCATTTGCCTCTTGAAAGCGAAATGCAGCTTTTGCCGAAAGAAAAGCAGCGATCGAAAGAGATGTTCGTGAAAGAGCCGTATCTTTCGGGTGTGTTTTTTGAAAACGGCTTGAGTCTTGGAAAGAACGCTTGTGATTACACGAACGAAATAAATGGGGCGACGACGTTTGATTTTGGCATTTCAAAGCAGAATCTGCTTCTTGTCAGCGATTTGGTTGACAGGGAAGGTGGCTCTTCGGTGAAAAATGCGACGTGGATTGACCACAAAGGAAGCACTTTTAGCGTGAATGTTGATATTCCGACTGCGAAAAAATATCGCGCCCGCCTTCTTTGTCGTCCGCGAAACGCTTTGCAAAATCCGCAGTTTTTCACTGAGAACGAGTTTGAGCAGAGTATAAGACCTCGCGTCTTGCAGCTTTTGTCTGAAAAGAAAATCACTGAGAAGGAAAAGGAGTTTTTCGGTGAGGCTTTTTTCAAGGTTGATGAGAACCGCCGTTATTATCCTGCCGAAGACCTTTTTGCGACTGAGCGGAACAATGCTGTCACGAAGATTTTGAAGCTTTTGGACGAAAATACGGGAAGTTATGCTGAAGTGATGTATTTTGATGTTGTGCCAGCTTCTGGTTATGCGGGCTTTGGCTCTGATGTCCTGCGCTTTCCGACGACGTTCAGAAGTTATGGCGAAACGCTGAATACAAAACTCGTCTCTCCGCTTGGCGCTGTTTTGAAAGCGGGGGAGGAAGTGAGGTTTGAGATTCAGTCGAAAGATTTTCTGTCTATGGCTGTTGTCGTAAATGACGCTCTTCAAGTCATGAGCAAAAATGCCAAAGCAGGCTCTTTTGAGCTGACGCTGACTGTTCCGCACGCTCAAGACACTCTTGAGGTTATGGCGTCAAAGGACGGCAAGCGTTTCGATGGCTTGTGGTTTTACGAAATCGAGCAATAGCGTGTTTTCGCTTGAAAGAACAGTGTACTTTCTGCTAGAATTGCCGTATGACAGGTATCGTAGATTATAATGCAGGAAACATTAAAAGCGTGGAGCGGGCTTTGCTTTCTTTGGGTGCGGAATATGTGCGCTCGAAAAATCCAAAGGAACTGGAGAATTGCGACAGACTGATTTTCCCAGGCGTGGGTGAAGCCGCGTATGCAATGGAGCAACTCAAAAAAACTGGCTTTGACTCTTTCTTGAAAGATTGGACTGCTGCAAATAAGCGGCTTTTGGGCATTTGCTTGGGGTCTCAAATCATCTTTGAGCACTCAGAAGAGGGCGACGTTGAGTGCTTGGGGATTTTGAAAGGCTCTATCCGACACTTCAAAAACGTCTGGAAGGACTTGGAGGATTTTTCTCAAAGCACTGCTTCTCCTATGCAGGCCGTGAGCTTAAAAGTGCCGCATATGGGCTGGAACAACTTGGCTTTTGCAAATGGCGGCTGCCGCTTGTTTGAGGGCGTTGATGAAAACAGCGATTTCTACTTTGTTCACTCCTATCTTATTCAGCCGTCTGATGAGACAATCGTAAAAGCATACGCGGATTATGGTTGTCGCGTGCCTGCTTGCGTTGAAAGCGGCTCTGTTACGGCATTTCAGTTTCACCCAGAAAAATCAGGGGAAGCTGGCTTGAGATTATTGAAAAACTTCGTGAATGAATAATTTTGACAAACCGCTTGTGGCGGAGGAGAAAAAATGCTTAAAAAGAGAATAATCGTTTGCCTTGACGTGAAAGACGGAAGAACGACGAAGGGCGTGAAGTTTCAGAACAATATCGACATCGGCGACCCTGTGGATATGGCAGAAGAATATTACAAGCAGGGCGTTGACGAACTTGTTTTCTACGATATCATCGCTTCAGCCCGAGGGCGCGGTCCAATCCTTGATTTGATTTCACGAGTGGCGGAAAGGGTGTTTATTCCATTCTGCGTGGGCGGCGGCATTGGCTCAATCGAGGACATTCGCTCTACGATTTTGGCGGGCGCGGAGAAAATCAGCTTGAACTCGCAGGCGGTGAAAAATCCCGATTTAATCAGAGAGGGCGCGCGGGTGTTCGGCAATCAGTGCATTGTGCTTGGAATGGACGCGAAAAAAGATGAAACAACGCCTTCGGGATACCGTGTTTACATCAACGGCGGCAGAGTGAAAACCGACCTCGACGCGCTTGAGTGGGCAAAGAAAGCCGTAGATTTAGGCGCGGGCGAAATCGTTTTGAACTCGATGGACGCTGACGGAATGAAGACGGGCTATGAAATAAACCTCACGCGAATGATTGCAGAAAATGTGTCTGTCCCTGTCATAGCGTCAGGCGGAGGCGGAAAGAGCGAGCATTTGGTCGACGTGTTGCGAGAGGGAAAGGCTGACGCGGCTTTAATCGCGAGCATGGTTCACTCTGGCGAATACACCGTAGGACGCATAAAGAGCGAGCTTAATTCTGCGGGTATTCCTGTAAGGCTGTAAGATGAAAAAAAGTGGGGGATTACGCTTTTACAATGCTGTAAAATGACGCTCCCCCTTTTTTTATTGGTTGCTGTCCCAAACAAAGCCTTTGTTATCAAGGATTTCAACAAAGAGCTTTTGTAAATCCCCTCTTGTAATCACTGCCCAAACAGCCAAATTATCAAGCATTGCTTCTCTAAAACACTGTGCAGTCTTTTTCATTGCACCCTCCTTCAAAATTGATTTACGATGTAACTATATCGCCTGAAAGATTGGCGAACAAGGAAAAATATAGCCGAAAATGTGTAATATCTGGACTTGAGAGGAATGAAGAATGGCAATGGTGGACTTAAAGATACGCTCTATCGACAGAGAAACAAAACTTGAGACTGTGGAAACAGAAACGCCCGATTTTCCGTATCGAGCCGACATCGTGGATATAAATGCGCTTCACAAAAGCACTTATCCTTGGCACTATCACGACGACGTGGAGTTTTTTTATATGAAAGAAGGCTCTATCGAATACGACGTGCCGGGAAAATCCGTCGTCTTTGCAGAGGGCGAGGCGGGATTTGTGAACACTGCCGTAATGCACCAGACGAGAGCAAAGACTCTTCATTGCATTCAAGAAGAGCATATTTTCACATCTGCCTTGCTCTCTTCTCCTGCCACGCACAGAGCCGACAGCCTTTATATTTTGCCGCTGATTTCCGCTTCGGGCTTGGACATCGTGAAGTTTGAGAAAGATGTGAGTGAGAGGGCGATAGAGATAATGCAAAGAGCGATGAAGATTTTTGACGAAAAGGCGTTTGGCTATGAACTTGAAATCCGCTCGCTGATGACGAGTTTGTGGCTTTTGACATTGAAAGAATGCAAAGAAAAGTCGCTTTTGGAGAAAAAAGAAAGCGCAGACTCCATTCGCATTCGAAAGATGGCGCTCTTTATCGACGAGCATTTTGGCGAAAGCCTTTCGCTTTCAGACATCGCCTCTGCTGCCGACATTGGCGAGCGGGAATGTTGCCGCTGCTTTTCGAGAATGCTTAAAACAAGCCCGATGGAGTATCTTTTGGGCGTTCGCGTAAATAAGGCGCAAATCCTCCTTTGCTCCTCGTCTGACACTGTGGAAAGCATTGCCGAGCAGTGCGGCTTTTCGAGCGGAAGCTATTTTAGCAAGGTGTTCAAGGCGAGAACTTCCCTTTCTCCGCGCGAGTTCAGAAAGAGCTGACTCATGCGGTAGTGCTTGATTACGCTCATGCGGTAGTGCTTGATTATGCCCCCGCGGTGGTGCGGGATTACGCTCCCGCAGTGGTGCGGGATTATGCTCCCGCGGTGGTGCGGGGGTACGGCTTTTCATATTGCGCTTTTTTGCTATAATCACAATATGAATCATCTTTCAATATTGGACATGGATATTTTTGAAAATCAGGCTGTAAAATCGCATTTCTTCAAAGACGGAAAGGCTGTCGAAGATTCGCCTGTGTGGGGAATGAGCCTGCTTGAAGCCTCTTCAATGCGCTTTCGATACAACGAGACGAACGATAACCGAAGAGCTTTTTTTGAAAAACTTTTTGCGGGAAGAGAGAGGACTGTGACTCCCGTTGAGCTAATCCATTCAAAAATTGTCTATGCTGTTTCATCTTCTTCTGAAATTGCACGTCGCACGGGAGACGGCGTCATCACGAAAAACGCTTGTCTTTGCCCGACTGTTACTGTTGCCGACTGTATGCCGCTTTTCCTTTTTGACCCCGAAACTCGCGTCTTTGGCGCTCTTCATTCGGGCTGGAAAGGCACGGGCATCATAGAGGAGGCTCTGAAGACTGCAAGCGAGAAATATGGCGCAAAGGCAAAGGATTTTCTTGTGGCAATCGGCGCTCACATAAAAAGCTGCTGCTACGAGGTGGACTGTGAGCGCGCTTGTTTTTTCCGCACCCAGTTCGGCGATAATGCGGCTGTGGCGAGAGACGGCAAATGGTATTTGAGTCTTCTTGACGCTAACTTGAACATTCTTGAGCGGGCGGGTGTCAAAGATGAGAATATAACGGTTTTGGACAACTGCACTTGTTGCACGAAGATGGCGGGAAAGAGCGTATTCGGCTCTTATCGTCGCGAGACGCGCTCGACTGCTGGCGTTCCGTTTACTGTGCAGGCGGCGTTCTGCTATTGGGAATAATTTGGATAAGGAGATTATTTTATGGAACGATTGGACAAGGTTCTTTCGCACGCAGGTTTTGGAACTAGAAAGGACGTTAAGGCGCTTTTGAAGGAAGGCGCTGTTTGTGTGAACGGCGAGGTTGTCAAAGACAGCGCGTCAAAGATTGATTTGGACAAGGACACGCTCAGCGTCGACGGTGAGAAAATCGTCATCAAAGAGAACATTTACCTTATGATGAACAAGGCTCAAGATTATGTTTGCTCTTCGAAGGAGGGCGACCATGCGACTGTTTTCGATTGTGTTGACGAGGAATATTTGCACTCTTATCTTGGCGGTGATTTGCATCTTGTCGGGCGGCTCGACATCGACACGGAAGGGCTTTTGATATTGACTAGTGACGGGGAAATGACGCATCGCCTCACGTCCCCGAAATCGCACTGCACGAAAAAGTATCTCGTTCATCTTCGCTCTTCTTTGTCTGACGATGAGTTTGACTCTTATCGCGAAAAGCTCGAAAAGGGCGTTCATATCAGCGCTGAGGGCGACGACGGCGAATGGGACTGCGCCAGTGCCGTTTTGGAGAGGGCTGGAAGCGAGGTCAATGCGGTCTTTCTCACGATTACGGAGGGGAGATTTCATCAGGTGAAGCGAATGTTCCGCGCTCTTTCAAACGAGGTTGTTTTCTTGAAGCGAGTGGCAATCGGGGAACTGGTACTGGACGAATCGCTTGCAGCTGGCGAGTGCCGAGAACTTACGGCGGACGAACTTTCGCTTCTCAAAGCAATTTGATTTTTGCCAAAAAAAAGAAGCCCCCACGACGAAAAGGGGCTTCGGAGAAAAATGAAGCAAAAAATCTTACGGAGGATTTTGCTCATTCGACCCATACACGATTCGAACGTGCTACCTACAGCTTAGGAGGCTATCGCTCTATCCAAGTGAGCTAATGGGTCATTCACGAATCAAAATCTATCATACATTACTTGATTTTTCAAGTGCCTGTACTTCCTTGAACAAAATGCCGTGTTCCATAAAGCTGTAGTACGAGTTTCTCGTGAGTATTATGTGGTCAAGGATTGTTATTCCAAGTATTTTTGAGGCGTCAATGAGTTTCTTTGTGGTTTCGATGTCCTGCTCTGATGGATATTTGTTGCCTGACGGGTGATTGTGGCAAAACAAGACGGCTGAGGCGTTGTCGCGGATTGCGTTCGAGAAAATCTCGCGTGCGGAAATAAGCGCTTTGTTGCTTGCTCCTGCTGATACTGTTCTGATTTTCAAAATCTCGTTTGCTCCGTTTAGTGTTGCACAAAGAAAATATTCTTGATTTTCCATCGTTATGTATTTTACATACGGAATCAAATCTTGGGGGCATTTGATTTTCACTCCGAGAACGCTCATTCTTCTTCTTCCCAATTCGAGCGCGGCGGCTATTGAAAGCGCCTTTGTCATTCCGATTCCATTTATTTTCAAAAGCGGCTTTACGCAATCATCGCTCCCTGCTTTGTTGATGACTGCGATTACCTTTTGCGACAGTTCCCTGAGGCTTGTTTTCTTTGTGCCCGTTCCAAGAATGAGCATTATCAACTCTTCGTCGCTCGGATATCTCAAGCCGTTTTTCAATGTCGTTTCTCGTATTGTTAGTTTTTCTTCCATGTGGAAAGTCTCCTTTGTAAAATACCGATACTTTTATAGTGCGAAGAAAATGATTTTTCTTTGCTTTGCGATTGAATTGCAAAAATCTTATTTATCAGGGTGTTGTATGAAAAACATTTTCCGATTGGCTTTTGTTTTGCTTGCTGTTGTTTCAATTTTTTCTTGTGCCACAAGCAAAGGTATGCGCCGTCATGAAGTTCGTCCGATTTCGCGTGACCTTCGAGAAAAAGGAACGCGAACAGCCGCTGAACTTGCTGCTTTTTTCATGGCGAATGAACCGGGAGCAGACCGCGATGAAGTTGCGCGCTTGGCTGCGTTGTATGTGAAAGAATCTGGTATCGAGGGCATCAATTCTGATTGCGCTTTCGCTCAGATGTGCCATGAAACAGGCTTTTTGAAGTTTGGAAATCTTGTTGTAAAAGAGATGCACAATTACGCGGGTCTTGGAGCAATGAACGCGGAAAATCCTGGCGAGTGGTTCGAAACTGAGGAACTCGGCGTTCGCGCTCAAATCCAGCATTTGAAGGCGTATGCTTATCCTGAAGGAACGCCTTTGCACAATGAACTTGTTGATAATCGCTATAAGTGGGTGAAAAAGGGAAGTGCGACCACGATTTTTGAACTTGCTGGACGTTGGGCTGGCGACAAGGAATACGGAGAAAAACTTGACCGAATTCTAAAGCGCATGGAAGAGTTTGAAGTCGGTCAGTCTTGGTGAGTCAAGGATTCTGCCATGCTCTTGAGCGCTCAACAGCGCGCTTCCACTCGTTGTAGCGCGCTTGACGCTCTGTTTCGTCCATTCCTGGCGTGAACACCTTTTCAACACGCCACTTTGAACGAAGTTCGTCCTTGCTTTGCCAGAATCCAGTTGCAAGCCCCGCAAGAAAAGCGGCTCCAGTTACACTCGATTCTGTGTTTTCAGGGCGATAAATCGGCGTGTTGAGTATATCCGCCTGAAACTGAAGCATAAGATTGCTGACACAAGCGCCACCGTCCACTTTGAGCGACGGCAATTTTATCAGCGAATCTTCCTGCATACAAACGAGTTCGTCTTTGACTTGGAACGCGATTGCTTCAAGAACAGCGCGGCAAATATGCGCTTTGCTTGTTCCTCGCGTAAGCCCGATTATCGTGCCGCGCGCGTAAGAATCCCAGTATGGCGCTCCAAGCCCTGTGAACGCAGGAACAACAACGACGCCGCCTGAAGTTTCCACACTCTCGGCAAGCATATCCGTCTCATGAGCGCTCTTGATTATTCCGAGCTGGTCACGAAGCCATTTTACAAGCGCGCCTCCCATAAAAACGCTTCCCTCAAGCGCGTATTCCACTTGCCCGTTGATTGAAAGCGCTATCGTTGTGAGAAGTTTGTGCTTTGACGAAACAGCGTTTTTCCCAGTGTTCATCAAAAGAAAACAGCCCGTGCCATAAGTGACCTTCGTTTCTCCCTCTTCAAAGCACCCCTGACCAAAAAGCGCAGCCTGCTGGTCGCCGACCGCAGAGGCAATAGGAGACTCGAAGCCGCAGACGCTTTTGTCAGTGAGCGCGTAAACACAAGACGTGTCACAGACTTTCGGGAGAATACATTTTGGAATCGACAAAAGCGAAAGCAATTCGTCGTCCCATTCAAGAGTTCTGATATTAAAAAGCATCGTTCGGCTTGCGTTGGTGAAGTCCGTCACATGCGCCTTTCTTCCGCTCAAGTTCCAGATGAGCCAAGTGTCGATTGTGCCAGCAAGGATTTCGCCTTTTTCAGCCCGTTCTCTGACACCTGTAATATTGTCGAGAATCCACTTGATTTTTGTTCCCGAAAAATATGCGTCAGGAAAAAGCCCTGTTTTCGCCTGAATCATCTCGCCATAGCCGCCCTTGATGAGCGAATCCGCCATCTCAGCGGTTCTTCGGCATTGCCAGACAATCGCAGGACAAACAGGCCGCCCTGTGTTTTTGTCCCAAAGCACGACAGTCTCTCTCTGGTTTGAAATCCCCACAGAATCGATTTGCTCAGCGCTAATCCCTGCCTTGACAATCGCTTCGTTAATCACGGAGTAAATGCTTCTCAAGATGTCATAAGGATTATGCTCAACCCAGCCCGGAGCGGGAAAATGCTGCGGAAACTCGCGCTGGGCAAAAGCGACTTTGTTTAGAGAGCGGTCAAAAAGCACAGCGCGCGAAGACGTTGTGCCTTGGTCTAAAGCCAGAACGTACTTTTCCATAATCAGAACGCCGTCGGAACGAAGTCAATTCCCTCAGTCTCGGCAAAACCGCACATCAAGTTCATATTCTGAACCGCTTGCCCTGCGCTTCCCTTGACCATATTGTCGATGACCGACACGACCTCGAGCGTTTTTCCGCCATTGACCGCATAAACTTGAATGTCGCAGTAATTTGTGTAGCGAACGCTTCTCGTTGTCGCTGCCGTTCCCTCTGGAAGCACGCGGACAAAATGCTCTGTCTTATAAAAGTCTGCATAAATCTTGTGAATCTCGGCTGTCGTCATCGCCTTTTTGAGCGGAATATAGACAGTTGAAAGAATACCGCGGTTTTGCGGAATCAAGTGCGGAGTGAAAATAATGCCCGTTTCCTTTCCAGAGAACTCGCGGCAGTTTCTCGCGATTTCTGGCTGATGGCGGTGAGAGCCGACCTTGTAAGCGCTGAAAGACTCGCCGCACTCGCAGAACTGGTTCGTCATCGTCGGATTTCGACCAGCGCCCGTGACACCACTTTTTGCGTCGACAATGATGAGAGAAGTCTCGGCGATATCCGCCTTTAGTGCGGGAAGAATCGCCAAAGTGCTAGCCGTGACGTAACAGCCAGGATTTCCGATGATAGAAGCGCCCTTGATTTTGTCGCGGTTCATCTCTGGAAGCCCGTAAACCGCCTTTTCGTGCAATTCCTTGTGCTCCCAGTTCTTTTTGTAATACTCAACATAAGTGTCTTCATCATTACCAAAGCGGAAATCAGCGCTCAAGTCAACAAACTTTTTGCCGTGCTCCTCGCAGTAAAGCGCGTAAGGCTCAGCAAGCCCGTTCGGGAGAGCCGCAAAAACAACATCGCTTGCCTCAAGAACTTTGTCCGCGTTTATCAAAAGCCCGTCAGTTTTTCCAGCAAGCTGTCCGATGAGGTTCGGATATACCTCCGTGATGTTCTTGCCCTCAAAACTCACCGAACTCAAAAACAACTTTTCGACTTCGCTGTGCTTCAGCAAAATACGAACGAGCTCAACACCTGCATAACCTGTTGCACCGATAATTCCAGCCTTAATCATTTCGTCCTCCGACACTGTATTTTTATCGCTTAAAATGATACACTACAGATATGAAACATTCAAGATTTACAACAGTCGCAGTTCTTGTTGCTGCACTCATTTTTTCATCATGCCAGAGCGTGAAGAACGTTTCTGAGGACACAACGCCTCAGGAACTTTTGAGAATGGCTCAGAATGCGTATGACCACGGTTCTGCAAGAAAAGCCCTTGCATATTATGATTTGCTTGCCGAGCGATTTGGCTCTGATGCGGGCGCGTATGTTGTCGCGCGCTACGAAGCGGCGCACATTTATATAAAAAAGCACAAATGGGCGAAAGCCGAGCCGATTTTGCAGGAAGTCGTCGAGATTTACCGCAATATGCCGGCAGGAACGCTTCCTGGCTCATATTTGAAGATGGCTGAGGCGGACTTGGAAAAAATCCCTCAGAAAAAGAGTGCTGAAACACAAGCAGCCGAATAAAAATCGACTTTGACTAAAAAAAAAGCGCTTTTGTGCAAAATCAAAATGTACATAATCGCTTTTTTTGTTTTCCCCTCGTGTACAAATTGACATTGCATGACTCGGAGCGTTTTCCTCTCGTGTACAAATTGACATTGCACGACTTGGAGCGTTTTCCTCTCGTGGACAAATTGACTTTACTTGGCTTGGAGCGTTTTCCTCTCGTGGACAAATTTTTTTTGTGTCATTCTGAGCGTAGTGAGTGAATACGAACGAAGTCGAAGAATCTACTTCTCCCAAACAAACGCTGCTGACAATGTTTTAGCAGATTTTTCGACTTCAAACGGCTAATCGCCGTTTTCCGCTCAAAATGACACTTTTCTACACAAAAAAATTGGGTATCTTTTTCAAGATACCCGTTTAGCTCTTAAAGTGATGTGCATGTAACTAAGAGCGGAATAAGCAAAAGCAAAAGCTCAATAACGACCGCTCGGGAAATTTTCCCCATAAGATTCCCCCTAAAAAGTACTACGTTATTAAATATTCGACGATTTTAGCAACAAAATATCGAATTGTCAAATCCCCCTAAAACGGACTGTCCTCCCATCGTCCTCTGTCGCTTTTTCGGTCAGGAACAATGATTGCATCAATCGTAATTCCTTTTTTATCCGCAAGCGCCTTTACATTGTCTTTTGTGTATTTTTTGTTTCCGCGCGGACTTGGGTGCGGCGGTGCGTCTCCGATGAGGATGACTTTGCGCTGCGCCTTTTTGTCCCACGGGTAAAAATCGATTGAGCCATAAAGCGCCTCATAGACTGCTTCCGGAATGTCCCCGCCTTCTGTTCCGTGGATAACGAATGAGTTTAGATTGCGCTCGAATTGCGTCAAATCTGTTGTGAACGGATACATTTTCACAGGGATTCCCTTGTAACTAAAATCACCTCCGTAATCGCGATAGAGCAACAGCGCCACGCGCACTTTCTCGAATTTCTTGAACTCTTCTTTGAGGCGCGGCATAAGCTCTTTTCGAAGCACTTCCATATCGTCTTTCATGCTGCCTGTGGCGTCGATTGCAAAAACGATGTCGGCGTCTTCTTTTGGGTCGATTTTCTCGATTGAGTCGATAATTGCGTCAGGCAAAATTGAGGCGCGGGAGTAAATGAGCCGTCCTTTTCCCATATCAGCGATGTTCTTGAACGAATCGGCTGTTGTTGAGTTGTAATCGTCGGTGAGAACAGGCACTTTTTCTTCTTCTTCCTCTTTTTTCTCTTCGACTTTCGGCTCTTCTTTCTTGGGCTCTTCAGCCTTAACTTCTTCTTTTGGCTCTTCCTTCTTGCTCTCTTCGACTTTCTCTTCTTCCTTCGGACTTGCAATCACAGGGGAAGGAGGCTCGTCTTCTTCTGGAATGCCCAAATCGAACATAAACGGATTGTCTGCGAAATCGCCTGAATAATCGCCGTATTTTTCTTGGAATGTTCGGATGTTGATGAAAGTTCCCTGCTTTATGTGAATGATGCCGTTTCGTGTCCAAGGGTATCCGTACTGCATGTATGCCGGGATAAAGATGTGGAAGCACTCTCCGAGTTCTTCGTGCATTTCTGTTGTGGAATCGATGAGCGAGAATCTAGCGCCTTCGCTCAAAAGAGGCTTTCCGTTCAAGAATCGCACTTCATCTCCGTTGATGGAATTGTATTCGAGGGCGCGGAATGCGTAATTGTCGGCAATGCCGTCTGGGTCTTTTGTTGTCTCCGTGAGCATTACGGACTGCACTCCGTCCTTTTTCCTGATGTAAAGATGATAGCCGGAAACGGTGTCGAAAGTGTTGCCGCCAACGTAATCAAGGCGAATATCAGAGGCATATATAAGCATGTCTTCCTCGGCTGCGAAAGCGCTTGCGGCAAGCACGAGAAAAGCAAAAAAAGCGGTCAATTTCTTCATAATACAAATAATCGGCGCATTGATTTCAAACATTGAATTTTCATTTTTTTTGATGCTGTCAAACGTTACGGGAATGAAATAACAGCGCGTCTATTGAAACGGCAAATGAGCCTTGTATAATAAGGATATGGCTAAATCCAATCAAATCGACATGACAGAAGGCTCTGTCTTTTTTAAGCTCTTGCAGTTTTCTATCCCGCTCATCTTTTCATCTGTGTTGCAGCTCTTTTTCAATGCGGCTGATGTTGTTGTGGTAGGGCGGTTTGCTGGCGTGAACTCTTTGGCGGCTGTCGGCTCTACGAGTTCTCTTATCAATTTGCTTGTCAATCTTTTTCTTGGTCTTTCGGTCGGCACAAACGTTATCGCCGCAAATTACTTTGGCTCTGGAAAAAACAAAAAACTTTCTCAAACCGTGCATACAGCGATTTTGCTTTCTGTATATTCAGGCGTGATTTTGACAGTAGTCGGTGTGTTCGGGGCAAAATACATCTTGCGCTTGATGGGCTCTCCTGATGAGGTCTTGAGCCTTGCGACACTGTATTTGCAGATTTATTTTGCGGGAATCACGGCTTCCATGGTCTACAACTTCGGAAGCGCGCTCCTCCGCAGCAAAGGCGACACAAAGCGACCGATGTATATCCTTTTTGCGGCAGGCTTGATTAACGTCGTCTTGAACTTGATTTTCGTTATCCCGCTCAAAATGGACGTGGCGGGCGTTGCGCTTGCGACAGTGATTTCTCAAGTATTCTCGGCTTTTATGGTTATCCGCTGCCTCGTCAAAGAAAGTGACTATTTCAAGCTCTATTTCTCAAAGCTCAAGATTGACCGCGAAATCTTTATCGATATTCTAAAAATCGGTCTTCCCGCAGGCTTTCAGGGCATTTTGTTCTCGTTTTCAAACGTCATCATTCAGTCGTCGGTCAACTCGTTCGGCAACATCATGATTGCAGGCTCTTCCGCGGCGGCGAACATCGAAGGCTTTGTCTACATCTCGATGAACGGCTTTGCACAAGGCTCTCTGACTTTTGTGTCGCAAAACTATGGCGCAAAAAAGATGGACAGAATCAAAAAAGTTGTCCGCATTGCCCTTTTGTGCGCGCTCGTTGCAGGAACTGTGCTCGGAAACTTGGCGTATTTGTTCGGACGAAATCTCATCGCGATTTACAACGACAACCCCGACGTAATCGAAGCGGGCTTGCTGAGAATGAGCGTGATTATGACGACATACGCACTTTGCGGCATTATGGACGTGATGGCGAACAGCGTGCGCGGCATCGGGCACTCGCTCTTGCCTATGGTCGTCTCTCTTTTGGGCGCGTGCGGTTTGCGCTTGGTGTGGCTTGCGACGGCGTTCCAGATTCCCGCCTTTCACACTTGCCGCACAGTCTTCTTGTCCTATCCGATTTCGTGGGCAATCACCTTCGCGGCTCACGTTGTGTGTTTCTTCGTGATTTTGAAAAATTTAAAAGCGCAAAAAGAGCTTTAGAAAATCACGCTTTAAATTTAATTGCTCGCCTAGAAGAAAAGGAGCTGATTAAATTTAAAGCGCGTCAATCCTATTTTAAGGGAAGGGAATTAAATTTAAATCATGTCAATCCTATTTTAAGAGAAGATGATTAAATTTAAATCTTTGCTTCCTTTTGTCAAAATCTGCTTTTAAATTTGCTTCTTAGCCGATAACTGTGCCGACGAAATCTTTTTCGTCAAGGATTTTGCGGATATTTTCGATGTTCTTGCCGCCTGCGCAAATGACCTTCAAGCCCATCTCGCGAGCCTTCTTGCTTGCAATCGGGTCAAACGGGCAGTTCTTTCCTGGCTCCCATTCATCTCCGACCATAGCGCAGAAATCCGCCCATGAAATCGAGTCAATCGGCTTTGCGTCGGGATTCTTGCGCGGGTCATCGGTGTAGACTTTCTCGATGTTAGAAAGATTTACAACCGTGTCTGCGCTGAACTTTTCCGCGAGCAAAACTGCGTCGTTGTCGGTTGAGAATCCTGGCTTCCAGCCCGCCGCGAGCAAAATCTTTCCTGTGAACTCATTCGCTTGTGTCGGGTTTGTAACAACGTCTTCTTTGCACAAATCGCCGAAAATCGCCTTTACGAGCTGCGCGTTCAAGCGAGTCGCCATAATGCCAATCCAGTCGCAAGCGTTGTTTTCAACGTCTGAATAAACTTCGCGGCATGCGTTTTGATAAATGCGGGCAGGCGCGCCGCCTCCTACAACGAGGATAAGGCGTCTGTCGTCGCTTTTTGAAAGCCAGTCTTTGACCATCGCAGAAAAAGATGTCAAAAATGCTGTGTCCGGCTTTTCTGGCGCAACGATTGAGCCGCCGACTGATAAAACCTTTGTAACCATAATTTCCTCCAGAAATCTTCAAAATCTTAATTTATGCTATCATTCATTTTTGGAATTGTATAGGCGAACTTGATTTTGACCTTCGGACTTTCCCCCGAAAAGCGCTTTAGTAAATGCCAAGGATTACGGGATTGTTCCAAAGAGAGCTGTAGCTCACGTCTGCCGAAGAGGATTCTTCCCAAATCGATTGCAAGGCGTAAAAGCGCGGTTTGTAGACCGTCTGGCTGTTGACGATGACGGGCTTGACTTCGTTCCAGCCTCGTGAAAAGGCGATGTGCTGGCTGTCGAGATTGCCAAAATAATACTCTTTGCTGTCTTTTTGCTGGATAAAAGGCGCGAACTCCAATCCGGCTCCAAGCGCCGTGTCGGCAGGAACCCAGCCGAAGCCCTCGATGTAGAACTCTGTCCACCAGTGCTTTTTGCTCTGTGAATTGCTGTCAGAAAGAATGCCTCCAATCGGGACGGCAGGAACTCCCGAAGCGCGAAGAAGCGCGGTGTAGAGGAGCGCAAAGTCGTAAGCGTCTCCTTCTTTTTTCTCGATGACTTGTGAAATCGCAACGCTTTCGCTTCGTGGACTTTTGAGCAATTTGAACTCGCTTGTCAAAAACTCATAGATGGCTTTTGCCTTGTAATACGGATTTGTCTCTTTTCCGACGATTGACTTTGCAAGGGCGATAACAGCGCTGTCTGTGCTCAAAACGCATTTGTCTGCGGCTGTGTATGTCTTGAAAAGTTTCCGCTCTTTTTCGCTGTAAGGTCTTACTTTTCGCGCGTTTATGTCGGTCGCGATTGAATAAACTGTGATGATGAAGTTGTGGCTGAACTTTACGCGATTGTGAGGAGATGTTGAAAGCTGGAGCTGATGGACAATCGTGTTTTTGTAATTTTCGATTACAGGGGTTGGAATGCACTCGGAAAGCTCTGTTTTCGGCTGTGAGGAAAACTCGGCCGGGCGCGGAACTCGAAGCGTAATCGTGCTGTTTTCTGTTGTTGAAAGAGCGTTTGCGATGTCGGCTGTGAGCTGGACGACGTATGTGTGTTTGTTTGAATATTTCTTTTGTCCAAGATTTTGCGACACAGAAAGCGAAATGCGGTTGCTTTGTCCTTTGTCTGTCACGACGTAGCAGCTTCCGCTTCTGGCGCCGTCCGGGACGTGCACTTGAATTTCTGTGTCGCTCCAAAGCTCATAATCAAAATCGTTGTCGGTTGCACAAATGTACTCGTCTTGCGTCACGTCTGTGGTCTCGTGGTTTGCTGTGAAATACACTGCTGACGAGCCGCGGGCGTTTCCGTAATTGCTGCCTTCGATTGTGATGATGTCGCCGATTGCCGCTGTCGTCTTCGACAACGACGTGATTATCGGGATTGACTTTTTCGGGTCTGGGCGCACAGGGGAAGGAATGTCGTTTTCGTTTGCGAAAAAGAGATGATTGGATTTTTCGTGTGTGCTGACGAAAACAAGCCCGTCTTGCACGTTTGACGGGATAATGACCTTTATTTCGTTGTCTTTCCAGTCAAGGTAGCAGCTTGAGGTGAGCTTGCTTCCGCCGATTTCCACGAATGAAGAGGAAGTGCGGCTGTTTCCGAAATTGGAGCCTGTGATAATCATTATATCGCCGGGCGCGCCGATTTGCGGATTTATTGACGAAAGAACCGGCGTTTTTTGTGCTTGCTTGTTCATTGCCCTCGTTGCGATTACAAAGATTGCTATTACAAGCACCCAAAGCGCCGTTCTGAATAGGGGAGAGCCCCTGAAGAGAAGTGAAAATCGTTTGTTGAAACTCAATTTCCGAAACCTTGCATTTCGTTTTCGCCGCAATACTCGATTATGACAGGGACTTTTTGAATACTCTCTGTGTTGTTCATATCTGCAAACGGAGAAAGCGTGATTTTTATTGACAGTGGTTTGTCAGGAAAATTTGGTCTGAAGACATCGACTGATGTTAGTGAATCTTGGATTGTCCTCAGGCTTTCCTGCTCGTCTTTTGCTGCAAAACTTGCAGTGTGCGATAGTGTATTTTGCTCTGATGAGATAAGCGATGTAAGATGTGTGTTTGGAATTGCTGCCTGCGGAATTTTTGGCATTTTTATGCTTTCAAACTCCTCTTTTGCTGCGATTTCGCTCTCATTTTCAGGCATTGCTGTTGTGTTTTTTATACGAAGCGGCAATACAACTGCAAAAACAAGGGCTGCAGCTGCTGCTCCCGCTGTCCATTTCGAAATCGAAAAAGAATGAATGTTTTTGTTGTTTGCAACTTTTGCATAGCTCATTCTCACTTTCAGACGCTCAAAACTTTCATCGAGGTCTTTTTGTGAAAAATCAAGGCTTTTGCTGTCGGCTCTGAGGCTTTCTTGCAATGCTTTCATCTGCGAAAGTTCTGCGCGGCATTTTGGGCATTGATTTAAATGCGCTTCGTATTCTGCAATATAAACGGGTGGCAGTTCGTTATCAAGGTAAATAGAATGAATATCTTTTTCAGGACAAGTAGACATTATCTTCTCCTATAAGTTTAGAAAGTTGCGTTCTGGCACGGAAAACTCTCACTTTCACATTACCTTCGGTGATGCCTAAGACTTTTCCAATCTCCTTGTAGTTCAACTCTCCATATTCTCTCAGAACAATTACTTCTTTTAGATTCTTCGGCAACTTATCTAGTGCTTTTTTAGCACGTTCGACAGCGTCTTTTTTTAACAAATCTATTTCGCCTGATTCTTGATGCCTTTGTTCTTCATATTTTGCTTTTTCATATGCCTTGCGTTCCCTTGTTTTTCGCTTGGCATAATTAAGCGAGGCATTTTTTACGACTCTGATAAGCCAGTATTTAGCATCGTCAATCGATGGAAAAACGAGCTTCTTTTCGTTTGCCTTTATATATGAATCGTGCACCAAATCTTCAGCTGCTTCTTCATCGCATACAATTTTGTATGAAATCTTGTACAGCAACTGCATTGTTGCGTTGTAAATTGTTCTGAAATCTTTCGGGTCTGCCGCATTCACACTTTGAATCGGCGAGCCCGTTTCTATTGCGCTAAACACAAAATCTCCAATATGGTTACATTTTATTTTCGAACCCACACAGTTCCGTTCGGAGTATCAATGATTTCAATTCCCTTTGCTGCAAGTTCATTGCGGATTTCATCAGCGCGTGCAAAATTTTTTGCTTTCTTTGCTTCTTTTCGCTCATTGACAAGAGCATCTATTACAGGCGCTTCTTCATCTCCTTCGTGTGTGTTTTCTGGAGTTGCTTCTGCTTGATTTTTCAGTGCTTGACTTGCACTTTCTATAAGACGAAGCCCTAATACACAATCCATAATCTTGATTAAAGTTACAATTTCTTTTGGCTCACAATGAGTATCTTTCACAGCTTTTTGCAACAGCGACAATGCTTTCGGTGTTGCAAGGTCTGTTTCAATTGCTTGTGCAAATTGTTCAAGAAATGCTGCACCTTTTTCGCTTACGAGTGTTTTTGCTTTTTCAAAGGTGATAATTTCGTCGTCGTTGTTTTCTTTGCTGATATCGAAATTTGCTGCTTTCAAGACTTTTGCAATGCGCTGAACCAAAGCCGCACGAGAGTTTTTTGCGCTCTCCATTCCGTCTTCTGAAAAAACAAGCGGTTTTCTGTAATGCCCACCAAGCAAGAAGAAACGATAATCAAGAGGCTCAAAGCCCTTGCTTTTGAGAGAATAACCTTTTCCCTCTGGCATGTCTGTCTGAAGAGTAATGAAGCGACCTGATGATTTTGCCATCTTACCACCTTCAAGAAGCAAAAATTCATTGTGCATCCAATAGTTTACCCAAGGTCCTTCCTTTCGCTCCTCTGAACTAAATGCGCCCTCTGATTGCGCAATTTCGTTTGTGTGATGAATTGGAACGTGGTCAATGCCGCCTGTGTGAATGTCAAAATGACGTCCAAGATATTTCATACTCATAGCAGAGCACTCGATATGCCAGCCAGGATAACCTCGTCCCCAAGGACTATCCCAAGTAAGCGCCTGATTTTCAAACTTAGACTTTGTGAACCACAAAACAAAGTCGTGAGGATTTCGCTTGTTCTCATCGACAACGACAACATTTCGTCTTCCTGCTCCTGCAATTTGCTCGTCAAGTTGCAAATTTGCTAGCTTTCCGTAATCAGGATAAGTCGTGATGTCGTAGTAAAGATTGCCACCAGCCATATATGTGTGACCATTCGCTTCAATCTGCTTGATAAGCTCAATCATATCATTAACATGCTCTGTTGCCTTGCAAATCACATCAGGGTGGCGGATATTGAGAGCGTCAAGGTCAGCCATAAATGCGTCTGTGTAGAACTTTGCGATTTCAAGAACACTCTGATGACGCGCTTCTGCTTGTTTTACCATTTTGTCTTCGCCGTCATCAGAATCACCTGAAAGATGTCCGATGTCTGTTATGTTCATAACGTGCTTTGTCTCATATCCCAAGAAATGAAGAGTACGGTCAAGAATATCCCAACAAACATATGCTCTCAAATTTCCGATATGAGCATAATTATAGACCGTAGGACCACAGCCGTAAAATCCTGCAAACCCCTCTCGGAGCGGCTTAAAATCCTGCATCGTATGTCCCATTGTGTTGTAAAGACGTAATCCCATAATTTCCTCCGACAAAATTTTGTATCTATCATGAGTTGTTTTTATCAAACTCTTAATCGTTAGAATTCCGTATTTTAATGAAAATTTGCTCGAAATTCTTTGATTGTTAGTTTATAATAGTATCGTGTACACAATACGAGAAATAGGCGAAAATATCAAGGACTGCGATGATTTCAAAGGTGATGTGCTTTTTGATTTCCCCATGCACAAGCGTACAACAATGCGTGTTGGTGGAAATGCAAGCCTAATAATTGAGCCTGCGGATGAAAAATCGTTGGCTTATGTTTTGAAATTGTTGTCTACTGAAAAACTTGGATTTTTTGTTTTAGGTGGCGGAAGCAATCTTGTTGTTTCTGACGATGGCGTAGATATTCCTGTTGTATCGCTTAGAAGATTGAAAAGCGATATTGTTTTGACCGAAAGAGAAGACGGAGATTTGCTTCTAAAATGTTCAAGCGGCACTAGTTGGGGAGAGATTTTAAATTTCTGTACTGAAAATAATATTTCTGGTTTGCTTGAGTTTGCGGGGCTTCCCGGAACTGTTGGGGGCGCTGTTTTCATGAATGCAGGTTGCTTTGGCAATTCGATTTCAAAAGTGCTGAAAAAAGCAGAGTACATGACAGAAAACGGAGATAAAGGCACTTATGAAATGAATGATGCTGATTGGGCGTATAAAAAAAGTCCGTTTCAGGATAAAAAATGGATTGCAACATCAGTATTTCTTCGAGTTTCAAAGAGCAATGATGATGTTAAAAATATTGCTCTTTCATATATCGAACAGAGAAAGGCAAAAGGGCACTTCAAAAAGCCTTGCGCTGGAAGTGTTTTTAGAAATCCTGAAGGAGTTAGTGCAGGGCTTCTTATTGATGAATGTGGGCTGAAAGGTTTTTCAATCGGAGGCGCAAAAATTGCTCCATGGCATGCAAATATAATAATAAATGAGGATAATGCTACACAGAAAGATATAAAATCGCTTGTTGATTATATAAAAACTGTTGTAAAGCAGAAGAAGAATGTGTTGTTAGAGCCAGAAATTATATTTTGGTGATTATGCAGATTTTTTAGATACCGATAAAATAGTATTAGGTTAAGAGGGATATATGTTACAACTATCAATGGTAAAGTTTTCTCGCGGTTCCTACATTCTCATGGAAGGCAATCCGGCGAACGACCGTATTTATATTATCAGACAGGGACAAGTTCTCTGTTCGCGAGAAAATTCTCAGGTTGGAGAAGCTCCGTATGTTCTTGGACCGGGCGATTTTATCGGCGTTGTTCCGTGTATGTCTGAGCATACTCAAATCGAGTCGGTTCTTGCTGAAACAGATACTATTTGTATTAGCGTAAAAAGAGAGCAATATCCTGAACTTATAATGTCAAATGTTGCAGTTGCTCTAAAAATCATAAAAGGCTTTGCAAAGCGAATGCGTTCTTTGAACAGCATGCTTGCACAGCTCACGTTGAAGAATGATATTTCATCTTCTGCTGAGCATCTTTTTGAGATTGCATCTTATTATGAAGAAATCGGAAAAATGAATTGTGCGTTCTTTGGCTTTTACCATTATTTGAAAGCATGTCCTAATGGTGATAACTTTGAGAAAGCAAAGAAAAAGTTTGCCAGAATGAAACCTCACGTTCTTCCTGCTGAGCAACTTCATCTTGAGCCGACAGCGGAACTTTTGAAGACTTACCCAAAAGACACAATGATTATGGCAGAGTGTCAGGGTGGAAACGAAATGTATATCGTCCAAAGTGGTGAAGTTCATATCACCAAAGTTGTTGATGACCACGAAGTGACTCTTGCGATGCTCAAGAAAGGCGATATGTTTGGCGAAATGGCGCTTCTTGAAAACAAGCCACGTTCTGCAAACGCCGTTGCTCACACTGACTGCCAGCTTATGACCGTAAACCGCGCGAACTTCGACAAGATGGTTGCTTCTCAGCCGCAGCTTGTTGCACGCCTTACAACAACACTCGCAGACCGCATTTGGTCAATGAACAGACAGCTTTCGAATGCGCTTCTCACAGACCCATACAACAGAATGGTTGATATGTTGGCTCTTCAACTTGAAAAATCCCGCAATATTGGAAATGCTTCTTACACGACTCCATTCACAATTATGGATTTGGCTGCAATGTGCGCTATCGATTCAGGTGCTGTTCGCACATGCCTTGTGAAAATCAAAAATGACACAAGACTCAAACTTAATGCACAGAACAAAATTGTCGTTTCAAGTTGCAAATCTATTATTGAAACAGCCGCAACGTTCAGGAAGCAGATGTATGCAAAAAAATAGATTTGTTATTGCAGTCCTTGCCAGCCTCGTCTCTGCACTTCTTTTCGCAGAGACACTTCCGACAGGCTATGGAAATGTCAAACTTGGAATGGACGTTGACAGCGTGAAAAAAGCTCTGAAAAGCGTTCCTGATTTTGGCTATCGCGGAGAGCGCGATGTGTCGCTTTCCCCATCGAACAGCGAAGTCATCATAGAAACAGATGCCACAAGGCTTTCTGCGTCGTTCTTTGACCGCTGCTGGTTTCAGTTTTACGAGAAAAATCTTTACATAATCACGCTCAACTTGAATCCATCTCGAATCGATTACGGTTCAGTGTTCAAGAAACTTTGTGAAAAATACGGAAACCCCGATACCTTGAGCCCAGATAAATCTGTTTGGCAGTCTGACAGCGTGATATTGAGCCTTGAAAAGCCACTTGCGCTAAAATACGTCGATGCCGCGAAGTTCAAAAAATTGCAAGATTCGTCAAATGTCGAAAAAAGCGAGAGCGAAAAAAGTCGCGATAAATTCCTTGAAGGTCTGTGATGAAAGGTTTTTCAAAAAAAATTTTTTTTGTATTGATGATATTTTGTGCTTCTTTGTCGTTTTCAAAAGCAAAAAAGTTTGATTTGCCAAAAAAAGAGCTCGTCGTAACATGCAAAAACGGTGAGAAAATTACGATTACAGCTGAAATCGCGCGCTCAACAGAGGCTCGCAACTACGGTTTTATGGAGCGTGAGAATATTCCCGACGGCACAGGAATGCTTTTCGTGTTCGAAAACGACCAGATTTTGCGATTTTGGATGAAGAACACCCCAAGCCCTCTTTCGATTGCCTACATCGACAAGAGCGGCAGAATCAACGAGATTTTTGACATGAAACCATACAGCCTTGAGTCTGTCGAAGGCACGCGCTACGCCCGCTACGCGCTAGAAGTCCCTCAGGGCTACTTTTCCCGCGCAGGAATAAAGGCAGGCGATGTTATTGACTTGTCGTTCTTGAAATAATTTTTTTATCGA
This sequence comes from uncultured Spirochaetaceae bacterium, assembly GCA_902778325.1. Taxonomy (GTDB): domain Bacteria; phylum Spirochaetota; class Spirochaetia; order Treponematales; family Treponemataceae; genus Treponema_D. The sequence continues at coordinate 149,870 of CACYWZ010000003.1, forward strand.
TAGATAGCCGCAGTTTTTCTTTCAAAAGAGAACTGCGGTATTTTTTTGTCTTTTGAAACTTTTTCCAAAAAAAACGAAATCTGAAATGAGCATTGAAGCCTGACGAAAAAGGAGGTTATTTATTGAATGAGTATTGAAGCCTGAGCAAAAAAGAGGCGATTTATTGAATGAGTATTGAAGCCTGGCAAAAAAGGAAGCAATGTCAACTTGAATTTTGTCTCCTTTTTTAAAAAGGAAGCAAACTCAACTTTTTCATTCATTGTCTGCGCATGATGTTTTTTGACATTCCGAACTTGTTGCGGAATCTATGCTTGCTTTCTTTGCATTACAGTATGGAGGCTCTTGGTATTTCTCTTTCGGAAAAAAGCAAAGTATGAATGTATGATGAACTGCTTACTAAAAATAGCAAAGCATTGTAAAATTAAAATATGTTACAATCAATTACTGATTTTATGAAAGCCAAAGAAGAAAATGGTCTTCTTTTAATAGACCCAAATACTGGAAGCGGAAAAACATATTCTGCTTGCCAAGCTATTTATAATTATGTTCATAATACTAAAAATCCAAAGAAAGTATATTTTACAACTACTCTTTTAAAGAATTTGCCTATTAAGGAATTAGAAAACTGCTATAACGAAAATAAAAATAGCAATTTTAGAAAAGAAGTTCTTGTGATAAAAGCAAATGTTAACTTTGTAAAAGAGAATCTTGAAAATGCAAATGTTCCTGAAGAGTATAAAAATGAAGAATACGAATATTTGCTTAATCTTGTAAAAGAAGCTACTTCAAAAGGGTTTGAAAATAAAAATCCAATTTATAAAGCTGAAATTGAGAAGCAACTTGAAAGTGCAGAACGTGCTTTTAGAAAACATTTAAAAGATATTGTTTCTAAGATTGAAGGAACTCATGAAGAGAAAAAAAATAAAATCAGATATGATAAACGTTATAAATGGATAGGAGAGATTTATCCTACAGTTTTTACTGATGATTACAAAGTATATCTTCTTTCTGTAAAGAAACTTTTAACAAGAAATGATACTTTGATAAAGCGTAGCTATCATTTTATTTCTGCTGATAATTTGAAAAATGCTATTATTTTTATTGACGAATTTGATGCAACAAAGAAAACAATACAGGATTCGCTTATAGAACAAGTAAAAAATACTGAGAATGATTATCTTGAGATAGTGAAAGAACTTCATTCAAAGCTGCACGACCATATACCTACAACAACTTCTTACGAGCCGTACAGAGCTTATGCAAAAAACAAGCCGAATCTTGATACTATTGAGTCGTTGCAAAAAAAAGCAGATTTGATTTTTGAAAAATATGCGCTTAATTTTAATTACAAAACAGAAAACGTTGATAGAAAAAGAGCTTTTTTGTTTTTTGATGGCACATTTAGAAGTTATTTGAAGAATAATTGTCATTACATTAGAACTGTTATAGATAAAGAGAATAATAAAGTAAGTATTTTCTTTGAAACCAAATGTGATTACAATAAAAATAAGAATACTGAAACAGATATAAATATTTATTCCTTACTTAGAGATATTACAAGCTTCCTAAATGCTTTTGCAAAATTTGTTGAGCGTTGGGCAAGTGTATATGAAAGAGATGAAAATGAAAGAAGAAAGAAAAACTCTAAACTTTCAGAACTCTTTACAAATGAAAATGCGATAAAGACAATTTGTAACAATTATATAAAAGATGAGCATTTAAATGCTATTTTGCAAGATTTAGTGAAGTCTACGACTTTGAGAAATCGCAATGATAATAATATTGATGACATAATTGGAGATGTTTCTTTTTACAATCGAGGTTTTAAATTCTTTGAATTTATAGACAGCGACAGCCATAATGAAGAAACAAAAATTCACTTTATTCAGCAAAATGATACTCCTGAAAAAATTTTGCTCTTTATGGCGAATTATTGCAAAGTTATAGGTCTTTCTGCAACAGCAAAGATAGATTCTGTACTTTCTAATTATTCGCTTGACTATTTAGAAAACGAATTAAAAAAGAATTATATAGAGCTTTCTGAAAACGCATATAAAAGATTAAATGATGAGCAGCAAAAAAAATGGACTTTGTATAAAGCAGGCAAAATAAAAGTCAATGTTTTATCTGTTGATAAAGATGTAGAAAATAAAACTGTAAAAGATAGGTTGAAGCTTATCGCAGAAGATTCTGATGTTGCTCAAAATATGCTAACAAAGCTGAACAATCTTGATTTGTCAGACAAAGATAACAATAAGAATTATTATCTCAGGCGATATTGTAATGTTTTTTCTGTGATAAAAGAATTTATTGAGAATGATGATATAAAATCTTTTCTATGCTTAAATATGGCATTGCCTAAAACTGACAATGAGAAGTTTGGCTTAAACATATTCAAAGATTTTTCAGAACAGTATTGTGAAGTTCACGATAAGGAAAAACTTAATATAAGAGTGCTTGAGAGCAAAAACTTTGAAACGGAAAAGAATTCTGTTTTGGAAGATCTTGCTGCTGGAAAGAAAATATTTGTATTTTCGTCTTATCAAACAATTGGTGCGGGGCAAAACCTGCAATACAAACTTCCAGATACAGAAAAAGACAAGATTATTTCTCTTTGCTGTGATAGAGGTGATGATAAAGAAAAAGATTTTGACGCAATTTATCTAGGTGATGTTACAAACGTAATAACTAATTTTAGCGAGAAAAAAGATTTGACAGAGCTTTTGACATTCTTGTTTGAGATACGCTATCTGTATGAGAATAATGAAATCAGTCCAAGAGAGTTGAAGGAACTTGTTGAATTTGGCTTCAAGGCGTATTCAAAAGAAAAGAATTGCTATAATCCTGTTGATATTATTAATACTGCAAGTGCAAGAAGAAAACTTACGAGGGATGTAATTCAAGCTATTGGCAGACTTTGCAGAACGAACAACAAAAAAGAGAATATCTATATTTACACAGACAATGATTTGCTTTCTAAACTTGATATAAACTGTGTGAAAACAGATTATATGAATCCAGAACTAAAAGCATTGTTTGATTTTGCAAAGGGATGTTCTCAGCCGCTTCCAAGTGAAAAAACTAAACTTGAAAATGAGGCTTGCAGAAAATCAGAGCTGGCAAATCATTATATAAAGGCAATGCTCCAACGTGATTGGACAGACAGAAGTATGCAGCTGTGGAAAGAGCTTCGAAAATGTGTTTTGAAATATCCGACCGCTTCAAAGGAGATTTTTGATACAAACGACATTGTAAAGAATTTTTACATTCCGAATTATGAAAATAAATCTGTTTATCATTATGCACAAAGAGGCGATTTCCAAGAGATAAAAATAAACTTGTTCCAAGATTATTCAGAGTTCAAAAAAGAGCTTGACGATGATTATATGCCTATGATTGTAAGTGAAGACTCTGCAAGATTGAAAAAGCTTTTCACATATAAGGGGCTAAAACAATTTTTTGAGCAAAGAGGATTTGCAACAGAATTTGGAAATGAAGATTTTATTCTTTGCCCTGTGTTGTTTAACAATATCTATAAAGGTGCATTAGGAGAAGTTACAGGTAAGTTTGTTCTTGATAAAGAATTGAATACAGAGATAAAAGAAATTACAAATCCTGATTATTTTGAGTTCTTTGATTTTGAGCTTAAAGACGGGATTTATATTGATTTCAAGCACTGGAAAACAGCTTTGCTCATAGGAAAAGAGAGTTATATAAAGCATATTGCTAACAAGCTGGAAAAAATTGGTGGCAAAAAAGCGTATGTGATAAACATTCTAAAAGAAGCCGATTATGAAATAAAGCAAATCGGCAGTATTGTAGAGATTCCATATCTTATCGATGATAATGGAACGGTTAACGAAAAAGCTATAAAAAAGATTGCAGAGGATATGATAAATGAAAAATAATTTTGCTCAGAACAAATATCCTATTTATACAAATAATTTTGATATTCATATTAACAGGGAGAATGTTGCTGAACAATATACGATTTTCCAAATAGGAACAAAAGAATCTTTTTTCAAGACAAACGTGCTTGATATTGCAGTTGATAAATTTAAAGCTCAATCTGTTGCGTATTATAATAGCAATCGCTGGTTTGCTATGTTTAATAAAGCTTCGATATCTTTTAATGAGTTTAGAACTTCAGTACAAGAAATAGATGATACTTCGATTGTGAATGAAGTTGATTTATTTGATACAGATAAAGATAGTCATAAAAATATACAAGATGTTGAATTAGCACAACTTTTAGTTAATTCTCTAAAGAACAGAAAAAGAGATAAGTTCTCTTATAATAATATTACAGGCTCTTTATTTTATACTTTTGATAGAAATGAAAATTCAAAGTCGATTAAAATGTTAAAACTTAGGTTTTATAAGCCAAGTCAAGCAAGTATGATTATAGCTTTGCAGGCAGAAATTAAAACATTTTCTGAATATAATGCTCTTAAAAAGTATCATAGAAATACAAAGAAGAATTATACTTTTGATACAAAGACAGGAGAATTTAGACATGCTTTGAAATCTGATACTGATAAAGATTTAAAGTTCTATGATGAAGGTGTATTGTCAAGAAATAAAGATAGAACAAAATTTCTTGATTTTTCATCGAATACTAACTTTTCTAATTCAAAAGTTGGAAAAATCGCAAGTTTCTTAAAAGATACAAAAGAAAAAATCGGAAATTTTATACAAATATCTCAAATACCAATCTATGAATATAATTCATATGAAGAGCCTTTGAATGATTATGAAAATAAAGATTATGCAGTATTTTTGCAAAACAGAGGCATTTGTGTTGTTGATACAATAAAAGATGCCGACTCAAAAGCGAAAAGAAAGCTTATTTGTGACTTTTTAAAGAAGAATTATAATGTACAAAAAATCTCTAAAGTTCGTGAGCAGGGGAAATACGTTATTGAAATCATTCACGAGAAAGACAGTGATTATTACACTCCCAAAGCAGATGAATTGAATATAAAATTAGACCAGCATAATTTTTTCTCAAGCGATGATATTATTCAGCACATAACCGTAGAGAATTTTGAGATCAAGTATAAAAAAGATATTTTACAGAAATCTATACAGGAGTTGATTATAAAAGGAGATATATACGATAGACAAATTTCTATTACAAATTGGAGAGAATCTAAAGAATGGAATTTTGTTTGTTGTGGAACTGGACAAGGAACAAAGCCGTATTCATTTACATATTATAAGTTAAATATCACCAAAACTGGAAAATTGTCTATTGAAACTTTTGATACAAAGAAATTTTCTGAAGCAACAGAAGAATGGAAATGTATTGATTATGTTTTCAGTCATTACAATGAGGGTAATAAGAATAAAAACACATGTGTAGAATCTATTATCTATAACAATATTGATGAAATCAATGTAATTTGCGGAACTGGACAATTTACTCTTCCGAATATTGAGAACATTTCAAAGGAACTTGATTTGTCTGATAATAAAAAAACTATTGAAAAAAATGAATTAAAAGATTATATCAACGAATTTGCGAAATCAAGAAATTTCTCAGAAGAAGAAAAAGAACCTTTAAAAAAGATTTTGGAAAATATTGAAAGCTGTTGTAGCAACAGAATTTCATACTCTGATATTTTTCGCAACTATGAAGACAAAAATAAATCTCTATACAGAAAAAAGATTGTTCAAGAGTTTAATGAATGGGTAAAACTTTCAAAAGGAATTCTTTTGCATGAACAATTACGAGGAAAAAATGCATATAAGAATTTCAATTCATTTTTATGGATAAAATCGACGGAATTAAATGGAATTTTCAAATATTTCGTTGGAAAGAAAAAAAATTCAGTTCAATTATCACTAGCAACTACATGCAGAATTTATGATGTGATTCCGTGGAATAAAGAGGGAATAAATCTTGACGGAAAGATTCTTTTTGATGAATTTGCACATATGCTTACAGTTGAGTTTGTGAGAAATGGGCAGTATACTGTTTTACCTTTCCCTGTAAAGTACTTGAGAGAATATATCCGTTTCTGTGAGAAAGATATTGATTTTGACTGATGTTTTATGCACTAAAAACAAACGAAAAGCGCTCCGAGAATATCGGGGCGTTTTTTTGTGCCTTTTTGAAAACTGAAAACGAGGGCGGAAGCCAAAAAAAACGAAATCTGAAATGAGCATTGAAGCCTGACGAAAAAGGAAGTGATTTATTGAATGAGTATTGAAGCCTGGCAAAAAAGGAAGCAATGTCAACTTGAATTTTGTCTCCTTTTTTAAAAAGGAAGCAAACTCAACTTTTTCAT